>NZ_JAPNMC010000011.1:0-155315 GCF_026627565.1 Enterobacter cloacae complex sp. 2022EL-00788 | reverse complement strand
AGTCACAACCTCTGGTCTGCAGGATGCTAAAAAAAGCGCTTAAAGCATGCAGAATCAAAGAAGGTGTGATGTTGCACAGCGATCAGGGCTGGGCTTACAGAACGCCTGTATGGCGCAGAATGCTGGCAGATGCAGGCATCACACAAAGTATGTCGCGTAAGGGCAACTGTCTGGATAATGCAGTAATGGAAAACTTCTTCAGTCACCTGAAGGTAGAGATGTATTACAGGAAAAAGTACAGTTCAGTGAAAGAGCTTGAAAGCGATATTGGCAGGTATATTCGCTATTACAATACCGAACGAATCAGTTTAAAAATGGGCGGGATGAGTCCGGTTGAGTACCGGACTCTGACAGAACAACAATGAAAGCATGGTGTCCAGGTTTAGGGGTTCAGTGCAGACTGAGCCACCCTGGCACGTTCACCGGTCATATCGTTACAGAGTAGCAAGAAACATAACGTGAACGGAATAACCACCACCGCCGTATGTTCCCCCTCACCCTAACCCTCTCCCCGGAGGGGCGAGGGATTACTTAGTGCTCGAATTAATTTGTGGGGAAACCTCAACCCCGTGGGTGAGGGCATCAGCTCGCACCAGATAAAACTATGCAAAGATCGTCATCAGATACGCAATAAACAGCGCCATATGCGCCGCGCCGTTCAGCACGTTGGTGCGTCCGGTAGAGAAGGAGATCTGGCACAGCAGCAGCGACGCCACCATCACAATCATCTCCGGCGCGCCCAGCGCAAACTGCAATTCATTCCCGGTCATAAAGGCAATCAGCGTCACCACCGGAACGGTGAGGGAGATGGTCGCCAGCACGGAGCCGAAGAACAGATTCATCGCACGCTGCACCTGATTATTGAGCACCGCCTTCAGCGCACCCAGGCCTTCCGGAGACAGGATCAGCAGCGCGACAAGGAAACCGGTAAAGGCAACAGGCGCATTCAGTTCAGTTAACAGCGCCTCAAGCGGATTCGCATTCATCTTGGTAACCGCAATAACGGCAATCAGATGCACGATCAGCCAAACCGTGTGCCACGCGCTGCTGTGGGCCGACGGCTTGCCGTGGTGCGGGTCATCGTCGTCGCTGTCATCTTCATGTTCATAAACAAACAGGCTCTGGTGCGTTTTGGTCTGAATCAACAGGAACACGCCGTACATTGCCGCGGAAATCAGCGCCACCAGCAGCGCCTGGCCGGTCGTGAAGTTTGCGCCCGGCAGCGCCATCGGGAAGACAAGCACGATAATCGCCAGCGGGAACAGGGCGATCAGATACTGCTTAATGCCAAACAGATTCATGTACTGGGTGGCAAATTTGCGGCCACCTAACAAAAGAGAGAAACCGACCAGACCGCCGGTCACAATCATAATGATGGAGTAAAGCGTATCGCGCATCAGCGTTGGCGCGGCGTCGCCGGTGGCCATTAATGCGGAAATTAGGCTGACTTCAAGAATAACAACCGAAAGGCTTAAAATTAATGAGCCGTACGGCTCCCCAAGACGGTGGGCTAAAACATCCGCATGGCGCACCACGCTAAATGCACTGGTCAGAATTCCCACGAGAGCCAGAATATTGATCCCCACAACCACTGGCAATGACTGACTGCTTCCCCAGAAGAGCAGCACAGCCAGTGCCAGAACCGGGAAAATGAGAGACGTCTCCTTGTGGCGGGTTTTTACCGCCTCGTGTGTTGCTGTCATGTGTTTCTCCATCAGTGCAGGTGCTTGTAATTATAGATAGATTTTGAGGCCATTAAATTAACAGAAATTGGTTAATTACCCTTTGATTTTTACTTAATTTTACCGTTTGTTAAGATTTTTATGGTTGAGGCTTATAATGTTCTATCTGTGATAAATAGTCATTAAATAACAATAAACTATGATTCAACGATGTTCATTTTTCAACGCCGGGTGGCACCCTAACGTATCGTCGTCCACACTTATCTCTTTAGCCAAAAGAGAGGTTAACGATGCCATACAAATCGAAAAGCGAATTACCGGATAACGTGCAAAACGTGTTGCCTGCTCACGCGCAGGATATCTACAAAGAAGCGTTTAACAGCGCCTGGGATCAGTACAAAGATAAAGAAGATCGCCGGGACGATGCCAGCCGTGAAGAGACGGCGCACAAGGTCGCCTGGGCCGCCGTAAAAAATGACTACGAGAAAGGGGACGATGACAAATGGCATAAAAAGAAATAGCCGCTGAATAATACGCCACCTTCATTTTGACATTTCAGGCGGTTGAGCTACCGCTGTGTTGCATCTGGCCCGCGAATTGCTTATCGTTGCTCACCTGCTGTTAAAATGAACAGCATACAAGGCCGGGAAGGCGAATTACAGATGTCGCAGGGAAGCATGCAGTGGCGGAGGTGGAATGTGTTAACGCGTGATTTCCTGATGAAGGCAGATTGTAAGACGGCATTTGGCGCTATTGAGGAATCGCTTCTCTGGTCGGCTGAACAGCGTGCGGCGTCGCTTGCGGCAACGCTTGCCTGCCGCCCGGATGATGGCCCGGTGTGGATTTTTGGTTACGGCTCGCTGATGTGGAATCCGGCGCTCGAGTACGTCGAATCGGCAACCGGAACGCTGCCCGGCTGGCACCGCGCATTCTGCCTGCGCCTCACCGCCGGGCGCGGCAGCGCCTGCCGGCCGGGGCGCATGCTTGCACTGAAAGAGGGCGGGCGCACCACGGGCGTAGCATACCGGCTGCCGGACGCCACGCTGGAAGAGGAGCTGACGCTGCTGTGGAAGCGCGAAATGATTACCGGCTGCTATATGCCCAGCTGGTGCAGGCTGGAGCTGGACGACGGGCGCAGCGTAAGCGCGCTGGTGTTCATTATGGATCCGCGCCACCCGCTGTATGAAGCCGATACCCGAACCCAGGTGATTGCTCCGCTGATTGCCGCCGCCAGCGGACCGCTGGGCACCAACGCGCAGTACCTGTTCTCGCTCGATCAGGAGCTGACGCGGCTCGGCATGAAGGACGACTGTCTGAACGAGCTGGTGGTGAAGGTGAAAGCGCTGCTGGAAGGCAACCCGCCCGGCGCGACGCTGAGGCCAGGTTTTGCATGAATTAACGCCCGGTTAACCGGGCGTTTTTCATTATGCCGCCACGTAGCTCACGGAGTGCTCGAGCGACTGGCTGTGGCTGTCGATCAGAACATCCCAGGTGCCGGTATAGGGCACCGTCAGCCATGCCTTATCATCCTGCACGGTGAGGATATCCGCCCCAGACTGCGCGTGCGCTTTCGAACTCATCAGGTGGATGCGGCAACGCTCTGAGCAACGAACCACTACCGTATCCCCGCCAAACAGCTTCAAGCTTGTTTTAACCAGTGCCATTTTTTACCCCGTCTTTTTTGCCCATCCCGAGCGTGATGTTGTTCACAATTTACTCACTGCATAACACCAAAGGGGGAGGGGCGGGATGCTGATTTTGATCAAAAAAGGGCGTAACGATTAAACAAAAATGACAAAATTCCTGAAACCATTCAGCCGGCGCGCGTTTTCCCTGTCCTGCGCGCGCCTGGAGAAAATTATATGCGGAAATGTCCGGCGGTCTCAGCAAGGTCGCCCGCCTGGCTTTGCAGCGCGCTGGCCGCAGCGGCAGACTGCACAACGAGTTCGGCGTTCTGCTGCACCATCCGATCCAGATGGCTAACCGCGTGGTTAATCTCGTGGATCCCTTTCATCTGCTCGCGGGTGGCAATCGATATTTCGCGCATGATGCCCGACACGCTCCCGACGCTGGAGCGGATCTCATCCATGCTGTCTCCCGCAAGGTGCACGTACCGGGAGCCGGTCGCGACGCTTTCGGTGGTAGAGTCGATGAGGGATTTGATCTCTTTCGCCGCCTGAGCGCTGCGGCTGGCCAGATTACGCACTTCGCCCGCGACGACCGCGAACCCGCGGCCTTGCTCTCCGGCACGTGCGGCTTCCACCGAGGCGTTCAGCGCCAGGATATTAGTCTGGAAGGCAATGCCGTCAATGACGCTGGTGATATCACCGATTTTTGCGGAAGCAACCTCTATGGACTGCATGGTGCTGATGGCCTGAGCGACGACGTCGCCCCCGCGCGCCGCCGCGGCCGAGGCCTTGCTCGCCTGCTCGTTCGCCTCTGCTGCCGACTCGTTTGACTGCGTGACGGAGGCGGTAATCTCCTCTACGGCGCTGGCCGTTTCCCGCAGGCTGGAGGCGGCCTGCTCGGTTCGTCCGGAAAGATCCTGATTGCCCGCCGCAATCTCCCGCGCGGCGTTTTTCACCGAGGCGCTGGCCTCACGCAGCTGGACCATCACCACGGAGAGCTTATCGCTGAAGGCGTTAAAGGCCTGAGCGATTTGCGCCACTTCGTCGTCTCCCTTATCCGGCAGGCGCTGTGACAGATCGTTAGTACCGTTGGCGATGTTGTTCATCGCATCACGAATATCAGACAGTCGTTTGAGCAGGCGGGCGATCAGGACATGCACGATGGCGCCGCTCAGCAGGGCGAGGATCGCCAGCGACAGCGCTGAGGCTTTAAGCAGGGAGCGCATTCCGGAGGTGGCATCCGCGTTATCGAGCGCGACAACAAGCAGCCAGCGGGTGCCCGGTACGGCGGTCGCGACGAACGTTTTATCGCTACCGTCAAACGTCCCGTCAGCCAGGTTACCGCTTTTCAGGGCCGCAAAATCGATCCCTTTGAGGACCTCATTCAACGGCTTCAGCGTCAGGGCCGGGTCGTTGGCGGCAATCACGGTGCCGTCGCTGCCCAGAAGCAATCCGCTGCTGGCCGGGGTCGGGTGAATGCCGCGCACGTTAGCCACCACGCTGTCCAGGGCCACATCGCCCGCCACAACCGCCTTCAGCGCGCCGTTCTCCTTTACCGGTATCGCGAAGGTGACCACCAGTTTTCCGGTACCCGCGTCCACGTAGGGGGCAGTCACCACCGGGCCATCCGCGCTGACGACCTGCTGGTACCAGGGGCGAATGGTTGGATCGTAATCGGCAGGTACGCCGGCCGGGTCGGAGAATTTGGCCGTTTTGCTGGCGTACCCGACATACACGTTGGTAAACCCGCCCGCCTGCGCGAGCTGCTTAAACACGGGCACCGGATCATCACTTAACGCCACGCTTTGCGCCGAGGCGATGACGGCCATTTTGCCCTTCACCCAGTCGGCAATCGCCATCGTGTGGCTGGCGCTGGTACTGCTCAGAATATCGCGCTGTGACTGCTGGTTATCGTGGCGCGTAACCTGAAAGTTGATAACGGTATTAAGAAGAAGGGCGACGACAAGACAGCCTGTCGTCGCGGCAATGATGCGGGCGCGAATGGATCTGAACATAAGTGTAATACCTGCTGTGTTGTTTCCATCTCCATCGGCAGGCTCGCAGGTAAACTTGATGCTGAAACCGCGTCCATAAGAAAATAATATTTTTACGGCGAAATTATTAAAATGTTAATACTTTATCCGCGTTCAGCGTCCATTCGGCCAGCTCCACCAGCGTGCCGATCTCGACGCCCTCAATCAGCGGCAGCCCGGTGATGCCGCGTCCGTCGGTGCAGGTTTTACACAGTTTGACCGGCACGTCCTGCGCGGTCAGGATCTCCAGCATCTGCTGGATGTTGTACCCCTCGGCGGGTTTCTGCCCCTTCAGTCCGGCCGTGACCGCGTCCGACATCAAAAAAAGACGCAGCTCAAGTGCGCTCTCTTTCTCGCGCAGCGCTATCGCCAGACGCAGGCTGTTAAAAAGGGATTCGCTGCCGTAGGCCGCTCCGTTGGCGACGATCACAATCTTCTGCATGTTGACTCCTGTTCTTTAAAAGGCACGAAAATTGCTTACTACTCCGGAGATTCGCTATCCGGGAGAGTAAGCATGACATTAATGGCGGGCAGTTCACCTGCGGCAACCGAGTGGTTCCAGCGCGCGACGTTGCTGCGCCGGGAGCAGCTTGGCAGGCTGGCCGCGCTTGGCGTGCTGGTGAATGGCATCAGCCGTCTGGCACATATGCTCCAGTGCGAGCGCGGGGCATCCAACGTCTGGCTCTGCTCTCAGGGTAAGCTGTATGTCCCCGAATGCAAAGCCAGTCGCGGGCTGGTGGATGAAAACCTCACCGCGCTGCATGCCGAGCTCAGCGCGCACTTCCCGGTCACGGGGAGCGGCGTCTGCGAGCGCATCGCCTGCGCGTTGCTCAGCCTGGATTCGCTTCCACTACTGCGTAACGGGATAGACGCGCAAAGCATCACGGCTCCCCAGGCCATGGATCGCTACAGCCGGATGCTCCGTCAGCTGCTCAGTATCGTACCGCAGCTGAATGACAGCATTGACGATCCGCAAATCGCGGGCCGTTTTGTTGCCCTCTATAGCCTGATGCAGGGCAAAGAGCTGGTGGGGCAAGAGCGCGCGCTTGGGGCCATTGGCTTTACGCAGGGTTTTTTCAATGACGACACCCGTCAGAAGCTGGTTGACCGCATTGACGGACAGCAGGCCTGTTTTGAGATCTTTTTATCCCATAGCCACGCGGACGTGCAGGACACGTTCGCCCGTCACTGCGAGCCCGACCGTGAGACGGAGCAGCTCCGGCGCGTCGCCTGCACGCGGCAGCCCTCCGCTGACAACGGCGATACCGCGCTGAACTGGTTTTCACTGCAAACGTCGCGGCTTGAGCATCTGCGCGCGCTTGAGGAGATCGTGATTGCCGACCTGATGGTGGCGGTTGATGAGGCAATTCAGGCCTCCGGTGCGGCCGCGATGGGAGGCGATGAACGCGACGACCCGATTGCGCCTTACCCGGATAAACCCCTGCTTACGCTGGTGCGCCAGCAGGCGCGCGAGATAGAACAGCTATCCCGTCAGCTGGCTTCCCTGCGGGACACGCTGGAGGAGCGTAAGCTCATCGATAAGGCCAAAAGCATACTGATTACCCACCAGAACATGAGCGAGGAGCAGGCGTGGACGGCCCTGCGCAAAATGGCGATGGATAAAAATCAGCGCATGGTTGATATCGCCCGTGCGCTGCTCACCGTCAGGAACCTCTGGCCGATAATCCCTAAGGAGTAGCTGCACAATCGGCGGGCATTTTCTGCCTGATAGCGGTGCGTGAAATCGCGGCTGTCGGGGGTAAAGCCAGTAAAACAGGGTGTTAAAAGCTGGCATTACCTTTGCATTAACAGATTAACCATTTTCGACGATGCGCCAACGGCGGTGCATGCGTCTTCGGGATAAAGGCGTCCAGCGGTGCTTCGGCACGGCGGGCGCTTTTTTTTGGCTTTTTTTCAGGAGCGGTTATGGCGGAATTGTCGAGACGGCGGTTTTTGCAGGCCAGCATGCTGGCAAGTGGCGCAATGCTGTTACCGGGCGTCATGCAGGCCGCGTGGGCGGCGGGGTCGGATAAGCCCGAACAGGAGGCGGTACGCATCGGGTTTATCCCGCTCACCGACTGCGCGCCGGTGGTTATCGCGGCCCTGAAGGGGTTCGATAAAAAATATGGCATCACCATTGTCCCCACCAAAGAGGCGAGCTGGGCAGCGGTGCGCGACAAGCTGGTGGCGGGCGAGCTGGACGCGGCGCACGTTCTTTACGGCCTGCTGTACGGGCTTGAGCTGGGCATCGCCGGCAAGCCGCAGCAGATGGCGAACCTGATGACCCTCAACCAGAACGGTCAGGCCATTACGCTCTCGGGCGATCTGGCGGAGAAGGGTGTTCGCGATCTCGACGGGCTGAAGACGCTGGTTGGCCAGCAGGCTCCGGGGACGTATACCTTCGCGCATACCTTCCCGACGGGCACGCACGCCATGTGGCTCTACTACTGGCTGGCCAGCGCGGGCATCAATCCGTTCGACGACGTGCGCACGGTGGTGGTGCCGCCGCCGCAGATGGTGATGAACATGCGCATCGGCAACATGGTCGGCTTTTGCGTCGGCGAGCCGTGGAACGCGCGGGCGATTAACGACCGCATCGGGTTTACCGCCGCCACTTCGCAGTCCATCTGGGCCGATCACCCGGAAAAAATCCTCGGCACGCGCCGCGACTGGGTAGAAAGAAACCCGCACACCGCGCGGGCGCTGGTGTGCGCGGTGATGGAAGCCGCGCGCTGGATCGAGGCCTCACCGGAAAACAAGCGCGAAACCGCGCGGATCCTCTCCCGCCGCGCGTGGCTGAACTGCAAGGAACAGTACCTCACCGGACGGATGCTGGGCGAATACGACAACGGCCTGGGGCAGCGCTGGCAGGACGCACACCCGATCCGCTTCTTCGACGAGGGTGCGGTGAGCTACCCGTATCTCTCCGACGGCATGTGGTTTTTAACCCAGTTCCGCCGCTGGGGCTTGCTCCACGCCGCGCCGGACTACGCGGGCATCGCACGGCGCATCAACCAGACCGCGGTCTGGCAGGATGCGGCGACCGCCGTCGGCGGCATGTCCACCCCGTCATCACCCTATCGCAGCAGCACCCTGATGGACGGCACCGTCTGGAACGGCACCGATCCGGAAGGGTACGCCAACCGCTTCGCCATTCACCGTAAAGGGGACTGATTATGCAGCATTTGCAAAGTATGAAACCACAAGAGACGCCGGAGAGCGGGGAGGTGATTGTCCTGCCTCCGCGACGGGTACGCCGCCGCGCGCCGGCGTTTACGCGTCGGATGAACGATGTTTTACAGCGCGTTATTCCGGCGCTGCTCGGTCTCGGTCTGCTGGTGGTGCTCTGGCAGCTGGCGGCGATCAATGGCAAAGGCTTCCCGACGCCGCTCAGCACCCTGGATTCGGCCATCACCCTGTTCGCCGACCCGTTCTACCGCGACGGGCCAAACGATATGGGTATCGGCTGGAACGTGCTCGCGTCACTGCAGCGCGTCGCCATCGGCTTCGGGCTGGCCGCGCTGGCGGGAATTCCGCTGGGCTTTTTGATTGGCCGCTTCACCTTTTTCTCACGCATGTTTAACCCGCTGATCGCGCTCCTGCGTCCGGTCAGCCCGCTGGCCTGGCTGCCCATCGGCCTGCTGCTGTTTCAGAAAGCGGAGCCGGCGTCCAGCTGGACCATTTTTATCTGCTCCATCTGGCCGATGGTCATCAACACCGCCGAAGGGGTGCGCCGTATCCCCCAGGACTACCTCAACGTCGCCCGGGTGCTGCAGCTCTCTGAATGGGACATCATGCGCCGCATTCTCTTCCCGGCGGTGCTGCCTGCGGTGCTGACCGGGGTGCGCCTCTCTATCGGCATTGCCTGGCTGGTGATCGTCGCCGCCGAGATGCTCACCGGAGGCCTGGGCATCGGCTTCTGGATCTGGAACGAGTGGAACAACCTCAACGTCGAAAACATTCTCATCGCCATCGTCATCATTGGCGTGGTCGGGTTGCTGCTGGAGCAGGGGCTGATGCTGATCGCCCGTCGCTTTAGCTGGCAGGAAAAATAAGGAGCGAAGATGAAACCGTTAATTCAGGTCCAGGCCGTGAGCCAGCGCTTTTCCACCGCCAGCGGCGAGTTCCTGGCGCTGCAGAACGTCTCTTTTGATATTCACGAGGGCGAAACCGTCAGCCTGATTGGCCACTCCGGCTGCGGCAAGTCGACGCTGTTAAACCTTATCGCCGGCATTACGCTGCCGACGGAAGGCGGGCTGATCTGCGACAACCGCGAAATCGCCGGGCCGGGACCCGAGCGTGCGGTGGTGTTTCAGAACCATTCGCTGCTGCCCTGGCTAACCTGCTTCGACAACGTGGCGCTGGCGGTGGACAGGGTGTTTCGCCACGCCATGAGCAAAGCCGAGCGTAAGGAGTGGATTGAACACAACCTCGACCGCGTGCAGATGGGCCACGCGCTGCATAAGCGTCCGGAGGAGATTTCCGGCGGCATGAAGCAGCGCGTCGGTATTGCCCGCGCGCTGGCGATGAAGCCGAAGGTGCTGCTGATGGATGAGCCGTTCGGGGCGCTGGACGCGCTGACGCGGGCGCACCTTCAGGACTCGGTGATGCAGATCCAGCAGGCGCTGAATACCACCATCGTGCTCATTACCCACGACGTCGACGAGGCGGTGCTGCTCTCCGATCGCGTGCTGATGATGACCAACGGCCCGGCGGCTACCGTGGGCGAGATCCTGCGCGTCGATCTTCCGCACCCGCGCAACCGGGTGCAGCTGGCGGACGACGGTCGCTATCACCACATGCGCCAGCAGATCCTCCATTTCCTCTATGAAAAACAGCCGAAAGCGGCGTAGCGAGGGGCAACCATGCGACTGGTCATTATCGGTAATGGGATGGCGGCAGCCCGGCTGATTGACTCGCTGACCGGGCGTGCTCCCGGTCGTTTTTGCGTCACCGTCATCGGTGACGAGCCTCAGCATGCCTATAACCGTATCCAGCTTTCGCCGGTTCTGGGCGGGGAAAAGCAGGCGGCGAACATTTACCTGCACGATGAGGAGTGGTACCGGGCGCGAGGCGTGACGGTGCTTCGGGGTGAAAAGGTCATTGCCGTGGACGTGAACGCGCGTGAAGTGCATACCGCCGCCCGCAGGCTGGGCTGGGATGCGCTGGTCTTTGCCACCGGGTCAACGCCCTTTGTGCCGCCGATCCCCGGCAGCGCCGCGCCGCACGTGTTTACCTTTCGTACCCTGGACGATACCCGTGCCGTTCAGCGCATTTCCGGTCCGGCGGTAGTGCTGGGCGGCGGGGTGCTCGGCGTGGAGGCGGCTGCGGCGCTGGCGCGGTCTGGTGACAACGTCACGCTGGTTCACCGCGGCCCGAGGCTGATGGAGCAGCAGCTGGACCAGCAGGCGGGCGTGCTGCTGGAAGAGGCGCTGGCGGAGCGGGGCGTGCGCTGCGAGCTCGACTCGGGCATCGCGGCGATTGATGCGCACGCCGTGACGCTGCGCAACGGACGCCGCGTCGCGGCCGCCCGCGTGGTGCTGGCGACCGGCGTGCAGCCCAACGTCGCGCTGGCGCAGGCCAGCGGCATTCGCTGCGCGCGCGGCATTGTGGTGGATAGCCAGATGCAGACCTCGGTGCCGGCTGTCTTCGCCATTGGCGAGTGCTGCGAAGTTGACGGCCAGACCTTTGGTCTGGTCGCCCCCTGCATGGCGCAGGCGGATATCCTCGCCGCGCGGCTGGCCGGTGAGGTCACCGCGCCGTTTGCCCTGACCGACAGCGGCGTGCGCCTCAAGGTAACCGGCGTGGAGCTGTTCAGCCTCGGTCGCGCGGCGGCTCAGGAGAACGACGTGGTCTGGAGCTCGTGGGATCCGCTAACCCGCCACTATCGTCGCCTGCTGATCCACCGGGGGGCGCTGGCTGGCGTGCTGCTGATGGGGGACTGCCGCAGCGCGGCGACATTTACCGATTTACTGGCAACGGCTGCGCCCGCCCACGCGGACTGGCTGTTCGATCGTTTCACTACGCAACCGCGGGTTGCAGGACAGAACGCTATGACAAAACCTACTCTGGTGGTGGTTGGACACGGTATGGTCGGCCATCATTTCCTTGAAGACTGCGTTAACCGCAATCTGCATCAGCAGTACCAGATCGTTGTCTTTGGTGAAGAGCGCTATGCCGCCTATGACAGGGTACATCTGTCCGAGTACTTTGGCGGGCGCAGCGCGGCGTCGCTCTCGCTGGTGGAAGGGGATTTTTTTGCCGACAGCGGCATCGAGCTGCGCCTGTCGCAGCAGATCGTCGCTATCGATCGCGATGCGCGCGTGGTGCGCACCGCGAGCGGGCATGAGACCCACTGGGACAAGCTGGTGCTGGCGACCGGTTCATACCCGTTCGTGCCGCCCGTGCCGGGCAACGATCTGCCGGGCTGCTTTGTCTACCGTACCCTTGACGACCTGGACAACATTGCGGCCCATGCCGCGGGTTCACGACGCGGCGTGGTGATTGGCGGCGGCCTGCTGGGGCTGGAGGCGGCGAATGCTCTCACGCAGCTCGGGCTGGAAACCCACGTGGTGGAGTTTGCGCCGAACCTGATGGCGGTGCAGCTCGATAACGACGGCGCGGCAATGCTGCGTAAGAAAATTGAGGCGCTTGGCGTCGGCGTTCATACCTCTAAAGCCACGACCGACATTATCCCGACGGACGACGGATTAGTCCTGCGCTTCGCCGATGGCGAACGGCTGGAAACGGACATGGTGGTTTTTTCCGCGGGCATTCGTCCCCAGGACGCGCTGGCGCGCGGCTGCGGGCTGGCTGTCGGCGAGCGCGGCGGGATCTGCATTGACGACGGCTGTCATACCTCTGACCAGGACGTGTTTGCCATCGGCGAGTGCGCGCTGTGGGAGGGCAAAATTTACGGCCTGGTCGCACCGGGCTACCAGATGGCGCGGGTGGCCGCCGCCGCGCTGGCGGGTGAGGAGAAGCCCTTCACCGGGGCGGATATGAGCACCAAACTCAAGCTGCTCGGCGTGGATGTCGCCTCGTTCGGCGACGCTCACGGACGTACGCCGGGCGCGATGAGCTACCAGTGGACGCACGGCCCGCGGCAAATCTATAAGAAAATCGTGGTCAGCCACGACGGCAAAACGCTGTTGGGCGGCGTACTGGTGGGCGATGCCGGCGAATACGCCACCCTTGTGCAGATGATGCTCAACGGTATCGGCCTGCCGAAAGAGCCGGAAACGCTGATATTACCCGTCTCCTCGGGCAGCGCGCCAAAAGCGCTGGGCGTGGCGGCGCTGCCGGAAAGCGCGCAGATCTGCTCCTGTCATAACGTCAGCAAAGGCGATATCTGCCGGGCGGTGAGCGGCGGTGCGACGGAGATGGGAGCCATTAAACGGTGTACGAAAGCGGCCACCGGCTGCGGGGGCTGTAGCGCGCTGGTGAAGCAGGTGATGGAGTTTCAGCTTGCCGAACAGGGCGTGGAGGTGAAAAAGGATATCTGCGAACACTTCCCGTACTCGCGTCAGGAGATTTACCACCTGGTGCGCGTCAACCATATCCGCACCTTTGACCAGCTCATCAGCCGCTACGGCCACGGGCACGGATGTGAAATCTGTAAGCCGCTGGTCGGGTCGGTGCTCGCCTCCTGCTGGAACGAGTATCTGCTGAAGCCGGCGCACCTGCCGCTGCAGGACACCAACGACCGCTACTTCGCCAATATCCAGAAGGACGGAACCTACTCCATCGTGCCGCGCATGCCCGCGGGGGAAGTGACCGCCGACGGCCTGATCGCCATCGGACAGATTGCGAAGCGCTACGGCCTGTACAGCAAAATCACCGGCGGCCAGCGTATCGACCTCTTCGGCGCCACCCTCGATCGGCTGCCGGAGATCTGGCAGGCGCTGGTGGAGGCCGGGTTTGAAACCGGGCACGCGTACGGGAAATCCCTGCGCACGGTGAAGTCCTGCGTCGGGTCGACGTGGTGCCGCTACGGCGTGCAGGACTCTACCGGCCTCGCGGTCAGGCTGGAGCACCGCTATAAGGGGCTGCGGGCGCCGCACAAAATCAAAATGGCGGTTTCCGGCTGTACCCGCGAGTGCGCCGAGGCGCAGAGCAAAGACGTGGGGGTGATTGCCACGGACAAGGGCTGGAACCTCTATCTGTGCGGCAACGGCGGGATGAAGCCGCGCCATGCGGATCTCTTTGCCAGCGACCTGGACGACGAAACGCTGATCCGCACCGTCGACCGTTTCCTGATGTTTTATATCCGCACGGCGGATCGCCTGCAGCGCACCAGCACCTGGATGGACAACCTTGAAGGCGGCCTCGACTATCTGCGGGAGGTGATCCTGCACGACAGCCTGGGGATCGCCCACGAGCTGGAGCAGGAGATGGCCCGGGTGGTGGAAACGTATCAGTGTGAGTGGCAGACCACGCTGAACGATCCCGGTCGTCTGGCGCTGTTCCGCACGTCGGTGAACGTTACCGCAGCGGACGAAAGCAAGCGCTGGCAGGAGATCTGCGGCATTGACGATATCCCGGAGCAGGCGGGCATCGGCGCGCGGCTTGGCCGCAATCCGATTGCGCTGTTCCGCTTTGGGGCTTCCGTTTACGCCCTCGACGATCTGGAGCCGGGCAGCCGCGCGAACGTGCTTTCGCGCGGCATTCTCGGCGATGCGGCGGGCGAACCGGTCGTTATCTCTCCGCTCTACAAGCAGCGTATTCGCCTGCGCGACGGGCGTCAGGCCGAGAGCGGCGAGCCTGCGGTACGCGCCTGGCCGGTAAAAATTGAAAACGGCAAGGTGTGGGTTGGCAACGAAGAGCTTGTGATACGCGCGGAGGCCTCATGACGGAAACCCGGACAACGTGCCCCTACTGCGGCGTGGGCTGCGGCGTAATTGCCAGCGTAGACGGCGAAAAGGTTAGCGTTCGGGGAGATGAAACGCACCCCGCAAACTTTGGTCGCCTGTGCGTAAAAGGGGCTGCCCTGGGAGAGACGACGGGATTGCAGGGAAGGCTGCTGCACCCGGTCGTTGACGGCGCTGAGGTGGGATGGCCGCAGGCGCTGGGCGCAGCAGGCGAGCGGCTCAGGGCGATTATTGAACAATGGGGGCCGCAGGCGGTGGCGATTTACGCCTCCGGCCAGCTGTTAACCGAGGATTACTATGCCGCCAACAAGCTGATGAAGGGGTTTATCGGGGCGGCAAACATTGATACCAACTCGCGGCTTTGCATGTCGTCGGCGGTGGTGGGCTACAAACGCGCCTTTGGCGAAGACGTGGTGCCGTGCAGCTACGAGGATGTGGAAAACAGCGACCTGGTGGTGCTCGTTGGCTCGAACGCGGCCTGGACGCATCCGGTGCTGTATCAGCGGCTGGTCCAGGCAAAACTCAATAATCCGCAGATGAAGGTCGTGGCGATCGATCCGCGTACCACCGCCACCTGCGATATCGCCGACCTGCACCTGGCGCTAAAGCCCGGCAGCGACGCCGGGCTGTTTGTGGGATTGCTCAATCTGATCCAGGGCACCGGTGAGTGGCCCATTGCCCGCGTGGCGGCGTTTTGCGATCTCCCTGCCGGGAAAATAGGGACCTTTTACGACTGGTTTATCACCGCGCCTCGCGTGATCACCCTTTACGCCATGGGGATCAACCAGTCTTCCAGCGGCAGCGACAAGTGCAGCGCCATCATTAACGTGCATCTTGCCAGCGGAAAATTTAATCGTCCGGGCTGCGGCCCGTTTTCGCTGACCGGACAGCCAAACGCCATGGGCGGGCGGGAAGTGGGCGGGCTGGCAAACCAGCTGGCGGCGCATATGGGCTTCGAGCCGGACGATCTGGCAAGGGTGGCGCGCTTCTGGGGCACCGGGCGGCTGGCGCAGACTCCGGGGCTGATGGCGGTGGAGCTGTTTGACGCCATTGCCCGCGGCGAGGTGAAGGCGGTGTGGATCATGGGGACTAACCCTGCCGTCTCGCTGCCGGACAGCCACGCGGTATGCCAGGCGCTGGCGGGCTGCCCGCTGGTGATCGTCTCTGAGGTGATGCAGGAGACGGACACCAGCCGGTTTGCCCATATCCGTTTTCCGGCGCTGGGGTGGGGCGAGAAAAACGGCACGGTGACGAACTCCGAGCGGCGTATTTCCCGCCAGCGCGCGTTTTTGCCGGCGCCCGGCGAGGCGAAGCCGGACTGGTGGATCGTCGCCCGCATTGCCGAACAGCTTGGCTATGGCGAGGCCTTCGCCTGGGAACATCCTCAGGAGATATTTTGTGAGCACGCGGCGCTGACGGCGTTTGAAAACGGCGGGGAGCGGGCGCTGAACCTGCGCGAGCTGGCGGCGCTGACGCGGGAAGAGTGGGATGGGCTGGAGCCGTACCAGTGGCATGCCGGTGATTTCCCGCGGCGAACGATAGTTCCGGTTGAGCCGCAGCCGCATGGAGCACGCGTCGGGGCGCTATATCCGCTGATGCTCAACACCGGGCGGATACGCGACCAGTGGCACACCATGACGCGCACCGGGTACGTCCCGCGCCTGATGCAGCACGTCGACGAGCCTGTGGTGGAAATAAGCACCACCGACGCCGCGCGCGCTGCCCTTACCGACGGCCAGCTGGCGCGGATCAGCTCCCCGCGCGGGGTCATGGTTGCCAGAGTCCGTATCAACCCCGGCCAGCGTGCGGGGGAGCTGTTTGCGCCGATGCACTGGAACGCGCAGTTTGCCCGCCAGGGGAAGGTGAATGCGCTGGTGGAAGGGCGCTGCGATCCGGCTTCTGGCCAGCCGGAGAGTAAACAAACCGCCGTCAGGATCGCGCCTTGGCAGCCGGTCTGGCAGGGGGAGCTGTATGCCCGGGAACTGCCCGAGCTGCCGCCCCCGGTATGCTGGTGGCGTAAAGCCTCGCGGCTGACGGTGGCGGGCGAGAAGCCGCTGCTGGCGTGGGTGATGGATTACGCCAGCGGCCGCGGCTGGCAGCTGCAGGTTGCTCAGGCGGGCGAACGCAGCAGCGTGCTGGCCTGGCATCACGGCGAGCTGATGCTTGGCTTCTGGGAAGGCCATAGGCTGCCGGCGCTCGCGCATGCATATATAGAAGAAGCCTTCGCCGCTGCGCCTGTAGAGGTAGCTGAACGCCACGCGCTGCTGAACGGGCAAAGACCGGATGAAGAATCCGATCCCGGGCGAATTATCTGTAGCTGCTTTTGCGTGGGGGAAAACACGATACGCGAGGCGATTGCCGGAGGCTGCGGTTCCGTGGCATCGCTCGGGGCGTCGCTACGGTGCGGCACCGGCTGCGGCTCCTGCGTGCCTGAACTGAAGGGGCTGCTGGGATGAGGTTGTAAAGCAGACAAACGCTTTCAGGATATTCCTGAAATTGCTGTTAAGACTGTATTTCGGGTTTTATAGCGTTAACATAATAGGAGTTTGTTTATACGCACAGGTTCTTATTGACGACGTTGAAGGCTGTATCGTCCCGCATCGGTTTTTTGTTATTACTCCCCCTTCTTTCGGCCGGAGCCGTCCACGGTGCGCCGAAATCCTTCGTGCAGCAGGCGCAAAATCCCTTTGATAACAACGGCGATAGCCTGCCGGACCTGGGCATGGCCCAGCCCACCAGCGAGGGCGAAAAGCACCTTGCCGAAATGGCGAAAGCCTTCGGTAAGGCGAGTATGAACGATAACGGCCTTACCGCCGGGCAGCAGGCGCGGCAGTTCGCGTTGGGTCAGGTGCGCGATGCGGTGAGCGGAGAAGTCAACGAGCAGATTGAATCCTGGCTTTCTCCCTGGGGTAACGCCAGCGTTAACGTGCTGGTGGATGATGAAGGTAACTTCAACGGCAGCAGCGGAAGCTGGTTTATCCCCTGGAACGATAACAACCGCTACCTGAGCTGGAGCCAGCTTGGGCTGACGCAGCAGGCCGACGGGCTGGTGAGCAACGCGGGGATCGGCCAGCGCTGGGTTGCCGGAAAGTGGCTGCTGGGCTACAACACCTTTTACGACAATCTGCTTGAGGACAACCTGCAACGTGCCGGGCTGGGGGCAGAGGCGTGGGGCGAAAACCTGCGCCTGTCGGCCAACTACTACCAGCCGTTTGCGGGATGGCAGCCGCGCTCCGATATTCGGGAGCAGCGCATGGCGCGCGGGTACGACGTGACGGCGAAAGCCTGGCTGCCGTGGTTTCACCATCTGAACACCAGCGTCAGCTTTGAGCAGTATTTTGGCGATAACGTGGATCTGTTCAACAGCGGCACGGGGTATCACAACCCGGTGGCGGTCAACCTGGGGCTGAACTATACCCCCGTTCCGCTGGTCACCCTGACGGCTGCCCACAAGCAGGGGGAGAGCGGGGTCAGCCAGAATAACCTCGGGCTAAAGCTCAACTACCGTTTTGGCGTGCCGCTGGCGAAGCAGCTTTCCGCCGGGGAAGTGGCGGCGACGCGCTCGCTTCGGGGAAGCCGCTATGATTCACCCGAGCGCGATAATCTGCCCGTGATGGAGTTCCGCCAGCGCAAAACGCTGTCGGTTTATCTGGCCACGCCGCCGTGGGATCTGAAGCCGGGCGAAACCGTGATGCTGAAGCTGCAAATTCGCAGCACGCACGGTGTTCGTCAGATCCACTGGCTGGGTGATACCCAGGCGCTCAGCCTGACCTCACCGGAAAACAGCAACAGCAGCGACGGCTGGAGCGTGATTATGCCTGCCTGGAACGACGCGGAAGGGGCGAAAAACGAATGGCGGCTCTCGGCCGTTGTGGAAGATAAGAATGGGCAGCGTGTCTCCTCCAATGAGATCACGCTTTCCGTGGTGCAACCGCTCGTCGCAGTGCCTGACGACGATCCACGGTGGAAGTTGCTGCCGGACGAGTAAGTTAAAAAATGCGTTCCTGATGCACCCAGACGGCAGCCTCAACGCGGGATTTTAACTTCATTTTCTTCAGCATGTGTTTAACGTGTACCTTGACCGTGCTTTCGGTGATGTCCAGACGGCGGGCGATCATCTTGTTCGGCAGGCCCTGGGCAATCAGCTTCAGAATGTCGCGCTCGCGCGGAGTCAGCTGGCTGACGTCGCGGTCGGACGTGGCGCGGTTCGCGCGCAGGCTGGCGGCCAGCACTGGTGTTAACGCTTCACTCAGTACCATCTCGCCTGCGGCAGCCTGCTGCAGCGCCTTGAGCAGATCTTCCGGCTCCATATCCTTCAGCAGATAGCCGTCTGCACCCCGCTTGAGCGCGGTGACCACGTCTTCCTCATGGTTTGATACGCTAAAGACCACCACCCGGCCGGAGAGGGATTTCTCACGCAGCTTGTCGAGGGTTTCCAGGCCGTTCATGCCCGGCATGTTGAGATCGAGCAGGATCAAATCAGGATCGAGCGATTCGGCAAGTTCAATGCCCTGTTCGCCGTTGCTGGCCTCACCGACGACGGTAATGTCGGGCGCCATGCTGACAAGCTGCTTAACGCCAGTACGCAGCATCGGATGATCGTCAATCAACAGGATGGATGCCGGTTCCTGATTAGTCATGGTTTTCTCCTTGAGCAGTTATGAGGGGCTTTTCGGGTATAAAGGTGACCACGACTTCGGTGCCACCTGACTCTCCCCGGCGAACCTGGCAATCACCGCGCAGGCTTTGCGCGCGGTCTCGCATGATAATTAAACCATAGTGGTTCGTTCGTTCGGCATTTTCCGGCACGCCGCGGCCGTTATCCTGGATCCTGAGCTTCACCTGGTTATCCTGGCAGCTCACGGTCACCGTGACGGCCGTCGCATCGGCATGCTTAAGCACGTTGCTCAGGGCTTCACGGGCAATTTGCAATAAATGAATCGCCTGATGGGAGGGGACAAATCGCGGCGGCAGCTGGTAATCCAGCTTCACCGGGAAGCCCAGCCGGGCGCTAAACTCCTGGCAGCTCGACTCCAGCGCGGGGCGCAGCCCCGGCTCGGTGAGCTGCAGGCGGAAGGTGGTCAGCAGTTCGCGAAGCTGGATCCACGAGGTGTTAAGCTCGTTGCGGATCTGGCTGAGCAGCTGTTTGCTGCTCTCGGGCATACCTTCATCCTGCATTTGCAGACAGCTCACCTGCATCTTCATGCAGGAGAGGGACTGGGCGATGGAGTCGTGCAGCTCGCGGGCGATGGTGGCTCGCTCCTCCATGACGATCAGCTGCTGCTGTTTCTCCTGATGGCGATCGAGCGCCAGCGTGGCCGTGAGCTGTTCAACCAGCGTATCCACCAGCTGCTGCTGGTCGTGGCTCAGGTGACGCCCGGCTGGCAGGGTAGCCAGCAAAATACCGTACTGGGTATGGCTGTCCATCAGCCGCCACTTCAGCGTTGTGCCGCTGGTGGTGAGCGGAGGTAGCCCGCGCGGGCACAGATGACACCCTTTATCGTCGCAGGACATGTCCGACTGGCAGGTAAATTCCTGATGATTTTCTTCATCTTCAACGTCGTAAACCCGCAGCTCCAGGTCGTGGAGCAGGGTCAGGTTTTGCAGGCCGTTCAGTACCGGCGAGAGACGTTCACAAAGCGGTACCTGCATATGCAGGCGACGGTTCGCCTGCCACAGGAAAGAGAGGATCTCGTTTTTCTGCTCAAGCCCCGCGGTCTTCTCCTGAACGCGTTTCTCCAGCACCGCGTAACTTTCCGACAGCTCTGCCGACATGGTATTCAGCGCCTCGCCGAGCATCGCCATTTCGTTGCGTCCGCTGATGTGCGTGCGCTGGGTAAAATCGCGCTGCGTAACGGCACGAGCCATCGCCAGCAGCTGCTTCCAGGGGTTCAGCAAGCGCGCGCGCAGCCAGATCACCGTGAAAATCAGCAGCAGGCCCATAAACAGCGCCATCGCGCGGTGAACCATCACCACGCGGTCAATGCGTAGCTCCGTGGTGCGATCGAATGAGCTGACAAGGCGATCGATGCGCGATACGAACCCGGCGACATCCTGAGCGACCGTATCCCGGCTTTCCGCCCGCTTTAACCCCGGCGCCAGCTGGGTGTGCCAGTAGCCCTGAAGCGCCTTCAGCTGCGATTCCTGACCGTCACGAATGGCGGCTTTTTCCAGCTCCGGGCTGAACGCGGTACGCTCCATTTCATCAATAAGCGGCTTATCGGCCTGGGTCAGCGGGACCGACGCCAGCAGCCGGTAACTCTGCATACGCAGGGAGCCTGCCTCGTTGATGGCATGCGCGTTACCCTGTACGCCCTGCACCAGCCAGCCAGAAATAGCCATGCCGGTCACACCGATGGCGGTGGACAGCAAAACAATAAGCGCCAGTTGGTTAACCAGCGTCAGCGGAGATAAACATCTTTTTAACATAGAGTTGCCGGGCTCCTGACGTGACATGATTGCAGGAATGGCGCTATTCTGGTGCATACCCTGGAGTATACCCATACCAATAAAGGATTACCTCTAAATTGCCGCAGGGGTAACGGTTAGGGGGTGGGCGCAGCAGGAACGGGTCAGAACCGTGAAAAACCACACCTTTTTTACGTTTTGCGTCTACTCACTAAGGGGGATGACTTTTTTTTCGCCGCAAAACGTCCCACTTTTCCTTTGATTTATATCAACTTACCGCCGCCCTAAAGCCCTAATGTTTGCAGCATCATTCGAGAATCAGAGGTGTCTATGAGTCACTCATCCGCTCCCGAAAGGGAAAATGGTGCCGTTATTACTGACTGGCGTCCAGAGGATCCGGCGTTCTGGCAACAGCGCGGCCATCGTGTAGCAAGTCGTAATCTGTGGATTTCCGTTCCATGCCTGCTGTTAGCGTTTTGCGTCTGGATGCTGTTCAGCGCGGTTGCGGTTAACCTGCCAAAGGTGGGCTTTACCTTTACCACCGATCAGCTCTTTATGCTGACCGCGCTGCCGTCGCTTTCGGGCGCGCTGCTGCGCGTACCTTACGCGTTTATGGTGCCGGTCTTCGGCGGACGTCGCTGGACGGCCTTCAGCACCGGCATCATGATCGTCCCGTGCGTGTGGCTCGGTTTTGCGGTGCAGGATACCTCCACGCCGTTTAGCGTGTTCGTGATTATCTCCCTGCTGTGCGGTTTTGCGGGTGCGAACTTTGCGTCCAGCATGGCAAACATCAGCTTCTTCTTCCCGAAAGCGAAGCAGGGCGGGGCGCTCGGCATTAACGGCGGTCTGGGTAACATGGGCGTGAGCGTGATGCAGCTGCTTGCTCCGCTGGCGATCTCTGTTTCTATCTTTGCTGCGTTCGGCGGCGGCGGCGTGACGCAGCCTGACGGTTCGATGCTGTTCCTGCAAAACGCCGCCTGGATCTGGGTGCCGTTCCTGGTGGTCTTTACGCTGGCGGCGTGGTTCTTTATGAACGATCTGTCTGCCTCAAAAGCTTCCCTGAGCGAGCAGCTGCCGGTGCTGAAGCGTGGCCACCTGTGGGTGATGGCGCTGCTGTATCTGGCAACCTTCGGCTCGTTCATCGGCTTCTCCGCGGGCTTTGCGATGCTGTCGAAAACCCAGTTCCCGGACGTGCAGATCCTCCAGTTCGCCTTCTTCGGTCCGTTTATTGGCGCCCTGGCGCGTTCGCTGGGCGGCATGATTTCTGACCGCCTTGGCGGTACCCGCGTCACGCTGGTGAACTTTGTGGTGATGGCTATCTTCTGTGCGCTGCTGTTCCTGACGCTGCCGGCGGATGGTCAGGGGGGTAACTTCATTGCCTTCTTCGGCGTCTTTATGGTGCTGTTCCTGACGGCCGGGCTGGGCAGCGCGTCTACGTTCCAGATGATCTCCGTCATCTTCCGCAAGCTGACCATGGATCGCGTGAAGGCGCAGGGCGGGAGCGACGAGCAGGCGATGCGTGAAGCCGCTACCGACACCGCGGCGGCGCTGGGCTTTATCTCTGCTATCGGCGCCATCGGTGGCTTCTTTATTCCAAAAGCGTTCGGCATCTCGCTGGATCTGACCGGCTCCCCGGCGGGAGCAATGAAGGTCTTCCTCGTCTTCTATATCGCCTGCGTGGCTATCACGTGGCTGGTATACGGCCGTAATACCAAGAAAAACAAGTAAGCTTGATTATCCGTTTGCGCGGCCTGAGTGCCGCGCTTTTTTTATAGTGTTAATAGTTACAACATACTAATGGCTTCGCCAGGGGTATCGCGCGGGTAACGCTGTGATGGCCATCGCTTTTCAGGGGAGCCTACCCCTTAATACCTAAGATGTTAAATTTTTCCCTGCTTTTTGTACGATAAATAAAAAATATCCATATATTTCAAAATGATAGTAAATTTAAAAACCTACCGCTTTGGTGGTATTTCATCTAATACCCCCCGTGAGAGTCCCCCTTCGCCTTGATCGTTATCAATTCTCACCATCTTTCATAGCGTTACCTTCGCTGCAAATCAGCAATGTCGATTTAGAGAGCCACAGGCTCCACACAGGAGATACCCGATGAGCAAATTTTTGGACCGGTTTCGCTACTTCAAACAGAAGGGTGAAACTTTTGCCGATGGGCACGGCCAGGTTCTGGATACCAACCGGGACTGGGAAGACGGTTACCGTCAACGCTGGCAGCATGACAAAGTTGTCCGCTCTACCCACGGCGTAAACTGCACTGGCTCATGTAGCTGGAAGATTTTCGTTAAAAACGGTCTGGTGACCTGGGAAATGCAGCAGACCGACTATCCGCGCACCCGCCCGGATATGCCGAACCACGAACCGCGCGGCTGCCCGCGTGGCGCCAGCTACTCCTGGTATCTCTACAGCGCCAACCGTCTGAAATACCCGCTGATGCGTAAACGCCTGATGAAAATGTGGCGTGAAGCGAAGGTTCAGCACAGCGATCCGGTTGATGCGTGGGCATCCATCATCGAAGACGCCGACAAAGCGAAAAGCTTCAAGCAGGCTCGCGGTCGCGGCGGCTTCGTTCGTTCCTCCTGGAAAGAGGTGAACGAGCTGATTGCGGCTTCCAACGTCTACACCGTGAAAACCTACGGTCCTGACCGCGTGGCAGGCTTCTCGCCGATCCCGGCGATGTCCATGGTCTCCTACGCCTCCGGTGCGCGCTATCTTTCGCTTATCGGCGGTACCTGCCTGAGCTTCTACGACTGGTACTGCGACCTTCCGCCTGCGTCTCCACAGACCTGGGGCGAGCAGACCGACGTGCCGGAATCTGCCGACTGGTACAACTCAAGCTACATCATCGCCTGGGGCTCTAACGTTCCGCAGACCCGTACCCCGGACGCGCACTTCTTTACCGAAGTACGTTACAAAGGGACGAAAACCGTTGCGGTGACCCCGGACTACGCGGAGATCGCGAAGCTGTGCGACCTGTGGCTGGCACCGAAGCAGGGTACCGATGCGGCAATGGCGCTGGCGATGGGCCACGTTATGCTGCGCGAATTCCACCTCGATAAGCCAAGCCAGTACTTCACCGACTACGTGCGTCGCTACACCGATATGCCGATGCTGGTCATGCTCGAAGAGCGTGACGGCTATTACGCGGCGGGCCGTATGCTGCGCGCGGCGGATCTGGTGGACGCCCTGGGCCAGGAAAACAACCCGGAGTGGAAAACCGTCGCCTGCAACAGCAACGGCGAGCTGGTGGCGCCAAACGGCTCAATCGGCTTCCGCTGGGGCGAGAAGGGCAAATGGAACCTGGAGCAGCGTAACGGCACTACCGGCGAAGAGACTGAACTGCGCCTCAGCATGCTGGGCAGCCAGGATGAGATCGCCGATGTTGGCTTCCCGTACTTTGGCGGCGAAGGCTCCGAGCACTTCAACAAGGTTGAGCTGCAAAACGTCCTGATGCACAAGCTGCCGGTTAAGCGCCTGCAGCTGGCCGACGGTTCTACCGCGCTGGTCACCACCGTCTATGACCTGACCATGGCGAACTACGGCCTGGAACGCGGTCTGAACGACGAAAACTGCGCGACCGGCTATGACGACGTGAAGGCTTACACCCCAGCCTGGGCAGAGCAGATCACCGGCGTGCCGCGCGCGCAGATCGTTCGCATCGCCCGCGAGTTTGCGGAAAACGCCGATAAGACCCACGGCCGTTCAATGATCATCGTCGGGGCCGGTCTGAACCACTGGTATCACCTCGATATGAACTATCGCGGTCTGATCAACATGCTGATCTTCTGCGGCTGTGTCGGTCAGAGCGGCGGCGGCTGGGCACACTACGTGGGCCAGGAAAAGCTGCGACCTCAGACCGGCTGGCAGCCGCTGGCGTTTGCCCTTGACTGGCAGCGCCCGGCACGCCACATGAACAGCACCTCCTACTTCTATAACCACTCCAGCCAGTGGCGCTACGAGACGGTTACCGCCCAGGAGCTGCTGTCGCCGATGGCGGATAAATCCCGCTACAGCGGCCACCTGATTGACTTCAACGTCCGCGCTGAACGCATGGGCTGGCTGCCGTCCGCGCCTCAGCTGGGGACTAACCCGCTGCGCATTGCAGAAGAGGCGAAGAAGGCGGGGATGTCGCCGGTAGATTACACCGTTAAGTCACTGAAAGAAGGCTCAATTCGTTTCGCGGCTGAACAGCCGGAAAACGGTAAAAACCATCCGCGTAACCTGTTCATCTGGCGCTCTAACCTGCTGGGCTCTTCCGGTAAAGGCCATGAGTACATGCTGAAATACCTGCTCGGTACCGAAAACGGTATCCAGGGTAAAGATCTCGGCAAGCAGGGCGGCGTGAAGCCGGAAGAGGTGGAGTGGAAAGACAACGGTCTCGACGGCAAGCTGGATCTGGTGGTGACCCTCGACTTCCGTCTGTCCAGCACCTGCCTGTACTCCGACATCGTGCTGCCAACCGCGACCTGGTACGAAAAAGACGACATGAATACCTCGGATATGCATCCGTTTATTCATCCGCTGTCTGCGGCCGTTGACCCGGCGTGGGAATCAAAAAGCGACTGGGATATCTACAAGGACATCGCGAAGAAGTTCTCCGAAGTCTGCGTGGGGCACCTGGGCAAAGAGACCGACGTGGTCACGCTGCCGATCCAGCACGACTCCGCTGCCGAACTGGCGCAGCCGCTGGACGTGAAGGACTGGAAAAAAGGCGAATGCGACCTGATTCCGGGCGTAACCGCGCCGCACATTATTCCGGTAGAACGTGACTACCCGGCGACCTACGAGCGCTTTACCTCTATCGGCCCGCTGATGGAGAAAATCGGTAACGGCGGGAAAGGGATCGCCTGGAACACCCAGAGCGAAATGGATCTGCTGCGCAAGCTCAATTACACCAAAGCGGACGGTCCGGCCAAAGGCCAGCCGATGCTGAATACGGCGATTGATGCGGCAGAAATGATCCTGACCCTGGCACCGGAAACCAACGGCCAGGTTGCCGTGAAGGCGTGGGAAGCGCTGAGTGAATTCACCGGCCGCGACCACACGCATCTGGCGCTGAACAAAGAAGACGAAAAAATCCGCTTCCGCGATATTCAGGCGCAGCCGCGCAAAATCATCTCCAGCCCGACCTGGTCTGGCCTGGAAGATGAGCACGTGTCCTATAACGCCGGCTACACCAACGTTCACGAGCTGATCCCATGGCGCACCCTGACCGGCCGTCAGTCGCTGTATCAGGATCACCAGTGGATGCGTGACTTCGGTGAAAGCCTGCTGGTTTACCGTCCGCCAATCGACACCCGCTCCGTGAAGGCCGTGATGGGCGCGAAATCGAACGGCAACCCGGAGAAGGCGCTGAACTTCCTGACGCCGCACCAGAAGTGGGGGATCCACTCAACCTACAGCGACAACCTGCTGATGCTGACGCTGTCGCGCGGGGGCCCAATCGTCTGGATGAGCGAGACGGACGCCAAGGATCTGGGTATCGAAGATAACGACTGGATCGAAGTGTTCAACAGCAACGGTGCCCTGACGGCACGTGCAGTGGTGAGCCAGCGCGTACCGGCCGGGATGACCATGATGTACCACGCGCAGGAACGTATCGTGAACCTGCCGGGTTCAGAGATCACCGAGCAGCGCGGCGGTATTCACAACTCCGTGACGCGTATTACGCCGAAGCCAACCCACATGATCGGTGGCTACGCGCAGCTGGCCTACGGCTTTAACTACTACGGCACCGTAGGATCGAACCGCGATGAGTTCGTGGTGGTACGTAAGATGAAGAATATTAACTGGTTAGACGGTGAAGGTAATGACCAGGTACAGGAGAGCGTAAAATGAAAATTCGTTCACAAGTCGGCATGGTGCTGAATCTGGATAAATGCATCGGCTGTCATACCTGCTCGGTCACCTGTAAAAACGTCTGGACCAGCCGTGAAGGTATGGAGTACGCCTGGTTCAACAACGTGGAAAGCAAGCCGGGCACCGGCTTCCCGACCGACTGGGAAAACCAGGAGAAGTGGAAGGGCGGCTGGATCCGTAAAATCAACGGCAAGCTTCAGCCACGCATGGGTAACCGTGCGATGCTGCTGGGTAAAATCTTCGCCAACCCGCATCTGCCGGGCATCGACGATTACTATGAGCCGTTTGATTACGACTATCAGAACCTGCACAACGCGCCGGAGAGCAAGCACCAGCCGATCGCCCGTCCTCGCTCGCTCATCACCGGCCAGCGCATGGACAAAATTACCAGCGGTCCAAACTGGGAAGAGATTCTGGGCGGCGAGTTCGAAAAACGCGCCAAAGACCAGAACTTCGAGAACATGCAGAAGGCGATGTACGGCCAGTTCGAAAACACCTTCATGATGTATCTGCCGCGCCTGTGCGAGCACTGCCTGAACCCGGCGTGCGTGGCGACCTGCCCGAGCGGTGCTATCTACAAGCGTGAAGAAGACGGTATCGTGCTGATCGACCAGGACAAGTGCCGCGGCTGGCGTATGTGCATCACCGGCTGCCCGTACAAAAAAATCTACTTCAACTGGAAGAGCGGTAAGTCTGAGAAGTGCATCTTCTGTTACCCGCGTATCGAAGCCGGTATGCCGACCGTCTGCTCTGAGAGCTGCGTAGGCCGTATTCGCTACCTCGGCGTGCTGCTGTATGACGCGGACGCGATTGAAAATGCCGCGAGCACCGAGAACGAGAAAGATCTGTATCAGCGTCAGCTGGACGTCTTCCTCGATCCGAACGATCCGAAGGTTATCGAACAGGCGCTGAAGGACGGCATTCCGCAGAGCGTGATCGACGCCGCGCAGCAGTCTCCGGTGTACAAAATGGCGATGGACTGGAAGCTGGCCCTGCCGCTGCACCCGGAATACCGCACGCTGCCGATGGTCTGGTACGTGCCGCCTCTGTCTCCGATTCAGTCTGCGGCCGATGCGGGTGAACTGGGCAGCAACGGTATTCTGCCGGACGTGGAAAGCCTGCGCATCCCGGTTCAGTACCTGGCAAACCTGCTGACCGCAGGGGATACCCAGCCGGTACTGCTGGCGCTGAAGCGCATGCTGGCGATGCGCCACTTCAAACGCGCGGAAACCGTTGACGGCGTCAACGATACCCGCGCGCTGGAAGAGGTCGGCCTGACCGAAGCGCAGGCGCAGGAAATGTACCGTTACCTGGCGATTGCCAACTACGAAGACCGTTTCGTGGTGCCGAGCAGCCATCGTGAACTGGCGCGTGAAGCCTTCCCGGAAAAAAGCGGATGTGGCTTTACCTTTGGCGACGGTTGCCACGGGTCAGACAGCAAGTTCAACCTGTTTAACAGCCGCCGCATCGACGCCCTTGATGTGACCAGCAAAACGGAGCCGCACCAATGATTGAGCTCGTCATTGTTTCGCGTCTGCTCGAGTACCCTGATGCTGCGCTTGCGCAGCATCAGCAGGAACTCTTTGATGCACTCGCGTCATCTGAAAACCTGGATAAAGAGGATGCCCAGCGCCTTGGCGTTTTCCTCCGCGACCTGTTAGCGCGCGATCTTCTCGATGCGCAGGCGGACTACAGCCAGCTGTTTGACCGTGGACGTGCGACGTCGCTGCTGCTGTTTGAACACGTTCACGGTGAATCCCGTGACCGTGGTCAGGCAATGGTGGATCTGATGGCCCAGTACGAGCAGCACGGCCTGCAGCTCGACAGCCGCGAATTGCCGGATCATCTGCCGCTGTACCTGGAGTATCTGGCGCAGCTGCCGAAAGAGGAGGCGCTGGGTGGCCTGCAGGACATCGCGCCGATTCTGGCGTTGCTCGGCGCGCGCCTGAAGCAGCGTGAGAGCCGCTATGCAGTCCTGTTCGATCTGCTGGTGAAGCTGGCTAACGCCTCGGTCGACGGTGAAAAAGTGGCGGAAAAAATCGCGGATGAAGCCCGCGACGATACCCCACAAGCGCTGGATGCGGTCTGGGAAGAGGAGCAGGTGAAATTCTTCGCGGACCAGAACTGCGGGGAATCTGAAATCTCAGCCCACCAGCGTCGTTTTGCCGGAGCGGTTGCTCCGCAATATCTGAATATCTCTAACGGAGGACGGCACTAATGCACTTCCTGAATATGTTCTTCTTTGACATTTACCCGTATATCGCGGGCACCGTATTCCTGGTGGGAAGCTGGCTGCGTTATGACTACGGCCAGTACACCTGGCGTGCTGCCTCCAGCCAGATGCTGGATCGCAAAGGGATGAACCTGGCGTCTAACCTGTTCCATATCGGGATTCTGGGGATTTTCGCGGGGCACTTCCTGGGGATGCTGACGCCGCACTGGATGTATGAAGCGTGGCTGCCGATTGAAGTGAAGCAGAAGATGGCGATGATCGCCGGCGGTGCCTGCGGCGTGATGACCCTTGTGGGTGGCCTGCTGCTGCTGAAGCGCCGTCTGTTCAGCCCGCGCGTGCGTGCTACCACCACGGGAGCGGACATCCTGATCCTCTCCCTGCTGATGGTGCAGTGTGCGCTGGGTCTGCTGACCATACCGTTCTCCGCGCAGCATATGGACGGCAGTGAAATGATGAAGCTGGTGGGATGGGCGCAGTCAGTGGTGACCTTCCACGGCGGTGCATCTGAGCATCTCGACGGCGTGGCGTTTATCTTCCGCGTTCACCTGGTGCTGGGTATGACCCTGTTTGTGCTGTTCCCGTTCTCTCGCCTGGTGCACATCTGGAGTGCGCCGGTGGAGTACATGACGCGCAAGTACCAGATTGTGCGCGCACGTCGCTGATTCACTTTTCTGATACAAGCCCCGCCCTGGCGGGGCTTTTTTTGTTCCGGCTTGGCCTTTTAGGACGCTTAACGCTGAGTGACGCAGGTCTGGCACGACTCATCCTTCCCCGCAATGGAAGAACATAAGGCATTGTGCTTTAGGGTAGTATTGGAATCTTTGGAAGTGATGGTGGTGGGGGAAGGATTACCCGGCGCGTTGCGCCTCGCCCTTCGGGTCGTTGCCTGCGGCAACGCTTTCTCGCTACGCTCGAATCGAACCTTAGTCGAAGCTTCTCATCCTTCCCCGCAATGGAAGAACATAAGGCATCGTGCTTTAGGGTAGTATTGGAATCTTTGGAAGTGATGGTGGTGGGGGAAGGATTCGAACCTTCGAAGTCGATGACGGCAGATTTACAGTCTGCTCCCTTTGGCCGCTCGGGAACCCCACCAGGGGTAATTCATATTTTGAGGTACAGCTTGAAGATGGTGGTGGGGGAAGGATTCGAACCTTCGAAGTCGATGACGGCAGATTTACAGTCTGCTCCCTTTGGCCGCTCGGGAACCCCACCACGGGGTAATGCTTTTTACTGGCCTGCTTCCTGTTGGAAGCGGGGCGCATCATATCAAATGAGGCGCCCCTGTAAAGTATTCCTTTATGGAAATGAAGTTGTTTGCCTGCTTTTTATCCGTAAAGGCGGAAAGCTAATCAATTCATTTTCCGAAGGATTAAAGAATAATCGTTCTGTTGCCGTAGACAAAGACGCGCTGGGCAAGCACCTGATACAGCGCACGGCTCAGGACGTTCTTCTCGACGTCGCGCCCTGCGCGCATCATATCTTCCGCCGTGTAGGTGTGGTCCACGTGAATGACGTCCTGCATGATGATTGGGCCTTCGTCCAGATTATCGTTCACGTAGTGGGCGGTCGCACCGATGATCTTCACCCCGCGCTCGTACGCCTGGTGATACGGGCGTGCACCAATAAAGGCTGGCAGGAATGAATGGTGAATGTTGATGATCTTGTTCGGGAAGCGTGCCACGAAGGACGGCGTCAGTACGCGCATGTATTTTGCCAGCACGACGTAGTCCGGGTTATGCGCCTCAATGGCCTGAGCCATCAGGTTGTCGTGTTCTTCACGGGTATGGCCTTCATGGCTCACCAGCTCGAACGGAATGTCAAAACGTTCAACCAGGGTACGCAGCGTCTCGTGGTTGCCAATAACGGCGGCGATTTCAACGTCCAGTCCGCCATAGTTGGCCTTCATCAGCAAATCGCCCAGGCAGTGCGCCTCTTTGGTGACCAGAATCACAATGCGGCGACGGCCGGCCGGATTCAGCTCGCGTACCGAGCCTTCCGGCAGGGCGCTATCCAGATCGGCAAGCAGGGTGGTGTCGTTGAAAATGCCTTCCAGCTCGGTGCGCATAAAGAAGCGACCGGTACGGTGGTCAACGAACTCGTTGTTCTGCACGATATTCAGTTCATGTTTGTAACAAATGTTAGTAATTCGTGCGATAAGCCCTTTTTGATCGGGACAAATAGTGCGCAGAACTTTACGTTGTAATGATTGCATCGCCGGGAAATCCTGTTTAAGTATTTGCGAAGTCTGAGTTGTCAGGCATTGCTGCCGCAACACTTTTTAAATTTTTTACCTGAACCGCAGGGGCAGGGATCGTTACGACCGAATTGCGGGCGTGTACCGTCAATATAATACCATTGCCCGCTTTCCTTTAAGAACCGGGAACGTTCAATGATGGCTCCCGGTTTGTTTTGCTCGCTGAAGCGGGCGACAAAGCTGACATAGCCTTCGTTATCATCACGGCCGGGAGCGGCGTCAAAGACGGTGAGGCCAAGCCAGGTCGTGTTGGCGAACCCGGCTTCAATCTCCTGACGGAAATCGGCCGCCTGGCAGGACGGGTGCCAGGTGTTAATCAGGTAGTCTGCGTTTTTGATCACAAAAGCAGCATACCGCGAGCGCATAAGGTGTGACGGGTCTGGTGCAACCTGCTCGCCAGAAAGATATCGCTGGCAACATAGGCTATACTCCAGAGCGCTACCACAGGGGCAGAGTTGAGACACGATTCTCTTCCTGGAACAAAAAATAAGGCGTTAAACGCTTAAGGTAGCACCATGTTAACTGAGCAGTTGCGTTGACGCTATGTCGGGAATCCAGGGGAAGTAAAACAGGGCTAATGAGAAAGGTAAAAATTGGACTGGCGTTGGGCTCAGGTGCCGCCCGGGGTTGGTCACATATTGGCGTTATCAACGCCTTAAACCAGATGGGGATTGACGTTGATATCGTTGCAGGTTGTTCTATCGGGTCGCTGGTCGGGTCCGCTTACGCCTGCGGCAAGCTCCCGGAGCTCGAAAGCTGGGTGCGCTCTTTTCGCTACTGGGATGTGCTGCGCCTGATGGATCTCTCCTGGCAGCGCGGCGGGCTGCTGCGCGGGGAACGTGTGTTCAACCAGTTCCGCAAGATTATGCCACACGCTGACTTCAGCCACTGCCATATGCCATTTGGTGCCGTTGCCACCAACCTCAGTACGGGCCGGGAAATATGGCTCACCGAAGGGGATATTCATCGTGCCGTACGCGCCTCCTGTAGCATACCGGGCTTGATGGCTCCCGTGCCGCACAACGGCTACTGGCTCGTTGATGGCGGGGTAGTGAATCCCGTGCCCATCTCGCTGACGCGTGCTATGGGGGCAGATATCGTCATTGCCGTGGATTTACAGCACGACGCCCATCTTATGCAGCAGGATCTGATGTCGGTTAATCTTCAGAGCGATGAGGCAGAAACAGAGAAACTGGCGTGGCATGCGCGTCTGCGCGGCAGAATAGGGCGCCTCGCCTCCCGTCGTGCGGTAGCCGCGCCTAACGCCGTCGAAATCATGACGACCTCCATTCAAATCCTTGAGAATCGCCTGAAGCGAAACCGTATGGCGGGCGATCCTCCGGATATTCTTATTCAACCCTATTGCCCACAAATCTCAACCTTAGATTTCCACCGGGCTGAAGCCGCCATTGCAGCGGGCTCGTTAGCCGTCGAAAAGAAAATAGATGAACTGTTGCCTTTTGTGCGTACAGCACGTTAAGCACTTTTTTGATTACTTCAGCAAAATCTGACAGGCGATAGTACTAATAGCATGCCACTATTGAGTAACTGTCAGCCAGGGGAGGAACCATGACACAGCCATTGGCCGGAAAACACATTTTGATAGTTGAAGACGAGCCCGTTTTCCGATCGCTACTGGATTCGTGGTTATCCTCACTGGGTGCAACCACGTCCCTTGCCGAAGATGGCGTCGAGGCGCTGGAAAAAATGGCCAGCATTACGCCTGACCTGATGATCTGTGATATCGAGATGCCTCGCATGAACGGCCTGATGCTGGTGGAGAACCTGCGTAACGAAGGGGATCAGACCCCCATTCTGGTTATCTCCGCCACCGAGAATATGTCGGATATCGCCAAAGCGCTGCGTCTGGGGGTGCAGGATATCCTGCTCAAGCCCGTCAAGGATTTAAACCGTCTGCGTGAAACGGTGCTCGCGTGCCTGTACCCTAATATGTTTAATTCCCGGGTTGAGGAAGAAGAACGTTTATTCCAGGACTGGGATGCGTTAGTCAGTAATCCCCTCGCGGCCGCAAAGTTGCTTCAGGAACTTCAGCCGCCCGTGCAGCAAAATATTTCTCATTGCAGGGTAAATTATCGCCAGCTGGTAGCGGCTGACCAGCCGGGACTGGTGCTGGATATTGCTCCTTTATCAGATTCCGATCTCGCCTTTTATTGTCTGGACGTCACTCGGGCGGGAGATAACGGCGTTTTGGCTGCCTTATTGCTGCGCGCGCTGTTTAATGGTTTGTTACAGGAACAATTATCCCATCAGGGGCAACGGCTTCCTGAGCTAGGCAGTTTACTCAAACAGGTTAACCAGCTTTTCCGTCAGGCGAATTTACCGGGTCAGTTCCCGCTTCTGGTTGGCTATTATCACAGCGGGTTGAATAACCTTATTCTGGTATCGGCAGGGTTAAATGCCACGCTGAATACCGGAGAACATCATATTCAGGTGAGTAACGGCGTACCCTTGGGGACGCTGGGAAATACTTACCTTAATCAAATTAGTCATCGCTGCACCTCATGGCAGTGCCAAATTTGGGGTGCGGGTGGACGGTTACGCTTAATGTTGTCCACGGAGTAAGCAATCGGATTTTATTTTTCAGATTGCTTTACCTGTGTTTTTGCCGGCGGTGCTACTATCGCTGCAAGTTTCATGCGTATTTGTCTTAATTGATCGGCAACGCGTCCTTTTCAGACCCGTATTAGTGGCTGAGACTGTATACTCAACGCGTTATTCAATGCATAAAAGTTCAAAACTTGAACAATTCAGGAGAATTTCAATGGCTGCCCTAAATTCGAAAGTCAGAAAGGCCGTTATCCCGGTGGCGGGATTGGGTACCAGGATGTTGCCAGCGACGAAGGCAATCCCAAAAGAGATGCTGCCTCTGGTTGATAAGCCATTAATCCAGTATGTCGTGAATGAGTGTATTGCTGCAGGTATCACCGAAATTGTTCTGGTGACGCATTCATCTAAAAACTCTATCGAAAACCATTTCGATACCAGTTTCGAACTTGAAGCGATGCTGGAAAAACGCGTTAAGCGTCAGCTGCTGGAAGAAGTTCAGTCTATTTGCCCTCCACACGTGACCATTATGCAGGTTCGCCAGGGCCTGGCGAAAGGTCTGGGCCATGCGGTACTGTGCGCGCATCCGGTAGTGGGTGATGAGCCCGTTGCGGTAATCCTGCCAGACGTCATTCTGGACGAATACGAATCCGATCTTTCCCAGGAAAACCTGGCAGAGATGATCAAACGCTTCGACGAAACCGGCAGCAGCCAGATCATGGTTGAGCCAGTCGACGACGTTACCGCTTACGGCGTGGTTGACTGCAAGGGCGTAAACCTGCAACCGGGCGAAAGCGTACCGATGGTTGGCGTTGTAGAAAAACCTAAGGCTGACGTTGCGCCGTCTAACCTCGCTGTCGTAGGCCGCTATGTGCTCAGCGCAGAGATTTGGGCGCTGCTGGCGAAAACCCCTCCGGGTGCTGGTGATGAAATCCAGCTGACGGATGCCATTGATATGCTGATCGAGAAAGAGACCGTAGAAGCCTACCATATGAAAGGTAAGAGCCATGACTGCGGGAATAAACTCGGTTATATGCAGGCGTTCGTTGAATATGGCATTCGCCACAACAGCCTGGGTGAAGAATTTAAAGCCTGGCTCAAAGGTAGCGTGGGTATTAAGTAATAATCCTCCAGCCTGCTAAACAAGACCGGTGCGGCGATGCTCACCGGTTTTTTTATGCCTGCCGTGCGGTATTTGTCACCGTGATTGTCAAGGACGTTAAATAGTGCGCATCGCAATATGACAGAGTGTAAGGAGATGTACGGGAAAATATGGCAGGCATAAAAAATCCCGCTCAGGGCGGGATTTTCAGAATCTTTCCAGATTAATCCTTGATAAGGAAGTCATCCAGTTGTTTGCCTTGCTCGTCCATTGCTTTCTTGATAACAGCAGGAGTACGGCCCTGGCCGGTCCAGGTTTTCTCTTCGCCGTTCTCATCAATGTAGCTATATTTAGCAGGGCGTGCAGCGCGTTTTGCTTTGGTGCCGGTTTTCGCTGCTGCCATGCTGTTCAGCAATTCATTTGGATCGATACCGTCAGCAATCAGCATTTCGCGATACTGTTGCAGTTTACGCGTACGTTCTTCGATTTCAGCAGCGGCTGCGCTTTCTTCTTCACGACGTTCGTTAACTACAACTTCTAATTTTTCCAGCATTTCTTCAAGCGTCTCAAGGGTACATTCTCTTGCCTGCGCACGAAGAGTACGGATGTTGTTCAGAATTTTAAGTGCTTCGCTCATTGTAGTAATCTCAAACTTATAATGGGGGTGGGTTTGTTGTCCTAATAATAGAGCGTTAATTTGACTTGTGCAATAGGCCGGAATGTAAGGAATTCAAAAAATACAAAATAAACGACGCTATTATTAATTACGCTATCTTAAATTTCATTGCTTGTCTGACCTGTCAGATATCGATGCAAACGGCAAAAACTCGTCATTTGCATGTTTGTTTTGTGACTTTTCCCGCAGGAATTATAGTTGCGGTTGATAAATATCAGCCTTTTGTATTACTCCGGGAAAGCGCAGCCAGAACGAAAATAGTTAATAAATAGTGAATTTTAAAGCACGAACAATCCAGTATAAAAAGAAGTGTTATCACTTACGTTGCGCTTGTCATATTGTCATTGCTATATGCCTTTACTGCCTGTTTTAACGCATTATTTTACGCAGAATGCTGAGGGATTAACCGCTGCTCAAAGGCCCCGAACGTGCGGTCTGGCGCAGATGCAGGTACGAAATATGGTACAATGAATCATCGGGAATATTACACATTGATTAGGATTTTTCGGCCAATGGCACAACTTTATTTCTACTATTCGGCAATGAACGCAGGGAAATCGACGGCGTTACTGCAATCCTCATACAATTATCAGGAACGTGGCATGCGTACCGTTGTGTACACCGCTGAAATCGACGATCGCTTCGGTGCCGGGAAAGTGAGTTCACGAATAGGGCTATCGTCGCCTGCAAGGCTGTTTAACCCTGAAACGGATCTGCTTGAGGATATTCGTACCGAGCATGCCGCTAAGCCTGTACACTGCGTGCTGGTCGATGAGAGCCAGTTTTTGACCCGAGAGCAGGTCCATGCGCTTTCAGACGTTGTGGATGAACTGGATATTCCCGTGCTGTGCTACGGATTACGTACCGATTTTCGTGGGGAGTTATTTGCCGGAAGTCAGTATCTGCTCGCCTGGTCAGATAAGCTGGTTGAGCTGAAAACAATTTGTTTCTGCGGTCGTAAGGCCAGCATGGTGCTTCGCCTTGACCAGTCGGGCAAACCCTACGCTGATGGCGAGCAGGTGGTGATAGGGGGCAATGAGCGCTATGTCTCGGTGTGCCGCAAGCATTATAAAGAGGCGCTGGTTGTCGGCTCGCTGACGGCGCTACAGGGCGAAAGCCGGAAATAACAGAGCTGCTGTTATTCAGATATAAAAAAACCCGCCGCTGGCGGGTTTTTTTGTCACGCTGTCAATTACGCGTTTTTCTTCGCTTTCTTGTCAGCTTTTACTAATGGAAGTTCCACTTTCACAGCAGCAACATCGCTTTCAGTGAATTCACGGCCGTAGTAGGTATCCAGCAGGATCTGTTTCAGCTCGGAAATCAGCGGGTAGCGTGGGTTAGCACCGGTACACTGGTCATCGAACGCATCTTCAGACAGCTTGTCTACGTGTGCGAGGAAGTCAGCTTCCTGAACACCTGCTTCACGGATAGACTTAGGAATACCCAGCTCCGCCTTCAGGCTTTCCAGCCACGCCAGCAGCTTCTCAATCTTCGCAGCAGTACGGTCGCCCGGTGCGCTCAGACCCAGGTGGTCAGCGATTTCAGCGTAACGACGACGAGCCTGTGGGCGGTCGTACTGGCTGAATGCAGTCTGTTTGGTTGGGTTGTCGTTGGCGTTATAACGGATAACGTTGCTGATCAACAGGGCGTTCGCCAGACCGTGTGGAATGTGGAACTGTGAACCCAGTTTGTGAGCCATAGAGTGGCAAACACCGAGGAAGGCGTTAGCAAACGCGATACCCGCGATGGTTGCTGCACTGTGTACACGCTCACGTGCAACAGGGTTTTTCGAACCTTCGTTATAGGATGCCGGCAGGTTTTCTTTCAGCAGCTTCAGCGCCTGCAGAGCCTGACCGTCAGAGAACTCAGAGGCCAGTACGGAAACGTAAGCTTCCAGAGCGTGAGTCACAGCATCCAGACCACCGAACGCACACAGTGATTTTGGCATTTCCATAACCAGGTTGGCATCGACGATAGCCATATCTGGCGTCAGCGCGTAGTCAGCCAGCGGATATTTCTGACCCGTTGCGTCATCAGTCACAACCGCAAACGGCGTTACTTCTGAACCGGTACCGGAAGTGGTGGTGACGGCGATCATTTTCGCTTTCACGCCCATTTTCGGGAACTTGTAGATACGTTTACGGATATCCATAAAGCGCAGCGCCAGTTCTTCGAAGTGCGTTTCAGGATGCTCGTACATGACCCACATAATTTTCGCGGCGTCCATTGGGGAACCGCCACCCAGTGCGATAATCACATCTGGTTTGAAGGAGTTTGCCAGTTCGGCACCTTTACGTACAACGCTCAGGGTTGGGTCAGCTTCAACTTCAAAGAAGACTTCAGTTTCGACGCCAGCCGCTTTCAGAACAGAGGTGATCTGGTCTGCGTAGCCGTTGTTGAACAGGAAACGGTCAGTCACGATGAGCGCACGTTTGTGGCCATCAGTAATCACTTCATCCAGCGCGATTGGCAGGGAGCCACGGCGGAAGTAGATAGATTTCGGAAGTTTGTGCCACAACATGTTTTCAGCTCGCTTAGCAACGGTTTTCTTGTTGATCAGGTGTTTTGGACCAACGTTTTCAGAGATGGAGTTACCACCCCAGGAACCACAACCCAGAGTCAGGGAAGGTGCGAGTTTGAAGTTGTACAGGTCACCGATACCACCCTGAGAAGCAGGGGTGTTGATCAGGATACGCGCCGTTTTCATCTTCTGACCGAAGTGAGCAACGCGTTCTGGCTGGTTATCCTGGTCAGTGTACAGGCAGGAGGTGTGACCGATACCGCCCATGGCAACCAGTTTCTCTGCCTTCTCTACCGCGTCATCGAAATCTTTCGCACGGTACATTGCCAGAGTAGGGGACAGTTTTTCGTGAGCAAACGGCTCGCTTTCATCGACAACCTTAACTTCACCGATCAGAATCTTGGTGGTAGCAGGAACAGTAAAGCCGGCGAGTTCAGCGATTTTATAAGCTGGCTGACCAACGATGGCGGCGTTCAGCGCGCCATTTTTCAGAATCACGTCCTGAACGGCTTTCAGCTCTTTACCCTGCAGCAGGTAGCCGCCGTGGCTGGCGAAACGTTCACGAACGGCGTCGTACACAGAATCAACGACGACGACAGACTGTTCAGACGCACAGATAACGCCGTTATCGAAGGTTTTGGACATCAAAACAGAGGCAACAGCACGCTTAATATCAGCCGTTTCGTCGATAACAACAGGTGTGTTACCCGCGCCTACGCCGATTGCCGGTTTACCGGAGCTGTATGCTGCTTTAACCATACCAGGACCACCGGTCGCCAGAATCAGGTTAATGTCTGGGTGATGCATAAGGGCGTTGGACAGCTCAACGGAAGGTTGGTCGATCCAGCCGATTAAATCTTTTGGTGCGCCCGCAGCAATGGCAGCCTGCAGGACGATATCTGCTGCTTTGTTAGTGGCGTCTTTAGCACGTGGATGCGGGGAGAAGATGATTGCGTTACGGGTCTTCAGGCTGATCAGAGATTTGAAGATTGCGGTAGAGGTTGGGTTAGTGGTTGGAACGATACCGCAAATGATGCCGATCGGTTCTGCAATAGTGATGGTGCCGAAAGTATCGTCTTCTGACAGCACGCCGCAGGTTTTCTCATCTTTATAGGCGTTGTAGATATACTCTGAAGCAAAGTGGTTTTTAATCACTTTATCTTCAACGATACCCATACCGGATTCGGCAACGGCCATTTTAGCGAGAGGAATTCGAGCATCTGCAGCAGCCAGAGCGGCCGCGCGGAAGATTTTATCAACCTGTTCTTGGGTGAAATTGGCATATTCACGCTGGGCTTTTTTTACGCGCTCGACGAGGGCGTTCAGTTCAGCGATATTGGTAACAGCCATAATGCTCTCCTGATAATGTTTAAACTCTTTTAGTAAACCAGCGCTCGATACGTCAGACAGTATAGTCAGAGCCGATTCCACTTGCGTAACACACAGTAAAACAAAGGATTACTCTCTGCTCCAGCTCACTAATTTACTAAAAGAGCCTTACCTTAGCATCATACCTTTTTGATAGGTGATCTCCCTGGCGGCGTAATCAAGATTACTCACTTCTGAGTACGAAAATTATGATCTGGGTCAATTTTCCACTAAGCTGATACCTTTCAGCAGGGTTAATTTGTGCTAATTATTCCACTGTTAAAAAATTAAGTAACTATTGGAAGTGCCGCTATCATTGATTATACAAACGTTTAACATCATGAATTGATAACGTTTAGGCACAGATTTCTGGTGAAGTATGCGGCTAAAAAGCGTATCTTCAGCGCGGATTTATCATGACACGCTATCTCTTCCAGGCCATGCTCATTTGCGGAGCTTAATGTGATTCAAACGCTCTTTGATTTCCCTACATATTTTAAGTTTTTTATCGGCTTGTTTGCTCTGGTCAACCCGGTCGGGATCATCCCTGTCTTTATCAGTATGACCAGCTATCAAACGGCAGCCGCAAGAAATAAAACCAACCTGACGGCAAACCTGTCGGTGGCGATCATCTTGCTGACCTCCCTTTATCTTGGTGACGCCATTCTGCAGGTGTTCGGGATCTCGATTGATTCGTTCCGTATTGCGGGTGGGATCCTCGTGGTGACCATTGCGATGTCGATGATCAGCGGCAAGCTGGGGGAGGATAAGCAGAACAAGCAGGAAAAATCAGAGACGGCGATCCGCGAAAGCATTGGCGTGGTACCGCTGGCCTTACCGCTCATGGCAGGACCGGGTGCGATCAGCTCAACCATTGTGTGGGGTACGCGCTACCACAGCCTGATGCATCTGATTGGTTTTTCCGTTGCCATTGCTCTGTTCGCGCTCTGCTGCTGGGGCGTGTTCCGCATGGCGCCATGGCTGGTTCGCCTGCTGGGACAAACGGGCATCAACGTCATTACCCGTATCATGGGGCTGCTGTTAATGGCATTGGGCATTGAATTTATCGTCACCGGTATAAAAAGCATATTCCCCGGATTATTACACTGACCTTCATTTGAAACGACGGAGCCGATGGCTCCGTTTTTTTTACGTGATTATCAGCAAATCATATAAATAAAGTTGAAATGCGCTCCCGTCATAATAAGTTCTGCTAATAACTCTGTTTTGTTATTTTTCAAGAGGTTGTTAATTTCACCCTTGCCATCCTGCACATAAATCCTTCGAACCCTTTGTTATTTTACTCACATGATACTCTGGGGCTTGCTGACGGATAACCGAAATGATATTAGTAAATTCTGCGATGGCTCAGACGAATGTGCTAAATAATAACCATTTGTTAAATTTTCGTGAAAAAATTGAGCGGTCAGGCAATGTCATCGCGGTTACGAGCACTTTTTCTGTAATGGCATAATAAACAAGCATTTTTAGCATTTTCTTCATGGTTGGCGTCTGTCATCAACGAGTGTTCAGGCGCTATAAAAGAGAAATGCTTAACAAATTTGCAAAATGTATTGGCGAGTGGTGGCACCATTTGGTACTTTCCGGCCTTATATTTTGCTGAATTAAACAAGTTGATGAGAATTATTTTCAGATAGCTCTCGCCAATGAAATCCACGCTCTCTCTGACAGGGGGGAGGGTTAAAGAATCGACGCAAGGCCGCCGTACGAGCGGTCAGTAATAATGAAGTCGGTGATAGCACGAAGTAAAAAAAGAACCTGACAGCAGCAAAAAAAACTCCTGCGCTGTACAGGCCCCAACAGGGGATTACACAACTGGCGAAGGCCGGTCATTATAATGAGTGGAGTATCAACACAATGTCCATCATCACAAAAAAAAGTCTGGTAGCGGCGGGGATTTTAACTGCGCTAATCGCGGGTAATGCTGCAATGGCCGCGGACGTTCCTGCGGGTGTTCAACTGGCCGAGAAGCAAACGCTGGTCCGTAACAACGGCGCGGAAGTACAGTCTCTCGATCCGCACAAAATTGAAGGGGTGCCAGAATCTAACGTTAACCGTGACCTGTTCGAAGGTCTGCTGGTGACTGACGTGGACGGCCATCCGGCGCCGGGTGTGGCGGAAAAGTGGGACAACAAAGATTTTAAAGTCTGGACCTTCCACCTGCGTAAAGATGCCAAATGGTCCGACGGCACGCCGGTAACCGCCGAAGATTTCGTGTATAGCTGGCAGCGCCTGGCGGATCCCAATACCGCCTCTCCGTATGCGAGCTACCTGCAGTATGGTCATATTGCCAATATCGATGACATCATCACGGGTAAAAAGCCGGTTACCGATCTGGGCGTAAAAGCCATCGATGCCAACACCTTTGAAGTCACGTTGAGCGAACCTGTTCCGTACTTCTATAAGCTGCTGGTACACCCGTCCGTCTCTCCCGTGCCAAAATCCGCTGTTGAAAAATTCGGTGAAAAATGGACCCAGCCTGCGAATATCGTGACCAACGGTGCGTACAAGCTGAAAAGCTGGGTAGTAAACGAACGTATGGTGCTGGAGCGTAACCCGCAGTACTGGGACAACGCGAAGACCGTTATTAATCAGGTAACCTACCTGCCAATTGCTTCAGAAGTAACGGACGTTAACCGCTACCGCAGCGGTGAAATCGACATGACCTACAACAACATGCCGATTGAACTGTTCCAGAAGCTAAAAAAAGAGATCCCGAAAGAAGTTCACGTCGATCCGTATCTGTGCACCTATTACTACGAAATCAACAACCAGAAAGCACCGTTTACCGACGTTCGCGTACGTACCGCACTGAAGCTGGCGCTGGATCGCGATATCATCGTCCACAAAGTGAAGAATCAGGGCGACCTGCCTGCCTACAGTTATACCCCGCCTTACACCGACGGAATGAAGCTGGTTGAGCCTGAGTGGTTCAAGTGGTCTCAGGAAAAACGTAACGAAGAAGCGAAAAAACTGCTGGCCGAAGCCGGGTATACCGCCGATAAGCCGCTGACGTTTAGCCTGCTGTACAACACGTCCGATCTGCATAAAAAGCTGGCTATCGCCGTCGCGTCAATCTGGAAGAAGAACCTGGGCGTAAACGTGAAGCTGGAAAACCAGGAGTGGAAGACCTTCCTCGATACGCGCCATCAGGGAACGTTCGACGTGGCACGTGCAGGCTGGTGTGCGGACTATAACGAACCAACCTCCTTCCTGAACACCATGCTCAGCGACAGCTCGAACAACACTGCACACTATAAGAGCCCGGCGTTTGATAAGCTGATTGGTGAAACGCTGAAGGTAGCAGATGACGCTCAGCGCGCCGATCTGTACGCTAAATCTGAGCAACAGCTCGATAAAGACTCTGCGATCGTTCCGGTGTACTACTACGTCAACGCCCGTCTGGTGAAGCCGTGGGTAGGGGGTTATACCGGTAAAGACCCGTTGGATAATATTTCCGTTAAGAATCTTTATATTATCAAGCATTAATGGCAATACGTGGGGCGAGCCAGCTTGCCCCACTGTGTCTACTTTGTAACATTCATCAGGCACACGCCAGAAGGTACGGGCAATGTTGAAATTTATCTTGCGTCGCTGTCTTGAAGCGATCCCAACGTTATTTATTCTAATTACTATTTCATTCTTCATGATGCGCCTTGCGCCGGGCAGTCCATTTACCGGCGAACGTACGCTTCCGCCAGAAGTCATGGCCAATATCGAAGCGAAATACCATTTAAACGATCCCATTACCACGCAGTACTTCAACTATCTGAAGCAGCTTGCTCACGGTGATTTTGGACCGTCATTCAAATATAAAGACTATTCCGTTAACGACCTGGTCGCGTCGAGCTTCCCGGTATCGGCTAAATTAGGTGCTGCTGCATTTATCCTGGCCGTGGTTCTCGGCGTCACTGCGGGCGTTATCGCCGCGCTAAAACAAAATACCCGATGGGATTACGCCGTGATGGGGGTCGCAATGACCGGAGTGGTTATCCCCAGCTTCGTTGTCGCGCCGTTGCTGGTCATGATATTTGCCATCACGCTGCAGTGGCTGCCCGGGGGCGGCTGGAACGGCGGGGCGCTGAAGTTCATGATACTGCCGATGGTGGCGTTATCTCTGGCGTACATCGCCAGCATCGCCCGTATCACCCGTGGATCGATGATTGAAGTCCTGCACTCTAACTTCATCCGTACCGCCCGCGCGAAGGGGCTGCCGATGCGCCGGATTATTTTGCGTCATGCGCTCAAGCCAGCGCTGCTGCCGGTGCTCTCCTATATGGGGCCTGCTTTCGTCGGCATCATTACGGGTTCCATGGTCATTGAAACCATTTATGGTCTGCCGGGCATTGGGCAGCTGTTTGTTAACGGGGCGCTTAACCGTGACTATTCGCTGGTGCTGAGCCTCACGATCCTCGTGGGTGCGCTGACCATTCTGTTTAATGCCGTTGTCGATGTGCTGTATGCCGTTATCGACCCGAAAATCCGTTACTAACTGGAGCACGCCATGATGTTGAGTAAGAAAAACAGCGAGGCGCTGGAAAACTTCAGTGAAAAGCTGGAGGTCGAAGGGCGCAGCCTCTGGCAGGACGCGCGCCGTCGCTTTATGCATAACCGTGCCGCCGTTGCCAGCCTGGTTGTGCTGGTGCTTATCGCGCTGTTCGTTACCCTGGCACCGATACTGTCGCAGTTTACCTATTTCGATACGGACTGGGGCATGATGTCCAGCGCGCCGGATATGGAGTCCGGGCACTATTTCGGTACCGACTCTTCCGGCCGTGATTTGCTGGTGCGCGTGGCGATCGGCGGCCGTATCTCGCTGATGGTCGGTATTGCCGCGGCGCTGGTGGCGGTTCTGGTCGGTACGCTTTACGGCTCGCTTTCCGGTTATCTCGGCGGCAAAGTGGACTCCGTAATGATGCGTTTGCTTGAGATCCTTAACTCCTTCCCGTTTATGTTCTTCGTCATTCTGCTGGTGACCTTTTTTGGTCAGAACATCCTGCTGATCTTTGTGGCAATCGGGATGGTCTCCTGGCTGGACATGGCGCGTATCGTGCGTGGCCAGACGCTGAGCCTCAAACGCAAGGAGTTTATTGAGGCCGCGCAGGTTGGGGGTGTCTCTACCGCCAATATCGTGGTGCGTCATATCGTTCCTAACGTGCTGGGCGTGGTGGTGGTATACGCCTCCCTGCTGGTACCGAGCATGATCCTGTTTGAATCTTTCCTGAGCTTCCTGGGATTAGGTACGCAAGAGCCGCTGAGCAGCTGGGGCGCTCTGTTAAGCGATGGCGCAAACTCCATGGAAGTGTCGCCGTGGCTACTGCTGTATCCGGCGGGCTTCCTGGTAGTCACCCTGTTCTGTTTCAACTTTATCGGCGATGGCCTGCGTGATGCCCTCGACCCGAAAGACCGTTAAGGAGCGCCGCCATGACCATTATTGAAACGGCAACCGCGCCTCAGGCGCAGCAGCGGACCAGCGCACTGCTGGACGTAAAAGATCTCCGCGTGACCTTTAAAACCCCGGACGGGGACGTTACCGCCGTAAACGATCTCAACTTCGACCTGCGTGCGGGTGAAACGCTGGGTATCGTGGGGGAGTCCGGCTCCGGAAAATCCCAAACCGCCTTCGCGCTGATGGGCCTGCTGGCGTCTAACGGCGTGATTGGCGGTTCGGCGACATTTAACGGCAGAGAGATCCTGAATTTGCCGGAACATGAGCTGAACAAACTGCGCGCCGAGCAGATCTCAATGATTTTCCAGGATCCGATGACGTCGCTGAACCCGTACATGCGTGTGGGGGAACAGCTGATGGAAGTGCTGATGCTGCACAAGGGCCTGGGCAAAGCCGAAGCGTTTGAAGAGTCGGTCAAAATGCTGGATGCGGTGAAAATGCCGGAAGCGCGCAAGCGCATGCGCATGTATCCGCACGAGTTCTCCGGCGGGATGCGTCAGCGCGTTATGATCGCAATGGCGCTGCTTTGCAGGCCAAAGCTGCTGATTGCCGACGAACCGACCACGGCGCTGGACGTGACCGTACAGGCGCAGATCATGACGCTCCTGAACGAGCTTAAGCGCGAGTTCAACACCGCGATTATCATGATTACCCACGATCTGGGGGTTGTCGCCGGGATTTGTGACAAAGTCCTGGTCATGTATGCCGGCCGCACGATGGAATACGGTAACGCACGTGACGTGTTTTATCAGCCAGCCCATCCGTACTCCATTGGCCTGCTGAATGCCGTACCGCGCCTTGATGCGGAAGGGGAGTCGCTGCTGACGATCCCCGGTAACCCGCCAAACCTGCTGCGTCTGCCGAAAGGCTGTCCGTTCCAGCCGCGCTGTCCGCACGCGATGGAAATCTGCAACAGCGCACCGCCGCTGGAGGCGTTTGCCCCGGGCCGTCTGCGCGCCTGCTTTAAGCCGCAGGAGGAGCTGGTATGAACGCCATTGATGAAAAAAGAAATGTACTGCTCGAAATCGCTGACCTGAAGGTTCATTTCGATATCAAAGACGGCAAGCAGTGGTTCTGGCAGCCGGCTAAAACCCTGAAAGCGGTGGATGGCGTTACGCTGCGCCTGTACGAAGGGGAGACCCTGGGCGTGGTGGGCGAATCCGGCTGCGGCAAATCGACGTTTGCGCGGGCGATTATCGGCCTGGTAAAAGCCACCGACGGTAAAGTGGCCTGGCTTGGCAAAGATCTGCTGGGAATGAAGCCGGATGAATGGCGCGACGTGCGCAGCGATATCCAGATGATATTCCAGGATCCGCTGGCATCGCTCAACCCGCGCATGACCATTGGTGAAATCATTGCCGAGCCGCTGCGCACCTATCATCCAAAGATGCCGCGCCAGGAAGTGCGCGACCGCGTGAAGGCGATGATGCTGAAGGTGGGTCTGCTGCCTAACCTCATCAACCGCTATCCGCACGAGTTTTCCGGCGGCCAGTGTCAGCGTATCGGTATTGCGCGTGCGCTGATCCTCGAGCCAAAGCTGATCATCTGCGATGAGCCGGTTTCGGCGCTGGACGTATCTATCCAGGCGCAGGTGGTTAACCTGTTGCAGAAACTCCAGAGGGAGATGGGGCTGTCGCTGATTTTCATCGCTCATGACCTGGCGGTGGTAAAACACATTTCCGATCGCGTGCTGGTGATGTATCTGGGTCACGCCGTGGAGCTGGGCACCTACGACGAGGTGTATCACAACCCGCTGCACCCCTACACCAAAGCGCTGATGTCCGCGGTACCCGTACCGGACCCCGATCTGGAGAAAAATAAAACCATTCAGCTGCTGGAAGGCGAACTGCCTTCGCCGATTAACCCGCCTTCGGGCTGCGTATTCCGTACGCGGTGCCCATTAGCCGGGCCGGAATGCGCGAAGACGCGGCCGGTGCTGGAGGGCAGTTTCCGACACGCGGTTTCCTGCCTGAAAGTAGACCCGCTATAATCGCAAGGGCTGACAAGATGTCAGCCCTTATTTTTCGAGGTTATTGTGTCGCGATTATTCACGTCGGCCCGCCAGCGGCTGTATCATTTTTTATTCGATCCTGAAACGGTTTCCGGTCGACGCGTCGAGGGACTGTGCGGCTTATTTGCGCTGATTAGCGTCATCATCATCTTTATTGAATCCGGCGCCGGAACGCAGTACCACATGACGTTTGAGGAGTGGCATGTCTTCGTCTGGCTGGAACTGATCGTTACGCTGGTCTTTAGCGTCGAATATATACTGAGGGTCATCAGCTGGCCGAATCCGGCTAAATACGTTTTCAGCTTCTGGGGAATTATTGATTTAGCCACCATTCTGCCGCTGTACGTCATGTGGCTGTGGCCTGAAATTAGCCTGAACTATGTCTTTGCCTGGCGCGCAATGCGGGCGATTCGCGTATTACGTATTCTGAAGCTGCTGCGCTTTATGCCGTCGCTGCGGGTTTTTTGGGTCGCCATTGTCAGCGCCCGCCACCAGCTTATTCTCTTCTATTCGTTTATTGCTATCGTGATGATCGTTTTTGGATCCCTGATGTATTTAATCGAAGGGCCAAAATACGGCTTTACCACCCTTAATGCGTCGGTTTACTGGGCCATCGTGACGGTGACGACGGTAGGCTATGGGGATATTACGCCGCATACGCCGCTCGGACGTATTGTGGCCTCTGTCCTGATTCTGATCGGTTATTCCGTGATAGCGATCCCGACGGGGCTAATTACTACCCACATGAGCAGCGCGTTTCAGAGCAGCAAACGGCAACGCAAATGTTCGAATTGTCAGCAGGGGAATCATGAACCCGACGCGCGGTTTTGTCACCGCTGCGGAAAGGCATTACCGGAGTAAATAAAAAAGGCTGCCGTCGCAGCCTTTATTTATTCGCGCCAGAGAATGTGGCACAGCTTGTGGTCTTTCTCGCGGCACAGCAGCACGCGCGCGAAGATGTCGTTAATTTCGCCACCGTCTTCATCTGCCAGTCCAATCACAACCTCGGCGAAGAAGTCCGGGTTGAGGTCAAAATCAACGTGTTCGGCCCAGTCTTCAGACGGATCGAACAGCTCGGCGCCGCCACGCTCTTCAAACTGAAGGTTGAAAAGAATGACGTCCGCAGGGTCGAGGTTATCAACCGCCAGTTCGAGAAAAATATCGTAAGCCTGCTCGAGCGTTTCGTCTTCGGTCAGGCGATTGTTCAGATCCATTTCCATGATGACTACCTGTTTAACATCGTTGGGCACGTTTTACAGCAACGGACTAAAGAAGTAAAACAGTCGTTCGGCAATTCGCTGCCAGAGCGGACGTTTGGCCCACAGCCTGGCGTCCAGCAGGCGGGAGCGGGAGATATAATCGTCCTGAACCGCCGCCAGATCGCCGCCGAATCCAACGTCGTCAATCACCAGCGTAATTTCAAAATTCAGCCACAGGCTACGCATGTCGAGGTTGACGGTGCCCACCAGGCTCAGCTCGCCGTCCACCAGCACGCTCTTGGTGTGTAACAGCCCGCCTTCGAACTGGTAAATTTTCACCCCGGCGGCCAGCAGCTCGCTGAAGAACGCGCGGCTTGCCCATCCGACCAGCAGCGAGTCATTTTTGCGCGGCAGAATAATGCTCACGTCCACCCCGCGCTGCGCCGCCGTGCAGATGGCATGCAAAAGATCGTCGCTGGGTACGAAGTAGGGCGTGGTCATGATCAGATACTCACGCGCTGAGTAAGCGGCGGTCAGCAGCGCCTGATGGATGAGATCTTCCGGAAAGCCGGGGCCGGAGGCAATGGTATGAATGGTGTGGCCGCTGGCTTCTTCAAACGGCATGATATTGCCATCCGGCGGCGGCGGAAGAATACGTTTACCGGTTTCAATTTCCCAGTCGCAGGAATAGACGATACCCATAGAGGTCGCCACCGGGCCTTCCATACGCGCCATCAAATCGATCCATTGCCCCACGCCGGAATCCTGCTTGAAGAAGCGGGGATCGACCATGTTCATGCTGCCGGTGTAGGCAATATAGTTATCGATCAGGACCATTTTACGGTGCTGGCGGAGATCCATGCGGCGCAGGAAGACGCGGAAAAGATTTACCTTCAGCGCCTCGACCACTTCGATGCCCGCATTGCGCATCATACCGGCCCACGGGCTGCGGAAAAAGGCGACGCTGCCGGCGGAATCCAGCATCAGGCGGCAGTGGATACCGCGGCGTGCGGCGGCCATCAGCGATTCGGCTACCTGATCCGCCATTCCGCCGGGCTGCCAGATATAAAACACCATCTCGATATTATGCCGGGCGAGCTGAATGTCGCGGATCAGTGCCTGCATCACATCATCGGAGGTGGTCATAAGCTGCAGCTGATTGCCCTTTACGCCGCCAATGCCCTGGCGGCGTTCGCACAGTTTGAACAGGGACGCGGCCACGCTGCTGTTCTCTTCGGCGAAGATATGCTTGCAGGCTTTGAGATCGGCCAGCCATTTTGCCGTGGAGGGCCACATGGCGCGGGCGCGTTCGGCGCGGCGTTTCCCAAGATGAAGTTCACCGAAAGAGAGATAGGCGATAATGCCCACCAGCGGTAGAATATAGATAATCAGAAGCCAGGCCATGGCTGAAGGTACCGCTCTGCGTTTCATCAGAATGCGCAGCGTCACCCCGGCAATTAACAGCCAGTATCCTAAAATGACCAGCCAACTCACCACGGTGTAGAAGGTTGTCATAAATAAAAAATCCTTTTGAAAGCGTATTGTTATGAGTTTACGCATCAGGAATCATCTGGCAAATAAAAACGGCAGATAAAAGCGCTGGTTTGCCGACAGCTTAGGCTTATAATGACGTTTCTGTTAGAGAAAGAGTTGTAGACATGAAGCGCAGTAGAACTGAAGTAGGGCGCTGGCGCATGTTGCGACAGGTGAGTCGTCGTAAGGCTCGTTGGCTGGAAGCACAATCCCGCCGCAATATGCGTATCCACGCCATCAGAAAATGTGGACTGAACAGACACCGTAACGCGCTGCTGTTCGCGGTCCAGGACATCTGAAAAGCATGAGGGGCACCGTTAAGGTGCCCGTTAAACCTCCGGACTATCATTTTTCGCAGTCTCTCCTCTCCGGTTTCAGCGATATACTACGCCCCCCTAACGTCATGAAATAAAAAGATGAATCCATATCTCTGGGTTTTTATTGTGCTTTTGGCGCTGGATGCGCTCAGGGAAGATTTAGGGTTATCGTCATTCTCCTCGCTGACAGATTATGTTTATGCCTGGGGAGTAAGCTGGCTTTATTAAAAGGAAAAAGGATGAACGGAAAAGCGATAGCAGCGGTCCTCGGGATTGCGATATTAAGCGGATGTACCAGCAGTAAACCTTCCCCTGATCGGCACGCGTTTTATTTTGTCTCGCATCAGTCCAGCTTCACCGGCGGCAATTACGCCTCTGACGTGCAGAAGAACTATCGCCTTAACGTGGCGCAGTTCCGCGAGCTTTACGCGCGCGGCAGGGCCGACCGCACGGAAGGCCGGACGCAGGAAGAGGCGCATCGATACGCCCAAAGCATTCGCGACCAGCTGAAGGAAAATGCGAAGTCGCAGGAGTCCTTTGCAGGCAATGCGAAGGATAAGTGGACGTCGGCAATGGATGAAAAGGATGCTGCTTTATTTGGCAACGAACTGGCAGCGACTTATCTTGACGGCTATAACGGCGTACAATAGCGCCCTGATTTGGGGATATCGTTATTGGCGGTAATCCCGCAGTTGTAGTGCAAAAGGAGTGAGACGTGTTTGCGGAGTTTGGTGTACTGAATTTCTGGACCTATGTAGTCGGCGCATTTTTTATCGTGCTGGTTCCAGGACCGAACACCTTGTTTGTGCTTAAAACAGGGATTGGCCACGGCGTTAAAAAAGGATATCTGGCCGCTACCGGCGTATTTATTGGTGATGCTGTACTCATGTTTCTGGCCTGGGCGGGGGTCGCCGCGTTAATCCAGACCACGCCGGTGTTATTTAATATCGTCCGCTATCTGGGCGCGTTTTACCTTCTGTGGCTCGGCGGCAAAATGCTCTGGTCTGTTATTAACCGTCAGAATAACGCGCACGATAATAGCGCCGAACCGGCAAGCGCGATCCTCAAGCGTTCGCTGGTGCTGAGCCTGACGAACCCGAAGGCCATTCTTTTTTACGTGTCGTTCTTCGTTCAGTTCATTGATGTGAACGCGACGAATACCGGCACGTCGTTCCTGATCCTCGCCACAACCCTTGAGCTGATCAGCTTCATGTACATGAGCTTCCTGATTTTCTCAGGGGCGTTTGTTACGCGTTACCTGAAAACGAAAAAGAAACTCGCCAGGCTGGGCAACGGTCTGATAGGGCTGCTGTTCGTCGGGTTCGCGGCGCGGCTGGCGTCTCTGCACTGAATGAAAAAAGGCTTCTGAGGGAGTAATGCCAGTCAGTTAAGCAGCTGACTGGCCCTTTTTCGGGGCTGTGGGGTATCTTCAGGGCCTTTCCTTTATCACTCTCGGGAAGGCCCTTTCCCAATTTTACCAGCAGCCCCATGCTTTCAAGATCACGCATCAGCTTCGGGATACCCCCTGGTGAAGCGCCCTGAAGAGTCATCAACATTCGCATTACCATTCCGCATGACTCTGAGAAGCTCAGCTGGTTTGGCCAGTATCCCTTCAGTTGTTCCGCCATGCGTCTGGCCTGAAAAGCCTTAAAAAAAGCCCCGTTTTGGGGGCATATTTCAAATAACCTGATGACTGATTTTTTTTAGAATTAAATTAGCCAATCTCTTTCTTTGATATCCTTTCTCTTTTTTTCTTAGGGTGGCCAGGAATCTCAGCCGCTCATGCTCAATTTTGCAGCGCTCAGCTTCAAGGGTTGATTCTTTCTTATCCTGGTCATAGCTATCGATGACTCCTTCCGGGAGACACCATATTTTAATATTGCAGTAATCTCGGAATGCAACCCAGCGGTCTACTTCATATTTAATTGGGTAGTTAAAATCGAGCAAGGCTTTTGCCGTTTCAAGGCTGAGAATGTATGCAGGTGACTGGCTTGCCCGCGCCATTCTGTGGAACGTGACATTCTCAGTCAGTTTCTTCTTGATTAACGGAGTGATAGCCTCAGGCGTATTGAGCAGGTAAATTTCACGGCTGCGCGGCTGAAGTGCGTTTTCTACAGTACTAATAACTTCTTTTGCAGACTCAGTGATTGTAATGTCATCCTCAAGCACCAGGGCATAAGGGATGCTGTCTGCTACCATTCTGGTATATATATACAGATGGCTCAATGTACAGCCAATCACGCCTTTTGTTAGTCTGGCCTGTGAAGGGTTATGAGCCAGAAGGTGCGTTGCTTCATCCTGCAGTTCACGGCCGTTAACAGCCTCAATGATTTCATAGTCGAAACCATTGGCTTTGCATTGTGCATCAATATTGTTTCTTTTTTTTATTTCAGTTTTAAGGTTGATAACGAAGGTTTTCATCGTGCTCCCTTGTAAAACAACATTCCGTTTTATTGAATAGTAATTTGCTGAGTGTACTGATGAAAAATCAGTAAATATATCTGTGAATTATAAAAGTCATACAAACGATAGGCATAGTAACTGTAATGATAAGGCTGCTCAACCCAAAACTGACAACGTGCCCCGCAGAAGGCTTGCTGTGTAATCTGCAGAAGAGCTGAGTCGAATAGTTCCTAACTCCTGAAAGCAAGAAAATAGACGCTCCACTTCACCACGGAGTTTTACGGAGGAGCGACTATCAACACGGCGTCGAGGTCATTGAATAAAGGGATTTTTACGGTCGATGAAATCGAGCGCCGGGGCGCCCTGATACGGTCACCATCCGGGGGGCAGCGCTGATTTTCGCGGGTCGCTAAACTCCTGCCGGGAACAGTCATGGCACGATACCACGCTCGGCGTTATTGTTGAGACCATCGCTGCGCGCAACCAATAGTTGTTAGAAGCCCGCAAAGGCTGGGCTTCAAGTATTGTTGTGGTCAACATGTAAATACTATATGAAACAAACCCTTTTGGTTCATTGTGTTAAAGCGTTAAAAAAAAGCTTCTGAGGGAGCCTTTTTTGATCCTGTTGACAACGTGCCGTTATTTTGTTGTATAGTACAACTAAATAACGGAGAACAACAATGCACATCGAAACCCCCATAGTCAGTGACATCCGCAGCGCCTCACGTCTGATGGTGCGAGAGCTTGGATTTATGGCCTCGACGCTGGCCTCAACGAATTATTCCCCTTCCGCCGTCCATACTCTGGTCGAAATTGGGTTGCGTAAAGAGATGACGGCCGGACAGTTAGTCCAGCTGCTGGGGCTGGAAAAATCAAGCGTCAGCCGAATGCTGGCTCGTCTGATAGCCGCTGGCGAACTGGAGGAGTTCGCATCACCGGAAGACGCCAGGGCAAAATGTCTCCGGCTTACCGCAAAAGGGCATGCGACCGTCCAGCAAATCAACGCTTACGGTAGCGAGCGGGTGATTTCAGCAATACGGTCGCTGACTCCCGATCAACAGCAGGCCATTGCCCGGGGGTTATCGCTTTATGCCGGTGCGCTGCTGTCGTGCCGCAAAAATCCTGCGGATAAATTCTCAGATGAGCTGGAGATTGTTGAGGGCTATCTGCCCGGTATGATAGGGCGCATCGCGGAGATGCACGGGACTTTCTACGCCCGCGAACACCAGTTCGGCAGCTTTTTTGAAGCCAAAGTCGCTTCGGGGCTGGCAGAGTTCAGCGGACGTCTTACTAATCCCCGTAACCGAATCTGGCTGGCGCTCATTCAGGGCAGGATTGTTGGCTCCGTAGCCATTGATGGTGAAGATCTTGAGCAGGGAGAAGCCCATCTGCGATGGTTTATTCTTGACGATGGATGCCGTGGACATGGGGCGGGCAAAAGGCTGCTGACGGAAGCGATGAATTTTTGCGACAGTATGGGTTTCTCCGCGGTACACCTCTGGACGTTTAATAAGCTTACGGCCGCCAGACGTCTCTACGAATCCTTTGGCTTTCAGCTTGCCAGTGAGTGGGAGGGCGAGCAGTGGGGAAGCCTGATTACCGAACAGCAGTTTACCCGCCTTAACGGATCTTTACCGGAATGAAAAAAGGCTCCTGCTGGAGCCTTTCTTTCAGAACACTTTCTTATACGGGCGAACCGTGACGTTCTCATACACGCCGGCCGCGACGTACGGGTCTGCTTCTGCCCATGCCTGCGCGGCTTCGAGAGACTCAAACTCGGCAATCACCGTTGAGCCGGTAAAACCCGCTGCACCAGGATCGTTGCTGTCGACGGCAGGCATCGGGCCCGCGGTCAGTAACCGGCCTTCATCCTGCAACAGCTGTAAGCGCGCCAGATGGGCAGGGCGAACGGAAAGACGTTTTTCCAGAGAATCAGATACATCTTCAGCGTAAATCACGTAAAGCACGGCAAAGCTCCTTAACCGGTAAAAGTGTCATTTACGTTATGTGAAAGCACAAATGTCTGCAATGCAAAGATAATAACAATGTTAAAACCCTGATCTGGATGCCCCTTTTTTGTCCTCTTGTACGCTTAAATTGCGCCAGGACAAAGTGTCTTATTGAATATGATTGCTATTTGCATTTAAAATCGGAGTTCGGTTTTTTAACGTTGATGATTATGACTTCGATGACCCTTGATTTACCTCGCCGCTTTCCATGGCCGACGCTGCTTTCCGTCGTTATTCACGGTGCTGTCGTGGCGGGTCTGCTCTATACCTCGGTTCATCAGGTTATTGAAATGCCGGCCCCTGCGCAGCCAATTTCGGTGACCATGGTCTCGCCTGCGGATCTTGAACCGCCACAGGTTGCGCCTCCGCCGCCACAGCTAGTTGCTGAGCCGGAGCCAGAGCCTGAGCCCGTTCCGGAGCCGCCGAAAGAAGCGCCGGTGGTCATCCATAAGCCAGAGCCAAAACCGAAGCCAAAGCCAAAACCGAAACCGAAACCGGTCAAAAAGGTGGAGGAACGCCCTAAACGTGAAGTGCGTCCGGTAGAGCCGCGCGCCACGCAGCCGGTTGAAAATACCGCACCTTCGCGTCCGCTGATGAATAACACCGCGACCGCGGCCAAACCAGCGGTAACAGCGCCTGCGGGGCCGCGCGCGCTGAGCCGTAACCAGCCGCAGTATCCGGCTCGCGCTCAGGCATTACGTATTGAAGGGCGAGTACGGGTGAAATTTGACGTTACGGCAGACGGGCGCGTGGATAACGTGCAGATCCTGTCCGCGCAGCCATCCAATATGTTTGAACGTGAAGTTAAATCGGCCATGCGCAAGTGGCGCTATGAAGCCGGTAAGCCAGGCAACGGGCTGATTGTGAACATTGTCTTCCGCCTGAACGGCGGGGCCCAAATGGAATAACAGCAATAAAAAAAGCCTCGAGTGAGGCTTTTTTTGCGTCTGAGGATCAGTTCTGGGGTAGCGGACGGGGTTTTCCGTCGTTATCCACCGCCACATAGATAAACAGCGCTTCAGTCGCCTTGTAGCGCTGGCCAATCGGTTCAGAAGAGACTTTCTTCACCCATACCTCAATGTTGACAGAGATGGACGTGTTGCCGCGCTTAACGCAGCGCGCGTAGCAGCAAACGACGTCGCCCACCGCTACGGGCCGCAGGAAGGTCATTCCGTCAACCCGGACTGTTACCACCCGCCCGTGAGCAATCTCTTTTGCAAGGATTGCACCGCCCATATCCATTTGCGACATCAACCAGCCGCCAAAAATATCGCCATTGGCATTCGTATCCGCAGGCATTGCCAGTGTGCGTAAAACCAGTTCGCCCTGAGGGGCGCTATTTGTTGTCATTGTTTTTTAACTCATAACTGAAGACTTCAGGCGGGATGCTACTATGATTTCTGGCTGGAGAGAATAAGGGATAGCGCCCGCAGAGCAGGCGCCTGAGGGTCAGAAGGACATGGTTACGCCAGCGTAATACGCGCGGCCCGGTTCGTTATAGGTGGACGCACCCTCATTTTCACGATAAATCTGCTTATCAAAGAGGTTACTGATTCCGGCATTAAGGCGCAGGTTTTTTGTCAGCTGATAATTTCCGCCGATCCCTACGATGGAATACGCGCCGATCTCCCGGTCTGACATTACGCCTTCCTCTTTACGGATTTCCGCATTTTCCCGGGGTTTTTGGCGGCCGTACATGGTCCAGGTGACGTTCGCCGAGAGTTTGCTGTTTACTTCCCAGTCGAGCATGGTGTTGACCGTATATTCAGGAATAATCGACAGCGGGTTGCCGGTATCTTTGCTTTCAGACTGAATCATATACGTGGCGTTGGTGCGCCAGGTGAGCGTGTCGCGGATCACCGGCACGGTAAGGTTACCTTCCAGCCCCTCAACGACGGCCTTACCACCATTCTCCCACTGAAGGATGTTCACACCGCTGCTGGTCTGCCCCAGCACGTCCGTTCCCGAGACGATCTTGTTTTTATAATCGTTTCGGAACCAGGTAATGCCGGCTTCGTAGCCTTCCAGCGCGAAGGCGAGGCCGATTTCCTTGTTCACGCTGATTTCAGGATCCAAATCCGGATTGCCCAGCAGGTAGCAGCTTCCTTCGGAAACGTTATTCGGGCAGCCATTACCGCGGGTGGAAAGCAGATAGCCCTCGCTGGACTGATAGAGGTTTGGCGCTTTAAATACCCGTGCGATGCCCGCTTTGACCTTAAAAATGTCGCCGAGATCCTGAGAGAGGTTGAGGCTTGGGCTCCAGTTACTGCCGAACTGATTGTGGTAATCAAAACGGATGCCGGGGATCAGGCTGGTGCCCGGACGCGCTTCAATATTGTCCTCAAGATAGATACCGGTCAGGTCGGCGCTGTTTTTGCTGTTACGCTCGGAGGCCGTACCGGAAACGCCGTTAATCACCTCTCCCGACACGTTAGTCGCCTGCATTGACGCCGGGTCGTTCAGTTCATCACGGTTCCACTCTGCGCCAACGGTCAGGGTCTGATCGACCAGCCAGAAGAAGGGAATATTCAGCTCACCGGTGGAGCGGTATGACTCGAGACGGCTGGTGTCGTATTTATCGCTATTGATCATCCCCTCCACTTTACCCGTGGAGCCTTCGCCCAGGCGGGTATTATTGGTCTTCTCGTAATAGACACCGAATTTTGACTGGCCCCAGTCCCAGATGCCGTTATGGGTAATACCGTATGACTGACGGTACATGCGGTTAGTTTCGTGCCCATAAAGGGACGATACCAGCCCGTTGGGGCTGACGTTGCCGTTGCTGTACTGCGTATCCCCAGCGTAAATATTGCCCTGGCGGCTGTAGCTGTAATCGAAATCGATTATCTGCTGCGGCGTGAGCTTCCAGGAGAGCAGGGCATTAATGTCTTTATTACGTACGCCTTCGCGTCCGGCGGCCCAGGAGCCATTTTGTGCGGTATTGATGTCCTGCGCATCCGCGTCGGTTTTGTTGATATTCCCGTACAGACGCATCGTCAACGCGTCGCCCGCGAGCGGGCCGCTCAGGTCAAAGTTAGCGCGTTTGGTCGCCCCCTCTTTATCATTTTCAGGCTGGTTGGTGAACAGGGAGAGCGAGCCGTGCCAGTCGTTGGTTGGGCGTTTGGTAATGATGTTGACGACGCCACCGGCGGCCCCCGAACCGTAGCGGGCAGCAGCAGGACCGCGAAGCACTTCAATGCGCTCGACCATCTCTGGCGGAACCCAGTTAGTGTCACCGCGGGTGTCGCGCTCGCCGCGCCAGCTGTAGCGCACCGAGTTGCGGGAAGTTACCGGAACACCGTCAATCAGGATCAGGGTGTTCTCTGGCCCCATGCCGCGAATGTCGATCTGGCGATTGTTGCCGCGGCTGCCCGTAGCGCTGTTTCCGGTGAGATTAACCCCGGGCATTTTGCGAATAATTTCCGAAAGATCGTTAACCGGTGGATCCTTTTCAATGTCTTTTGCGGTGATGACAGAAACCCCCGGCTGCTGCTTGAGTGCTTCCTCTGCGGTGGCCTGAACCACCATGGTTTCACCATCGGCGAGGAGATCGTCTGCTGCGTGCGCGCTCTGGCTGAGTGCGGAAAGCATGGCCAGCGTCAGTGACGCGGGGGCAAATCTTATTGTTTTATTCATCAACTCATTTCCATTTGTTAAAAATGCGATGACGAATATTAATGATAGTGATTCTCATTACAATGAAGGGAGAGCAATCTCCACAAAATCTTCATGATTCGGACATTTTTGCAGAAAGCGTGATGAGAAGAGGGAAGGAAAAGAGAGGGGCCAGACCGCGAGGCGATCTGGCCATCTGATTACTGCTTATCGTCCTGCGGCATGTGGCGGTAGATATAAACCCCGCTCAGCAGAGTGAAGATCAGCGTCAGGGCCGTAAGCCCGAAGACTTTAAAGTTGACCCAGATATTTTGCGGCAGCCAGAAAGCGATGTAGATGTTGGCCAGGCCACAGAGAATAAAGAACAGCGCCCAGGCGATGTTCAGACGAGACCACACCTCCTGCGGTAGCGTCAGCTCTTTGCCCAGCATGCGCTGAATCAGGGGTTTTTTCATTACCCACTGGCTGATGAGCAGTGCGCCAGCAAAAAGCCCGTAAATCACCGTCACCTTCCATTTGATAAATTCATCGTTATGGAAGAACAGCGTCAGGCCACCAAACACCGCCACCATCAGGAAGGTGATGAGCGCCATCTTTTCAACTTTGCGATAGCGTACCCAGCTGTAAATCAGCACTACAGCCGTTGCTACAATCAGGGCCAGCGTCCCGGCGTAAATGTCGTAGAGCTTATAAAACGCGAAAAAAACGATCAGCGGTAAAAAATCTAGAAACTGCTTCATTCTGCGATCCCGGTTACTGACGAATTAACATATACAGGCGGAACAAATAGACCAGCAGCACGGCTGAAATCAGGTTGCTCAGCGTATTGGCGACAACCGCACCGACGTTGGGCGTTAATACCGCAAAGTTCGGCGCAAACAGCAATAACAGCGTTTTGGCAAGCAGCCAGCTGATAACGGCCGGAGCGACCAGACGCATGTTCGCCCACGCGAGCTTAATGCTGCTGCGCATCGCCGTGAAGATCCCCATTTTGTCCTGCACAACCATAACCGGCGCGAATGAAAGCACAATCGCCAGCAGGACGCCCGGTACGACAACCAGCATGATCCCCATCTGCACCAGGAGCGTGGTCAGGAAGATAAGGATAAACAGCTTCGGCAGCACGGGTGCGCTGGCACCGATGGCACGCAACGCGCTAACGCGGTGTCCGGCCGATACGAGCTGGATCATCAGCAGCACGCCACCTGCCAGAATCGCATTCCCAATTAACCCGGAGAACGTCGATGCCGCGGAGGCGCGCAGCAGGATTTGCTGTTGCTCTGGCGTCATATTCTGCACAAGGTCAAACAAGCCTGCGCTGCCTGCAAGATGATCCCCCTGGCTCAGCGTAGCAATCTGTTCTTCACTGGGTGAGAACGCATGACCCAGAACCACCGTAATAAAGGCGCACAACAGCGCGATCAGTAAAAACGTAACGAACTGATTGCGGAAAAAATTTCCCGTGTCACGGTAGACAGACTTCGCCGTGATAGACATGCACTCTCCTTGAGTATTGCAGGTGTTAATTAGCCGGCAATTGTACACCGGATATCACGCGGGTGGCAGCCTCAAGGCTTGTATGGAAAAGCATATCTTTGTAAAGCAGCGGTAATCCCGTCTTGCCGGGCTATATCAAGACAGGCGCTAACATGATGTTGGTAAAAATTAATCTGGATCAATAAATGTTAAGTTACTGGTTTTAATGTGATCTGTGTTAGATCACTTATTACTTATTTGTAGGTATATTCTCCATCGCTATTAAAACCACAACGATGGAGCGGATATGAAAAAAGTAGCGGTGGCAGCCCTTGTATTAAGCAGTCTCTCTGGTGGCGCGTACGCGCATGAAGCGGGTGAATTCTTTATCCGTGCCGGCTCGGCAACGGTTCGTCCAACGGAAGGTTCAGACAGCGTACTGGGAATGGGCGGTTTTAACGTCAGCAACAATACTCAGTTAGGCTTAACGTTCACCTATATGGCAACGGATAACGTTGGCGTCGAGCTGTTGGCCGCAACGCCATTCCGTCACCGCGTCGGTTTAGGACCGACCGGAGACATTGCCACGGTGCATCATTTACCGCCAACGCTGATGGCGCAGTGGTACTTCGGTGACTCCAGCAGCAAGGTGCGTCCGTATATTGGTGCCGGTGTGAACTATACGACCTTCCTCGACGAGAAATTTAACGATACCGGGAAAGCGGCCGGGCTGACCGATCTTAGCCTGAAGGACTCCTGGGGCGTGGCGGGGCAGGTGGGGCTGGATTACCTCATCAACCGCGACTGGTTAATCAACGCCTCCGTCTGGTACATGGATATTGATACCGACGTGCGTTTCAAAGCAGGCGGGGAGCAGCAGAGTATCAGCACCCGTCTGGATCCGTGGGTGTTTATGTTCTCTGCGGGATATCGTTTCTGATCGTTCAAAAAACTGGCCGCACGGCGGCCAGTCATACCGGCTTAAAAAGAAGGGTAAACAGGGCGTTCATCCAGCTTTGCGCAATACCTGAGCCTCGATTCGCCATCATACAGATAGCTGAACGTATCGCGTGAGATGGAGTGGAACAGAATATCGCCGTTCGCAAAGGGAATAATTTCAGTATCGCCGGATCGCTTATGACCCGCGCCGGTTTCAAAATTCCCTGACCATTTTTCCTGCGTGTGGTCATAAACGTGCAGGATGATTTCTACTGGCCCTCTTTCTGGACAATTTAGCCGCAAAACCGTTGACGAAAAATTTAAAGATAACGCGTGAAAAGAGATAAAAAAGAGCAATAATCCAGAAAATCTTACCAACATCAATCCATCAAAACCTTATTCAACCAGGCTTAAGATTTTACTTAAGTAAAGATTTTTCCTGTTGCCATGGATCAATAAGAGTTAACTTTCAACAACCTGTCGTTTCATCACGCCCATAGGTTCGGACCGTAAGACGATATATCCCTGCAAGGGGGATAATTACTGTATGGTGGTTATTCCATACACCTGGCTGGAGGGGATATCCCCAACATCAAATTTGAGTGTCCGGTTTGTGCAGGTAAACAGTTTTACTTTACCACCTTTAGTGCAGCACACAACCAACCTCACGGTGCGCTTTGTTCAGCTTGCGGAACACGACTCACCACACATTCATGCCTCCCAAAGCTTAAAAGGCGGCGGTGGCCAAAGCCAGTAAGCTAAAAAAAGGCCTCCTGGAGGCCTTTTTAGATCGGAATATTACTTCTGAATTAAATACCGTATGGTTGGCCCATCCTGCTGGATATCCAGCACCGTGTAGCCGTGGTTTTTGGCATCAAGCGGAATAGAGTTGATGGACTGCGGGCAGTCGCTCACGACCTCCAGAATTTCTCCTTTGTTTAACTGTGGCAGGGCTTCAAGCGTGGCGACGGCGGGATAAGGGCAGGGTTCACCTACCATATCGAGGCGATAGTCCGGAACGATCTCTTTCATGCTGCATTCTCCCGAGTTTTCGTTGTAGCTGAGGCGCGGCGGAAGAAGCGCTTCTCCTGCGCGATAACCAGCAAGAAGGCGATTAACAGCAGGCCGTACGTTACCAGCAGTCCGCCGAGCGGGCCAAAGGCGTTCAGCAGGTTGACCTTATCCCAGTTCGTTGCCAGCACCGGAGAAACGTCATCCCAGCAGTACGCCAGAATGGTTGAGCCAATCACGTTACCCAGACCTACCCACCAGTAGTGTACCTGGCCTTCCACGGCGCGGTACATCCAGCCGGTCTCACATCCGCCTGCCAGCACGATGCCAAAACCAAACAGCAGGCCGCCAATGACGGCATTCGGGCCCGCCCACATGATTTTCGGCTCGACGCCGAGCTGCACGTAGCTAAAGATGCCGATAGCGCTGACCGCCATACCGGCGACGATCGCCTTCGCCATCATCGTGCGCCCGGTGATCCACATATCGCGAAACGCGGACGTAAAGCAGATCTGCGCGCGTTCAATCAGCAGACCAAACCCAACGCCGAACAGCATCGCCAGGCCGAGCTTAGGCTGATTCATTGCAGTGCAAAACGCCCAGGCAATCATGGCGAAAAAGACCAGCATACCGAGACGGAAGCGGCGCCGCGCCTGGTCAGGCTTCTGCGTTAACGGCGAGGCCGCGCTGACTTTGGTCATTTTCACCGGAATGCGGAACAGCGGCAGCAGGGTGAATTTTGCACCAAAGTAAGAGCCGATGGCGGTGGCAACGGCAAAGAACCAGGCATGCAGCGAAAACTGCGGTATGCCGGTGAAGAACGCGGCAAGGTTACAGCCCATCGCCAGGCGCGCGCCAAAGCCGGCAATGATACCGCCGACCACCGCCTGCATGATGCGAATGCGGCTTTTTGGCATCCGCAGCTTAACGTTGTTCGCCCACAGCGCGGCGGCAAAACAGCCGCCGAACATACCGACGATCATCATTCCGTCGATACGGGTCAGCGGTGTGCCTTCCAGATGAATGAGTTTAAAGTAGCCCCACTCTTCGGCGTGTACGCCTGCCAGCTGAAGGAGCTGTCCGCCCCAGCGGGTGAATTCGCCCGTGACGGCCCAGAAGGTGCCGGTAATACCGAAATAATAAGTGGAGAGAATGCCTGCCGCGATGACGGCCGGGACAGGTGACCAGAACTTAACCAGGTAAGTCTGTTTGAAGTAATGCCATGACATGAATAACCTCTGAACTCAGAAGGATAACGCTAAAAAGAGCCCAGATCATACGCTTACGTAAAAGTTTGAAAAGCTATTCACGCCGAAAATATCGACGCGATCAATTTTGACCCGACACGCTGAAGGCCGTATCGGAAAGAAGACCGCCCGGCAGCGAGGCCAGACGGTCAGGACGGTCAGGCGCTGCGCGTTGCCGCTTTCATGGCGGTGACGAACGCTTTCAGCTCAGCCAGCATCTGCGCGGGCTTATCTACGTTGTTCTCGATGATTTTCACGATAGCCGAACCGGAAATCGCGCCAGCCGCCTTCGCCTCAATCGCTGCGGTAACCTGGTCCGGGGAGGAGATCCCGAAGCCCTGAAGCGGCGGCGCAGCGTGATATTCCGCCAGCTTTTCCACCAGATGGTGCAGCGGCAGCGCGGCTTTGTTCTCCGCGCCGGTAACGCCCGCACGGGAGAGCAGGTAGGTATAGCCTCGTCCGTACGAGGCAATCTGGCGCAGCAGTGCGTCATCGGCGTTCGGCGGGCAGATGAAGATTGGCGCGACGTTGTGGCGCATCGCCGCCTGGCGGAACGGCGCAGATTCCTCCACCGGCACGTCAGCGACCAGCACGGAGTCAACGCCAACGCGGGCGCACTCGGCGTAAAACTCGTCAATACCGCGGCTGAAGACCAGGTTAGCGTACATCAGCAGGCCGATCGGAATGGTCGGATGCTTCTGGCGAACTGCCGCCAGCATCTCGAAGCACTGGGTCGGCGTGACGCCCGCGGCAAAGGCGCGCAGGGTGGCGTTCTGGATGGTCGGGCCATCCGCCAGCGGATCCGAGAACGGGATCCCCAGTTCAAGAGCGTCGGCACCGGCTTCAATCAGGGTGTCGATGATTTTCAGCGACTGCTCCGGACCGGGGTCGCCCAGCGTAACGAAGGGAACGAACGCGCCTTCCTGGCGGGCTTTTAGCTGTGCAAATGCGTTGTCGTAGCGTTCCATCAAATTTCCCCTCGTGCTTTCAGAATATCGTGAACGGTAAAGATATCTTTATCCCCGCGACCGGAAAGGTTAACCACCAATAGCTGCTCTTTCTCCGGGTCCGCTTTCATCATCTTCAGCGCGTGTGCAAGCGCGTGTGAGGACTCCAGCGCCGGGATAATCCCTTCATTGCGGCACAGCGTTTTAAAGGCTTCCAGCGCTTCATCATCGGTGATAGAGACGTAATCCGCGCGGCCGGTGCTGTTGAGGAAGGCGTGCTGCGGCCCAACGGACGGGAAATCCAGCCCGGCAGAAATTGAGTAAGACTCTTCAATCTGCCCTTCGTCGGTCTGCATCATCGGGGCCTTCATGCCGAAGTAGATCCCCACGCGACCGTGCTTCAGCGGCGCGCCGTGCTCGCCGGTTTCGATCCCGTGACCGGCTGGCTCTACGCCAATCAGCCCAACGCTGGTCTCGTCGATAAAATCGGCAAACATGCCGATGGCGTTAGATCCACCGCCAACGCAGGCGATCACCGCATCCGGCAGGCGACCCTCTTTCTCGAGGATCTGCGCTTTGGTCTCTTCGCCGATCATGCGCTGAAACTCGCGAACGATGGTCGGGAACGGATGCGGACCCGCCGCCGTGCCGAGCATGTAGTGCGCGGTTTCGTAGCTGCCGGACCAGTCGCGCAGCGCTTCGTTGCAGGCATCTTTCAGCGTGGCGGAACCGCTGTGCACCGGGATCACTTCCGCGCCCATCAGACGCATGCGGAACACATTTGGAGACTGACGCTCAACGTCCTTCGCCCCCATATAGATGCGGCATTTCAGGCCGAGCAGGGCGCTGGCGAGCGCCGAGGCCACGCCGTGCTGGCCCGCACCGGTTTCGGCGATGATTTCGGTTTTGCCCATGCGCTTCGCGAGCAGCGCCTGGCCCAGCACCTGGTTAGTTTTGTGCGCCCCGCCGTGCAGCAGGTCTTCGCGCTTGAGGTACAGCGTCGTCCGCGTGCCTTCGGTCAGGTTACGGCATTTGGTCAGCGCCGTCGGGCGACCGGCGTAGTTTTTCAGCAGGTCGGTAAATTCAGCCTGAAACGCCGGATCTTTCTGCGCGCTCACGAAGGCTTCTTCCAGCTGGCGCAGGGCGGGCATCAGGATCTGCGGGACGTACATCCCACCGAATTCACCGAAATACGGGTTAAGTAATGTCGTCATCTTCTCTTCCTTAATATGCGCGCAGAGTTTTAAATACCGAGGCCAGCTTGCTGGCATCTTTTATACCCGGCTGGCTCTCTACGCCTGAATTGAAATCGAGGCCTGCGCAGCCGGTTTTAGCCGCTTCTACGCAGTTATCGGGGCTTAATCCACCTGCCAGCAGAACGTTGTCCAGCGCTTCGCCACGCAGCAGTGACCAGTCGAAACGCTGTCCGGTACCGCCCTGGCCGTTATCAAGCACGTATTTATCCACCTGATTCAGGTTACGTGCGGGCAGCGTGGCTTCGACGCGTTGTGCTTTCCAGATTTGAATCTGAGGCGCGAGAACGGCTCGAAGCGCATCGATATACGCCTGGTCTTCATCGCCGTGGAGCTGAACCGCGCTCAGTTTTAACGCTTCCGCTTTCGCCGCGACGTCGTTGATGTCCGCATTGCGGAACACGCCCACATAGCTGAGCGGGGCCGCCGCGATGACCTTACGCGCCTGTTCGTCACTGACAGCCCGCGGGGAGGAATCAACAAAGATCAGACCGCCGTAGATGGCGCCCGCCTCATACGCGGCCAGGGCATCCTGTTCACGGGTTAAGCCGCACACTTTGTTTTCGCCCAACAGCACGCGGCGCACGGCCGCGTTCAGATCGTCGTGTTCCATCATTGCGGAGCCGATCAGGAAGCCGTTAGCAAAATGGCTGAGCTCGCGGACCTGAGCGTAGCTGTTAATGCCGGACTCGCTGATCACCGTTACGCCCGCGCCGAGGCGCGGTGCAAGCTCACGCGTGCGGTTAAGGTCAATCGACAGATCGCGCAGGTCGCGGTTGTTAATGCCCACCACTTTGGCCTCCAGCGCGATGGCGCGCTCCAGCTCCTCCTCGTTGCTTACTTCGGTCAGCACGCCCATATTCAGGCTGTGCGCGACGGCGGCGAGCTGGCGATACTGTTCGTCATCAAGCACGGACAGCATCAGCAGGCAGGCATCGGCCTGGTAGAAGCGCGCCAGCCAGATCTGGTACGGGTCGATAATAAAGTCTTTGCACAGAATTGGCTGCGGCGCGATGCCGCTGACGACGGGCAGAAAATCAAAGCTGCCCTGAAAATATTTCTCATCCGTCAGCACGGAGATGGCGGACGCATGATGTTTGTAGATACCGGCAATACGCGCCGGGTCGAAATCGTCACGGATCACGCCCTTAGACGGAGACGCTTTTTTACACTCCAGAATGAACGCGGTGCGTGCGCCCTGGAGGGCATCATAGAAACGACGGCTGCTCGGAACGACGTCATTCTGGAAACCGGCCAGCGGCTGCTGCTGCTTGCGTGCTTCCACCCAGATGGCCTTATCGGCGACGATTTTCGCTAAAACGGTCTGCATTATTTACCCTCTTGCCGCAAGTGCGGTAACGCGATCGTAAGCTGCACCGGAGCGCAGTACGTCCAGAACTTTTTGGGCGTTGGATTTCAGATCTTCCTCACCATGTAAACGCATCAGCATGGCAACGTTGGCAGCCACGGCGGCCTCGTGGGCGGCCTCACCTTTACCTTGTAATAAGCGCGTGAGAATGTCACGGTTTTCTTCAGGAGTACCGCCAGCCAGCGCCTCCTGACGGTATGGCGTTAAGCCAAAATCAGAAGCCTCAAGCTGATAGTTCAGCACTTCGCCGTTGTTCAGTTCGGCTACCAGCGTTGGCGCGTGCAGCGAAACTTCATCCATTCCCCCGCTGTGAACCACGGCGGCACGTTTGTAACCCAGCACGCGCAGGGTCTCGGCAATGGGCAGCACCAGTTCCGGGCTGTAAACGCCAATCAGCGCCAGCGGCGGGTGCGCCGGGTTAATGAGTGGGCCGAGCACGTTGAACAGCGTGCGGGTCTTAAGCTGCTGGCGAACCGGCATCGCGTGGCGGAAACCGGTGTGATACTTCGGCGCAAACAGGAAACAGACGCCCAGGTCATCCAGCGCTTCGCGTGAACGTTCGGCGTTCATGTCCAGGTTGATGCCGAACGCGGCCAGCAGATCGGACGATCCGGAACGGCTGGACACGCTGCGGTTACCGTGTTTCGCCACCTTCAGACCACAGGCCGCGGCTACAAAGGCGCTGGCGGTCGAAATATTAATGCTGTTGCTGCCGTCGCCACCGGTACCGACGATGTCGGCAAACTGATAGTCCGGGCGCGGGAACGGGGCCGCATTTTCCAGCAGGGCCGTTGCAGCACCGGCAATCTCCTGCGGGCTTTCGCCGCGCACCTTCATGCTCACCAGCGCGGCGGCCAGCTGTTCAGGCTTCAGCTCGCCGCGCACCACGGCAGAGAAAAGCTGGTGGCTTTCCTGCTGGCTCAGGGTCTGGGCCTGATACAGTTTTTCCAGAATCGGCTGCAGGGTGTTGGTCTGTTCCAGCTTCTGCAACGCCCAGTCGAGCGTTTGCTCCAGCAGGCGCGCCCCGCCGGAGGTCAAAATTGATTCCGGGTGGAACTGCATTCCGCAGACGCGGTCCGCATCGTGACGTACCGCCATTACCATTCCTTCAAACGAGGCGTTGATGGTCAGCCCGGCTGGAATGTTGCTGCCGACAAGCGAGTGGTAACGCGCCACAGGAAGCGGGTTCGGCAGCCCGGCAAACATCGCCTGGCCGTCATGTTCTATGCTGGACGCTTTACCGTGCAGGATCTCGCCAGCCTGTCCTACGTAGCCGCCGTAGGCTTCCACAATCGCCTGGTGGCCGAGACAGATACCGATAATCGGCAGCTTGCCGCGCATGCGGGTTAACAGCTCTGGCATACAGCCCGCTTCGCTCGGCGCGCCTGGCCCGGGAGAGAGCATCAGCACCGGGTTTTGCATGGTCGCCAGCCGGTCAATCAGCGTCTGGGCCGGAACGTGGTTGCGATAGATAACGACGTTGTGACCATTCGCACGCAGCTGATCTGCCAGGTTATAGGTAAAAGAGTCGATATTATCGAGCAGCAGAATGTCAGCCATCAGAAAATCTCCTGCGCATGGTGTGCGGTAGCGATGGCGCGCAGTACCGCGCGAGCCTTACTGCGGGTTTCGTCAGCCTCAGACTGCGGGACAGAATCAAGCACAATCCCTGCACCGGCCTGAACGGTGGCAACGCCGTCCTCAACGTAGGCGGAGCGGATCACGATGCAGGTATCCAGGTCGCCATGTGCGGTGAAGTAGCCTACGGCGCCGCCGTAGCTGCCGCGACGGCGGCCCTCTGCTTCGGCGATAAGCTGCATCGCGCGAACTTTCGGCGCACCGCTCAGGGTGCCCATGTTCATGCAGGCGCGGTAGGCGTGCAGCACGTCGAGGTCGCTACGCAGTTCGCCCACCACGCGGGACACCAGGTGCATCACGAAGGAGTAGCGGTCGACTTTGGTCAGGTCCGCCACGTAGCGGGTACCCGGGGTGCAGATACGCGCCAGGTCGTTACGCGCCAGGTCGACCAGCATCAGGTGCTCGGACAGCTCTTTATGGTCGGTACGCATTTCCAGCTCAATGCGGCTGTCGAGATCGCGATCCAGCGAGCCATCGGCACGACGGCCGCGTGGACGGGTTCCCGCGATCGGGTAGATCTCAATCTGGCGGCTGGTGGCGTCGTACTTCAGCGAGCTTTCCGGTGAGGCGCCAAACAGGGTGAAATCGTTGTCCTGCATAAAGAACATGTACGGGCTTGGGTTGCTCTTTTTCAGCACGTCGTAGGCGGCCAGCGGCGACGGGCAGGGCAGAGAGAAGCGGCGGGAAGGCACCACCTGGAAAATCTCCCCGGCGCGAATCGCCTTCTGCATCTGGCGAACCACGGCGCCGTACTGGTCGTCAGTCTGGTTTACCTCGCAGATCATCTGTTCAATACGCTGTACCGGCAGCGCGGGCGGGGCCTCCGTCATCTGCTGTTGCAGTTGGGCGATGCGCTGTTCAAGGCGGCTTTTCTCAGACGCTGACGGCGTGAACAGGCTGGCCTGGATGCGGGTATATTTTTTCTGATGGTCAATTACCAGCAGGGTTTCAGCCAGATAGAAGCAGTAGTCCGGGCAGCGGTTGCCCTGCTCGGTTTCCGGCAACGCTTCAAAGCCGGCAACCAGGTCGTAAGCAAACAGCCCGCCGAAGAACATTGCTTCGCGCTCATCTTCCGGCACGGTGACCAGATTTTGCAGCAGGCGGAAGGCATCGAAAACGGACAGCGAGCAGAGGCGGGCATCTTCATCCAGCAGCTGGCTGACCGGCGGGAAATGGAGAATACGCATTTCCGGGTGATGCTCATTTTCAATGCCCGACGGCAGAGCCGCATCCAGCAGCGGCAGCAGCGACGCGCCGTTCTCGGAAAGGGCCTTAACGGTGACAGTGTCACCAAACGCGGTAATGCGCAACGCGCTGTCCACCAGCAGCAGGCTTTTCAGATCGTCCTTGCTGTCGATATCGGCAGACTCCAGCAGCAGCGTCGCTGGGCGCGCACCGCAGACCTGGTGAAACAGCGCGGTCGGGTTGTGGCGATAGGCCGCCTCGCAGGTCAGCAATTCGAGGTGTGGTTTGGCTGTTTGCATGGTGTTGTTCTCATTTTCTGTTCAAAAAAAAGCCCGCTGGGTAGCGGGCTGGGTATCTGTTTGCATTTCGCAGACGCGTGACACTGCCCGATAGTCAGGAAGTGCGCCACCAACCGTGAAGATTGAATTGTGCGGTCATTTTCAGATACCTTTCTCGTGTGAACTTGCGTACTAGTTAACTAGTTCGATAGCGTATTGTCAACCACTGATTTCAGTATTTTTCCGTTAGTCGGTATCATAGAGGCTTCGGATGTCTCCAACCTGTTATGGGAAGTGCTTTGAGCGATACCACCTACGCCATTATTTATGATTTACACAGCCATACTCAGGCCTCTGACGGCCTGCTGACACCCGAAGATCTGGTTCATCGCGCCGTTGAAATGCGCGTCGGCACGCTGGCGATAACCGATCACGACACGACAGACGCCATTCCTGCGGCGCGCGCCGAGATTGCCCGCAGCGGGCTGGCGCTCAATCTGGTGTCCGGCGTAGAGATTTCGACCGTCTGGGAAAACCACGAGATTCACATCGTTGGCCTTAACATCGATCCAGACCATCCGGCTATGCGGACGCTTTTGCAGGAACAAAAAGCGCGCCGCAATCATCGCGCGGAATTGATTGGCGAGCGGCTGGAGAAGGCGCATATTCCCGGTGCGCTGAAGGGTGCGCAAAAGCTGGCGAACGGCGGAGCGGTAACGCGCGGCCACTTTGCCCGTTTCCTGGTTGAGGCGGGGAAAGCAACAACCATGGCGGATGTCTTTAAAAAATATCTGGCGCGCGGGAAAACCGGATACGTTCCACCACAGTGGTGTACAATAAAACAAGCTATTGATGTGATTCATCATTCTGGCGGTAAGGCGGTGCTGGCCCATCCGGGGCGGTATAATCTTTCTGCTAAATGGCTGAAAAGGCTGCTGGCGCACTTTGCCGAATGCGGTGGTGAGGCGATGGAAGTTGCCCAGTGTCAGCAGGCACCCAATGAGCGCTCACAGCTCGCGACCTACGCCCGCCAGTTTGGCCTGCTTGGGTCACAGGGTTCAGATTTTCATCAGCCCTGCGCGTGGATCGAACTGGGGCGTAAGCTCTGGTTGCCCGCCGGCGTTGAGCCGGTATGGCAGCTCTGGGAACAGCCGCAGCAAATTGAAGAGAGGGAAGTATGAGTCAGTTTTTCTATATCCATCCGGATAACCCCCAGCCGCGTCTGATTAATCAGGCCGTGGAGATCGTCCGCAAGGGCGGCGTGATTGTCTATCCAACCGATTCTGGCTACGCGCTGGGCTGTAAAATTGAAGATAAAGGGGCGATGGAGCGTATCTGCCGCATTCGTCAGCTGCCGGACGGGCACAACTTTACTTTGATGTGTCGCGATCTCTCCGAGCTGTCGACCTACGCCTACGTCGACAACGTGGCGTTTCGTCTGATCAAAAACAACACGCCAGGTAACTACACCTTTATCCTGAAGGGGACGAAGGAGGTGCCGCGGCGTCTGCTGCAGGAAAAGCGCAAGACCATCGGGATGCGCGTGCCGTCTAACCCGATTGCCCAAGCGCTGCTGGAAACCCTCGGCGAGCCGATGCTATCCACCTCGCTGATGCTGCCGGGAAGTGAGTTTACCGAATCCGACCCGGAAGAGATCAAAGATCGTCTGGAAAAGGTGGTAGAGCTGATTATTCACGGCGGTTACCTCGGCCAGCAGCCGACAACCGTGGTGGATCTCACCGAAGATGCGCCAGAAGTGATTCGTGAAGGCGCAGGTGACGTTAAGCCTTTCTTGTAAGGGTGTAAGCAGATATACTACGCGGCCATCAAAGCAGGGCGCTGCTCTGTTTTTGACCTGATTCGACGCCTGTGAAGGCGACACCTGAGGAAGCTCAATGAGCGAGAAGTTACAGAAAGTGCTGGCGCGCGCCGGCCACGGTTCACGCCGTGAAATCGAAGCCATTATTGAAGCCGGTCGCGTGAGCGTGGACGGCAAAATTGCCACGCTGGGTGACCGCGTAGAAATCGTACCGGGGCTCAAGATCCGCATCGACGGCCATCTTATCTCCGTAAAAGAATCCGCTGAGCAGATCTGCCGCGTGCTGGCTTACTACAAGCCGGAAGGCGAGCTGTGTACCCGCAACGACCCGGAAGGTCGCCCGACGGTCTTTGACCGTCTGCCTAAGCTGCGTGGCGCTCGCTGGATTGCCGTAGGGCGTCTGGACGTGAACACCTGCGGCCTGCTGCTGTTCACTACCGATGGTGAACTGGCAAACCGTCTGATGCATCCAAGCCGTGAGGTGGAGCGTGAATACGCAGTACGCGTATTCGGCCAGGTTGACGAGAACAAACTGCGCGACCTGTCGCGCGGCGTGCAGCTTGAAGATGGCCCTGCGGCGTTCAAAACCATCAAATTTACCGGTGGTGAAGGCATTAACCAGTGGTACAACGTTACCCTGACCGAGGGGCGTAACCGCGAGGTTCGTCGCCTGTGGGAAGCGGTAGGTGTGCAGGTAAGCCGCCTGATCCGCGTTCGCTATGGCGACATTCTGCTGCCTAAAGGCTTGCCTCGCGGCGGCTATACCGAGCTGGATCTGACGCAAACTAACTACCTGCGCGATCTGGTCGGACTGACGCCAGAAACCACGTCTAAGGTGGCGGTTGAAAAAGATCGTCGTCGCATGAAGGCAAATCAGATCCGCCGTGCGGTGAAGCGTCACAGCCAGGTGAGCAGCAATCGCCGCTCTGGCAGCCGTAATAATAACAACGGTTAATCGAAAAGCCCGGTGAACATACCGGGCTTTTTTCTTTAGTAATCAATCCCGATTTGCGCTTTGATACCCGCATCGAACGCATGTTTAACCGGACGCAGCTCGCTGACGGTATCTGCAAGCTCCAGAATATCCCGATGGCACCCGCGCCCCGTAACGATCGCCGTCTGATTCGCCGGACGATTCTTGAGCGCCTCCAGCACGTCCCGTAGCGGCAGGTAGTCATAGGCCACCATATAGGTGATCTCATCCAGCAGCACCATATTCAGCGTCGGGTCGGAAAGCATTCTTTTGGCGTGCTCCCAGACGGCGAGGCAGGCGGCGGTATCCGTTTCACGGTTCTGGGTGTCCCAGGTGAAGCCGGTCGCCATGACCTGGAACTCAACGCCGTGCGGTTCGAGCAGATTACGCTCACCGTTGGGCCATTCGCCCTTGATAAACTGGATCACGCCTACCTTCTGGCCGTGTCCGACCGCGCGGGCAGCGGTGCCAAATGCGGCGGTGGTTTTTCCTTTGCCGTTACCGGTAAAGACGATGACGATCCCGCGCTCATCCTGTGCGGCCGCCACGCGCGCGTCGACCTGTTCTTTCAGGCGCTGCTGGCGCTGCTGGTGACGTTCTTCACTCATTGCGAAATCCCCGGCTTACGGCCCGGCTGGGCATCAAAGGTCATTCCGGTTTTGCGGCGGCTGTCGTCGCCCATCAGCCAAAGATAGAGCGGCATGATATCGGCCGGGGTTTTGAGCTTCTGCGGATCTTCGGTCGGAAACGCGCTGGCACGCATTTTAGTGCGCGTACCGCCTGGATTGATACAGTTCACCCGCAGGTGGCGGCTTTGATACTCCTCCGCCAGCACCTGCATCATCCCTTCAGTAGCAAATTTAGAGACAGCGTATGCCCCCCAGTTCGCGCGGCCCTGACGACCCACGCTGGAGGAGGTGAAGACCAGCGAGCCGGAATCTGAGTTTAGTAATAAAGGAAGCAATGCCTGGGTCAGGAAAAACGTTCCGTTGACGTTTACCTGCATCACCTGCTGCCACACCTCGGGATCCTGCTCATCCATCGGGCGCACTTCACCGAGTAATCCCGCGTTATGCAGGACGCCGTCCAGGCGCGGGTAGTGGGCGCCAATGCGCCGGGCAAGCGCCTGGCATGACGCTGGCGTACAGGTCAGCAGATCCAGGGTATACCAGGGCGTGGGCGTCCCGCTGGTGTCTTCAATTTCCCGCGCGACGGACTTGAGCTTTTCTTCATTGCGTCCGAGCAGAATAAGGCTGGCACCGTATTCGGAGTAGGTCAGGGCAGCTTCGCGACCAATCCCGTCGCTGGCACCGGTAACCAGAATAATGCGGTTCTCTAGAAGGTTTTTTTGTGGCTGATAATGCACGGTGACTCCTCAGGTGCAACGGGCGGGACCTGCACCTTTATTTATGACTTTTCGGCTTTATGCCCGAAACAGCGTCAGAATTCAATCAGTCTACCGGACAGAACGCTGGGAAATTAACAATTTGCAAAGATTTAAACCAGAATCGGGGTATTCCTGAAGCCGCCTCGCAGAGGTAATGTCCCGAGCGAGACGCCCAGGCCGGGCTGTTGTACACTGGCGTGAAAGATTCGTGGTTAAATCAAGGTGGAACGCGTGGAGTTACTTTCTCAATATGGGTTGTTTTTGGCCAAAATCGCGACGGTGGTTATTGCTATTGCGGTGATTGCCGTTCTGATTGCCAACCTGACGCAGCGCAAGCGTCAGCGCGGTGAATTACGCATTACCCGCCTGAGTGAGCAGTATCAAGAGATGCAGGAAGAGATGTCGCTGGCGCTGCTGGACGATCATCAGCAGAAGCTGTGGCTGAAAGCTCGCAAGAAAAAACAGAAGCAGGAAGCCAGAGCCGCGAAGGCGAAAGCAAAGCGTGGTGCCCCGCAGGCAGACGCAAAGCCGCGGGTCTATGTGCTCGATTTTAAAGGCAGCATGGACGCGCACGAAGTCTCTTCACTGCGCGAAGAGGTGACGGCGGTGCTTGCCGTAGCCACTGCGCAGGATCAGGTCGTGGTTCGTCTTGAAAGCCCGGGTGGTGTCGTCCATGGGTATGGGCTGGCGGCATCACAGCTACAGCGCCTGCGGGATAAGCAGATCCCGCTTACTGTAGCCGTGGATAAAGTCGCGGCGAGCGGTGGCTATATGATGGCCTGCGTCGCGGACAAAATCGTTGCAGCACCTTTCTCCATTATCGGCTCGATTGGCGTGGTCGCGCAGATCCCTAACTTCAATCGTTTCCTGAAAAACAAAGAGATTGATATTGAGCTGCACACCGCGGGTCAGTACAAACGCACGCTGACGCTGCTTGGTGAAAACACAGAAGAGGGACGGCAGAAATTCCGTGAGGATCTGAACGAAACCCATCATCTGTTCAAAGACTTCGTGCACCGTATGCGCCCTACGCTTGATATTGAGCAGGTGGCAACGGGTGAACACTGGTACGGCACCCAGGCGCAGGAGAAGGGGCTGGTGGATGACGTTGGCACCAGTGACGATCTGCTGCTCAGCCTGATGGAGGGCCGCGAGCTGGTAGGGGTACGTTTTACCCAGCGTAAGCGCCTTTTGGACCGCTTTACCAATAGCGCGGCAGAAAGCGCGGATCGCCTGCTGCTGCGCTGGTTCCAGCGGGGCCAAAAGCCGCTGCTGTAAAGAAAAACGCGAGGCATTTGCCTCGCGTTTTTGTCTTAATCGACCAGGTGATACTTCTCTGAGAGCGCATGCGCCAGGTACTTAAACATGTTAAATACGGCGGTGCTTTTCGGGGTGGGCAGCCCTTGTTCATCAAGGAAGTATTCACCGCTGAACACCAGCACGCCATTACGTTGTTCTACGCCAGTCGCTTCGATCCCTGCCAGGGTATCCTCATGGTCTCGAATGAGTTTGTTTGCTTCGATAAGCAGAGAAGCTCGGTCAATGGGTTGGGTTGTATTCTGCATATTCCACTCCTTAAACAGTGACAATAGTCTACGCCTGGGGCGCTTCAGGGGCAAATTTTCCCTGTTATCAGAGGGGATAAGGAACCGGCGGCTTGCTGGCGGGATTTGCTTTTGCATGCTAATAAAGTTGCGTAACGAATTTTATCAGGTACAGTGTGCGCTTTCGTCATTCTGGCAACAGAATTGCTTGACATTCGACCGGGAATTCGTCACGAATGAATAGTGATGTGAGAAAAATACCCGATAACTCAATGACCTGGATGTCGCCATTCTGACGTTCGGTAAGACATAGGGGTTGATATCCCCTGACGCCGTCGCAATATCAATGGCTCGTCGTCAGCGGAAGGGAAATCAACGTGCGGCGTATTCCTGGAAGAATTAAATTAGGTAAAGGTGAATATGGGTAAAGCTCTCGTCATCGTTGAGTCCCCGGCAAAAGCCAAAACGATCAATAAATATCTGGGCAATGACTACGTGGTTAAGTCCAGCGTTGGTCACATCCGCGATTTGCCGACCAGTGGCTCAGCCAGCAAAAAGAGCGCAGACTCTACCTCCACCAAAGGGGCTAAAAAGCCTAAAAAGGATGAACGTAGCGCGCTTGTCAACCGCATGGGTGTTAACCCATGGCACAACTGGGATGCACAATATGAAGTGCTGCCAGGCAAAGAGAAAGTCGTTAACGAGCTGAAGCAGCTGGCTGAAAAAGCCGACCACATCTATCTCGCAACCGACCTTGACCGCGAAGGGGAAGCCATCGCATGGCACCTGCGGGAAGTGATCGGCGGAGACGACAAACGCTACAGCCGTGTAGTGTTTAACGAAATTACAAAGAATGCGATTCGTCAGGCGTTTGAAAAGCCGGGTGAACTGAATATCGACCGTGTAAACGCTCAGCAGGCGCGTCGCTTTATGGACCGCGTTGTGGGCTACATGGTCTCGCCGCTGCTGTGGAAAAAGGTCGCTCGCGGTCTTTCAGCTGGGCGCGTACAGTCCGTTGCCGTGCGCCTTGTCGTGGAGCGCGAACGCGAAATCAAAGCGTTCGTTCCGGAAGAGTTCTGGGAAGTGGATGCGAATGTCACCACGCCGGGCGGCGATGCGCTGCCCCTGCAGGTGAGCCACCACAACGACAAGCCGTTCCGTCCTGAAAACCGCGACCAGACAATGGCCGCCGTGGCGCTGCTGGAAAAAGCGCGTTATCAGGTTCTGGATCGTGAAGATAAACCGACCAGCAGCAAGCCTGGCGCGCCGTTTATTACGTCTACCCTTCAGCAGGCTGCCAGCACGCGTCTGGGCTATGGCGTGAAGAAGACCATGATGATGGCCCAGCGTCTGTATGAAGCGGGTTACATCACCTACATGCGTACTGACTCAACCAACCTGAGCCAGGATGCTGTCAACATGGTGCGCGGCTACATTGGCGACAACTTCGGTAAAAAATACCTGCCGGAAAGCCCTAATCAGTACGCCAGCAAGGAGAATTCTCAGGAAGCGCACGAGGCGATTCGTCCTTCTGACGTTTCCGTACTGGCTGAATCCCTGAAAGATATGGAAGCGGATGCGCAGAAGCTTTATCAGCTGATCTGGCGCCAGTTCGTGGCCTGCCAGATGACGCCTGCGAAATACGACTCCACCACCCTGACCGTCGGTGCAGGTGATTTCCGCCTGAAGGCTCGCGGCCGTATTCTGCGTTTCGACGGCTGGACAAAAGTAATGCCCGCGCTGCGTAAAGGGGATGAAGACCGAACGCTGCCGTCCGTCAATAAAGGTGACGAGTTGTCGCTGGTCGATCTCGTTCCGGCTCAGCACTTCACCAAGCCGCCTGCGCGCTTCAGCGAAGCGTCGCTGGTGAAAGAGCTGGAAAAACGCGGTATTGGCCGTCCGTCCACCTACGCGTCAATCATCTCGACCATTCAGGATCGCGGTTACGTTCGCGTTGAGAACCGTCGTTTCTATGCCGAAAAAATGGGCGAGATCGTTACTGACCGGCTGGAAGCTAACTTCCGTGAACTGATGAACTACGATTTCACCGCGCAGATGGAGGACAGCCTTGACGAGGTTGCCAGCCACAAGGCCGAGTGGAAAAAGGTTCTCGATAGCTTCTTCAGCGATTTTACCAACCAGCTTGAGAAAGCCGAGAAAGATCCTGAAGAGGGCGGAATGCTGCCTAACCAGATGGTTCTGACCAGCATCGACTGCCCGACCTGTGGCCGTAAGATGGGCATTCGCACCGCCACCACGGGCGTGTTCCTCGGCTGCTCCGGGTACGCGCTGTCCCCGAAAGAGCGTTGCAAAACCACTATCAACCTCGTTCCGGAGAACGAAGTTCTCAACGTGCTGGAAGGGGATGATGCGGAAACTAACGCGCTTCGCGCTAAGCGCCGCTGCAAGAAATGCGGCACGGCGATGGACAGCTACCTGATCGATCCGAAACGCAAGCTGCACGTCTGCGGTAATAACCCGACCTGCGACGGTTACGAGATTGAAGAGGGCGAGTTCCGCATTAAAGGCTACGATGGCCCAATCGTCGAGTGTGAGAAATGTGGTTCCGAAATGCACCTGAAAATGGGACGCTTCGGTAAGTACATGGCGTGCACCAACGACGACTGTAAAAACACGCGCAAGATCCTGCGTAACGGTGAAGTCGCACCGCCGAAGGAAGATCCGGTTCCGCTTCCGGAGCTGCCGTGTGAGAAGTCGGACGCCTACTTCGTGCTGCGTGACGGCGCTGCCGGGGTATTCCTCGCGGCCAATACTTTCCCGAAATCACGTGAAACGCGCGCGCCGCTGGTAGAAGAGCTTTACCGCTTCCGCGACCGCCTGCCGGAAAAACTGCGCTACCTGGCCGATGCGCCGCAGCAGGATCCGGAAGGCAATAAAACCGTGGTGCGTTTTAGCCGTAAAACGAAGCAGCAGTACGTGGCGGCGGAGAAAGAGGGTAAAGCGACCGGCTGGTCAGCCTTCTTTGTTGACGGCAAATGGGTTGAAGGCAAGAAATAATCTTCCCTTACCGTAACTTACCTGTGAAAGGGCCGGACTTCCGGCCTTTTTTTATTACCTCGTTATTATTTTTTGTTCCGTACTATACAGCCTGGCTATAAATGATATAGTGGTTATAGTTAACCCGTTTCTTATTATCAAATCGTCTTAAGCGATGGACGCATGCGCTAAATCGGATGGTCAGGCATGAAATTACAGCAGCTTCGCTATATCGTTGAGGTCGTCAATCACAACCTCAATGTCTCTTCCACCGCAGAAGGTCTTTATACCTCCCAGCCCGGCATCAGTAAGCAGGTGCGTATGCTGGAGGATGAGTTAGGTATTCAGATTTTTGCCCGCAGCGGTAAACATCTGACGCAGGTCACGCCGGCGGGACAGGAAATCATCCGTATTGCACGGGAAGTGCTTTCCAAAGTGGACGCTATTAAATCCGTCGCGGGGGAGCATACCTGGCCCGATAAAGGCTCCCTGTATATTGCCACCACGCATACGCAGGCGCGATACGCGCTTCCCGGCGTAATTAAAGGCTTTATCGAACGCTATCCCCGCGTTTCGCTGCATATGCATCAGGGCTCGCCGACGCAAATCGCCGAAGCCGTCTCAAAAGGCAATGCGGATTTTGCCATCGCAACGGAAGCCCTTCACCTGTACGACGACCTGGTGATGCTGCCGTGCTATCACTGGAACCGCTCAATTGTCGTAACGCCCGACCATCCGCTGGCGGGGAAGGGGGAAGTGACTATAGAAGAGCTGGCGCAATATCCGCTGGTCACCTATACGTTTGGCTTTACGGGCCGTTCGGAGCTTGATACCGCCTTCAACCGCGCGGGTTTAACACCGCGTATTGTCTTTACCGCGACGGATGCGGACGTGATTAAAACCTACGTTCGACTCGGGCTTGGCGTTGGGGTAATTGCGAGCATGGCGGTGGATCCGGTCTCCGATCCGGACCTGGTGCGCCTGGACGCGCATGATATTTTCAGCCACAGCACCACCAAGATAGGTTTTCGTCGCAGCACCTTCCTGCGCAGCTATATGTATGACTTTATTCAACGCTTCGCGCCGCATCTTACGCGCGACGTGGTGGATACGGCAGTGGCCCTGCGCTCCAACGAAGACATCGAAGAGATGTTTAAAGACATTAAGCTCCCCGCCAAATAATCACATCCGGTATCTTTCTCCTGCGGAAAGATGCCGAATTTACCCCGCAAACCTGAATTAGAATTATCATCATCTGCGTCACCGTCATATATCCTCATAATCCATTTAATGACTAAGGTTTTACTGTCGCAAATTTGCGACAAAAGTAGAAAGTAATTTACAGGTGTGCAAATTATTCTTTTCAATTATTTATTTCTGGTCAAAAGATTGAATATTCCTGGACGCAGATGCGTAAATTCACTGGCTTTTCGGCTAAAGTTTCTTTAGGATTTATCTCATCAGATGATTACTTGTGCCAATTGTTTGGTCTCTAAATGATAAGCGATATCGATTGTATGAGGTTAGCAATGCCGTCAGGAAGTGAAGAACCGCAAAGGGATCCCGCGCTTAAGCGTAAAGCCTGGCTGGCGGTCTTTCTTGGCTCTGCCCTGTTTTGGGTGGTGGTTGCGCTTCTTGTCTGGAAATACTGGGGTTGAATATGGCCATAACGGTGCGTACAGAAGCGATAAAAGTGATGTGTCAGCTTCGTGACAATGCTCACAAAGCGCGCAAGGCGCCAGCAACCAGCGTGCCGGCCTCGTGGAAACTGACGCCGCAACAGCAGGCCTTTATTGATGTGTTCGCGGAAGACGAACCCAAAAAACAATAATTTAGTATTTTGCGTAACGATGCAAATAGTCTGAATAAAGACTCTGCACTTTTTTACTCTTTAATAAATACACATCAGCAATATAGACCGAGGGCAGACCTCGCCATGTTTAATAAATAAAGTCTGGTGTCCCTATGATGAATAACATGACAACCTTAAAATACTGGTCGTGGCTCGGCGTATTCTCGGCGTCGATCCTCTTCTGGTGTCAGCTCATCTGGCTGGCTCTCCACTAAATCGTAAAACCTCGCCACGGCGGGGTTTTTTGTTTTATCCCGCGCCCTGGAGCATTCCGAAATTTATCAATTCGGGTTGTTATCAAAACGTTACGACATCTTTGTGTTATCTTTAATTACAGCCCTGATGATTGTCAGGACATCCCTGTTTTTATGGAGGAGCTTATGTCGTTAACCCTACGCGAAGCCAGTAAGGACACATTACAGGCGGAAAATAAAACCTGGCACTACTACAGCTTACCGCTGGCAGCCAGAACGCTTGGGGACATTTCGCGGTTACCCAAGTCGTTGAAAGTCTTACTGGAAAACCTTTTACGCTGGCAGGATGGCGACTCGGTTACCGAGGAGGATATCCATGCTCTGGCAGGGTGGCTAAAGAATGCTCACGCAGACAGAGAGATAGCCTATCGCCCGGCCAGGGTGTTAATGCAGGATTTCACCGGCGTGCCGGCGGTCGTTGATCTGGCCGCCATGCGTGAAGCCGTTAAGCGTCTCGGGGGCGACACCGCGAAGGTTAACCCGCTCTCTCCGGTCGATCTTGTCATCGACCACTCGGTGACCGTGGATCGCTTCGGCGACGACGATGCGTTTGGCGAAAACGTCCGTCTGGAGATGGAGCGTAACCATGAACGCTACGTATTCCTTAAATGGGGTCAGCAGGCGTTCAGCCGCTTCAGCGTGGTGCCGCCGGGAACCGGCATTTGCCACCAGGTTAACCTCGAATATCTCGGCAAAGCCGTCTGGAGTGAGCTGCAGGATAAAGCGTGGGTGGCCTACCCGGATACGCTGGTCGGCACCGATTCACACACCACCATGATCAACGGCCTCGGCGTTCTGGGCTGGGGCGTCGGCGGGATTGAAGCGGAGGCGGCCATGCTTGGCCAGCCGGTATCCATGCTCATTCCGGATGTGGTGGGCTTTAAGCTGACCGGTAAATTATCCGAAGGCATTACCGCCACGGACCTGGTGCTTACGGTCACGCAAATGCTGCGCAAGCACGGCGTGGTGGGCAAATTCGTTGAGTTTTACGGCGATGGACTGGACTCATTACCGCTGGCGGACCGTGCCACCATCGCTAACATGGCGCCCGAATACGGCGCGACCTGTGGCTTCTTCCCGATTGATAGCGTTACGCTGGAGTATATGCGACTCAGCGGCCGCAGCGAGGAGCAGGTTGCCCTCGTCGAGGCCTATACCAAAGCGCAGGGCATGTGGCGTAACCCGGGTGACGAACCGGTATTTACCAGCACGCTTGAACTGGATATGGGCACCGTTGAGGCAAGCCTCGCAGGGCCAAAACGACCTCAGGACCGCGTCGCCTTAAGCAACGTTCCGGCTGCCTTTGCCGCCAGCAACGAGCTGGAGGTGAATACGGCGCAAAAAGATCGCCGTCCGGTCGACTATGTTCTGAACGGTCATCAGTATCAGCTTCCTGACGGCGCGGTGGTGATCGCCGCCATCACGTCCTGTACCAATACCTCCAACCCGAGCGTGCTCATGGCAGCCGGGCTGCTGGCTAAAAAAGCGGTAGAGCTGGGGCTCAAGCCGCAGCCGTGGGTCAAGGCCTCTCTGGCACCGGGTTCAAAAGTGGTTTCTGATTATCTGGCCCAGGCACGACTCACGCCTTACCTGGACGAGCTGGGCTTTAACCTCGTGGGCTACGGCTGTACGACCTGCATCGGTAACTCCGGCCCGCTGCCTGAACCCATTGAAGTGGCGATCAGGCAGGGCGATCTGACCGTTGGCGCGGTGCTTTCCGGTAACCGTAACTTCGAAGGCCGTATTCATCCGCTGGTGAAGACCAACTGGCTGGCCTCGCCGCCGCTGGTGGTGGCGTATGCCCTGGCAGGTAACATGAATATTAACCTGGCGACCGATCCGATTGGGCACGATCGCAAGAATGAACCGGTATACCTGAAGGACATCTGGCCTTCGTCGCGTGAAATTGCGCGCGCGGTAGAGAAAGTCTCCACCGAGATGTTCCGCAAGGAATATGCCGAAGTCTTTGAAGGTACGCCGGAATGGAAATCGATCGACGTCGTTGGCTCTGACACCTATGGCTGGCAGGACGATTCCACCTATATCCGCCTGTCGCCGTTCTTTGACGAGATGCCGGCAGAGCCCGCGCCGCTGAAGGACATTCACGGTGCGCGCATTCTGGCGATGCTGGGGGATTCCGTCACGACCGACCATATCTCACCGGCCGGGAGCATCAAGGCGGACAGCCCTGCGGGGCGTTATCTGCAAAGCCGTGGGGTGGAACGCCGCGATTTTAACTCCTACGGCTCGCGTCGCGGAAATCACGAAGTCATGATGCGCGGCACGTTTGCCAACATCCGCATTCGAAACGAAATGGTGCCGGGCGTGGAAGGGGGCATGACGCGCCATCTGCCGGATACGGAGGTCATCTCGATTTATGATGCTGCCGTGAAATATCAGCAGGAGGGAACGCCGCTGGCGGTCATTGCCGGGAAAGAGTACGGCTCCGGCTCCAGCCGCGACTGGGCTGCGAAGGGGCCGCGCCTGCTCGGTGTTCGCGTGGTCATTGCCGAATCGTTTGAACGTATTCACCGTTCAAACCTGATCGGGATGGGGATCCTGCCGCTGGAGTTTCCGCAGGGCGTGACGCGTAAAACGCTGGGTCTGACCGGGGAAGAGCAGATCGATATCAGCGGTCTGCAACAGCTGCAACCGGGTAAAACGGTGCCGGTGAAGTTAACGCGCGCGGACGGTCAAACGGAAGTGCTGGACTGTCGTTGTCGTATTGATACGGCAACAGAGCTGACCTATTACCAGAACGACGGCATTTTGCATTATGTGATTCGTAAGATGCTGGACTGATAAAAGACGCCCGGCACGCGTGCCGGGCATTTTGCGATTACTCGCTCAGCAGATGGCCCATCTTGGCGGCTTTGGTATCGAGGTAGTGTGCATTTTTCGGGTTGCGACCTACAATCAGCGGCACGCGCTCAACGATATTGATGCCCGCTTCAGTAAGGATCTCAACCTTCTTCGGGTTATTGGTCAACAGACGCACTTCGTCCACGCCCAGCAGCTTGAACATATCTGCACACAGGGTGAAATCGCGCTCGTCAGCCGCAAAGCCTAACTGATGATTGGCTTCAACCGTATCGTAGCCCTGATCCTGCAACGCATAGGCGCGGATTTTATTCAGCAGGCCAATGTTACGCCCTTCCTGGCGGTGATACAGCAGCACGCCGCGGCCTTCCTCTGCGATATGAGAAAGGGCAGCTTCAAGCTGGAAGCCGCAGTCGCAGCGCAGGCTGAACAGCGCGTCACCGGTAAGACACTCTGAATGAACGCGGGACAGCACCGGCGTCTGCCCTGAAATGTCGCCGAACACCAGGGCGACGTGATCCTGCCCGGTTGCCAGTTCTTCAAAACCCACCATCAGGAAATCGCCCCATGGGGTTGGCAGTTTGGCTTCTGCCACACGTTTAAGCTGCATGTGATTCTCCAGACCAGGCTGACACGTTTCGTGTCCTTGCCCCGTTTTACTTTCTGTATTCGACTATTTTGCCACAAGCCCGGCAACTTCACCTAATCACCACCACCCTATATGAACGTTAAACGCACGATCCGACATATCCACCAGAAAGATGAAATTCAGTTATGATTGTGGTGCTTAGTGAAAAAGGAGAGGACATGCTTTCAATCGCCAGACGCACGGCCGCCGGCGCCGCCGTATTGCTTGTTATACCACTGGTTGTGTGGTTTTCCGGCTGGACATGGCAGCCCGGACAAAACGAGACGTGGCTGAAAACCTTATACTGGATAACCGAGACGGTCACCCAGCCGTGGGGGATTATTACGCACGTGCTGCTCTGTGGCTGGTTTCTGTGGTGCCTGCGCTTTCGCCTGCGCGCGGCGCTGGTCCTGTTTGCCATTCTCGCCGGCGCTATTCTTGTCGGGCAGGGGGTAAAGTCGTGGGTAAAAGATCGCGTGCAGGAACCTCGCCCCTTCGTCGTCTGGCTGGAAAAAACACACCATGTTCCCGTGGATGAGTTCTACAATTTAAAGCGTAAAGATCGCGGGGCGCTGGTGAAAGAACAGCTTGCGGAACAGCAGGATATTCCGACCTTTTTACGCAAACACTGGCAAAAAGAGACCGGTTTTGCGTTTCCTTCCGGGCACACGATGTTTGCCGCCAGCTGGGCATTGCTTGGCGTAGGGCTTTTATGGCCGCGCCGACGCACCTTAACCATTGCGTTGTTGCTGGTCTGGGCCACGGGCGTAATGGGTAGCCGGATGCTGCTGGGAATGCACTGGCCGCGTGATTTAGTGGTCGCAACGCTGATCTCGTGGGTACTGGTGACGCTGGCGACGTGGCTTGCTCAACGTTTTTGTGGGCCACTAACGCCACCGCCGGAAGAGAAGGAAGAAATAGCCGAAAGGGAGTCAGGCGGAACCTGAAGCTTGATTTTCCGCATTTAGACCCTAAATCCATGAAGGGCGCGTTACTTTTTCCGTTTCGCGCCCGCCACTAAAATGGTAGCTTATAAGGCTGATTGCAGTGAGTTGAACACGCTTTATACGCTCGAACCACATAACGGGAAGTCATGTGAAATATTTACTCATTTTCTTACTGGTGTTGGCGATTTTTGTCATTTCAGTCACATTGGGCGCGCAAAACGATCAACAGGTAAGCTTCAACTATCTGCTGGCGCAGGGCGAGTACCGGGTGTCGAGCCTGCTGGCAGTATTATTTGCGGCGGGATTTGTCATAGGTTGGCTCGTATGTGGCCTCTTCTGGCTTAAGGTTCGTGTTTCTCTTGTTCGCGCTGAACGTAAAATTAAACGACTTGAACATCAACTTGCGCCTGCGTCTGACATTCCGGCGAGCTCTGGTGTGCCGGTAGTCAAGGAATAATCGAATATGCTGGAGTTGTTGTTTCTGCTTTTGCCTGTCGCCGCAGCCTATGGCTGGTATATGGGCCGCAGAAGCGCGCAACAAACAAAACAGGATGAAGCAAACCGACTCTCCCGCGACTACGTTGCGGGGGTGAACTTCCTGCTGAGCAACCAGCAGGACAAAGCGGTAGATCTGTTCCTCGACATGCTTAAAGAGGATACTGGCACCGTAGAGGCACACCTCACCCTGGGAAACCTTTTCCGCTCGCGCGGAGAGGTTGACCGCGCCATTCGCATACACCAGACCCTGATGGAAAGCGCCTCGTTGACCTATGAGCAACGATTGCTGGCCGTGCAGCAGCTGGGGCGGGACTACATGGCCGCGGGGCTTTACGATCGCGCCGAAGATATGTTCACCCAGCTGGTGGATGAGACGGACTTCCGTATCGGTGCGCTTCAGCAGCTTCTGCAAATCTACCAGGCCACCAGCGACTGGCAAAAAGCGATTGATACGGCAGAACGTCTTGTGAAGCTCGGCAAAGACAAACAGCGCGTCGAGATTGCCCACTTTTACTGTGAGCTGGCCCTCCAGCAAATGGGCAGCGATGACATGGACAAAGCCATGGCGTTGCTTAAAAAAGGCGCGGCAGCCGATCGCAACAGCGCTCGCATCTCAATCATGATGGGGCGGGTCTTTATGGCAAACGGGGATTACGCCAAAGCCGTGGAAAGCCTGCTTCGCGTTATCGATCAGGATAAAGAGCTGGTCAGCGAAACGCTGGAGATGCTGCAAACCTGCTATCAGCAGCTGGGCAAGCAGGACGAGTGGGTCGCGTTTCTGCGCCGCTGCGTAGAGGAAAATACGGGGGCAACGGCCGAGCTGATGCTCTCCGATGTCGTTGAGCAGCACGAAGGCAGTGAAACCGCTCAGGTCTACATTACGCGCCAGCTGCAGCGCCATCCTACAATGCGCGTGTTCCACAAGCTGATGGACTACCACCTCAATGAGGCAGAGGAAGGGCGCGCCAAAGAGAGCCTGATGGTGCTGCGAGACATGGTGGGCGAGCAGGTGCGGAGCAAACCGCGCTACCGCTGCCAGAAATGCGGTTTCACCGCTTACTCGCTCTACTGGCACTGTCCGTCGTGCCGCGCGTGGTCCACCATTAAGCCAATTCGTGGTCTGGACGGGCAGTAATTTTTTAAAACACCACACTTTAGTTACAACATACTAATGTTTTTGGGTAAACCAGCCAGCACCGTGCGGTCTGCCGTTCAGCAGGAAAGACATTCGATTCTGTTCATTTCCGCCGATGGCAGGTAGAATGCACGCCGTTTATCTGTTCCGCGCCGCTGCGCGCCCATAGACGAAAAGGGCTGGTCATGACGTCTGTTACTTCCTCCACTTCCCGCGTAGTTACCGATTCTCCTGTTGTCGTTGCTCTGGATTACAATAACCGTGATGCCGCGCTGGCCTTTGTTGACGGAATTGATCCTCGCGATTGCCGTCTTAAAGTCGGCAAAGAGATGTTCACGCTGTTCGGGCCGCAACTCGTCCGCGATTTGCACCAGCGCGGTTTTGACGTTTTCCTCGATCTGAAATTCCACGATATTCCCAATACCACCGCGCACGCCGTTGCCGCGGCGGCTGATCTGGGCGTGTGGATGGTAAACGTGCACGCTTCCGGTGGGGCACGCATGATGACGGCCGTGCGCGAAGCGCTGCTGCCGTTTGGCAAAGAGGCGCCACTTCTGATTGCCGTCACCGTGCTGACCAGCATGGATGAAACCGACCTGCGGGATCTGGGAGTGACGTTGTCACCTGCAGAGCATGCGGAGCGTCTTGCACGTCTGACGCAAAGCTGCGGTCTTGATGGAGTGGTCTGTTCTGCACAGGAAGCGGAGCGTTTTAAATCCGCCTTAGGCCGCGAATTTAAGCTGGTTACGCCGGGTATTCGTCCTGCGGGCAGCGAGTCAGGGGATCAGCGTCGTATCATGACGCCGGAGCAGGCCCTGAGCGCGGGTGTAGACTATATGGTGATTGGTCGTCCGGTAACGCAATCTGCTAACCCGGCTGAAACGCTGAAAGCGATTAATGCATCGCTGAAAAAGGGGGCATAATGGGTGACACCAACAGTCGTCTGGTCTATTCAACTGATACCGGACGCATCGAGGAGCCAAAAGAAAAAGCTGAACGCCCCAGGGGCGACGGTATTGTCCGTATACAGCGCCAGACCAGCGGCAGAAAGGGTAAAGGCGTATGCCTGATTACCGGCGTCGATCTGGACGATGTGGAACTGGCAAAACTTGCCGCAGAGCTTAAAAAGAAATGCGGATGCGGTGGGGCGGTCAAGGATGGCATTATCGAGATTCAGGGCGATAAGCGCGACGTAATTAAATCGCTTCTGGAAGCCAAAGGGATGAAGGTCAAGCTGGCGGGCGGTTAAAATAAATGAGCCACGGACAATGCCGTGGCTCTTTTTTTACGTGCGTAAGTCAGACCTGAAAATACAAAATATATTATTTTACCGGTGAGAGCCGTTATGGTGATTATTTACCCACCTGGTGACCGATAATACCACCTACGGCAGCACCACCTAATGTACCCAGCGTACTACCATCCGTTAATACTGCACCACCAAGAGCACCAGCACCGGCGCCAATCGCGGTGTTACGGTCACGTTTAGACCAGTTAGAGCAAGCGCTCAGGGACATTGCTACAGTGATTGCCAGAACAGCGGCGGCTAATTTTTTGCTGGTAAAGGTCATAATACTTTCTCCTGAATTATCGATTCACGGAAAGAAGTGCTATTTAAGTATAGACAATATTTATACTTAAATTCCGTTCCCGTGAAAGCTGGTCGCGCAGGCGTTTCATCATCACGCAGGTGATAGTCACTTCCTGTTATATCGCTAATAATAATTTTACGTGTTTAAAGGCGTTTCAACAGGTAAAAACTCTTAAAGGAGGGGTCGGAATAATCTCAGACAAAGGTTGAACTGCGTCCATAATCCGGACGCAGCAGGATAATCAGGCCGTTTTTTTGACAATATCAACCGTCAGGCCGTCGTGCTGTAACTGCTGGCGATATTCATCGCGCAAGCGCTCATCCGTAATCACCCGGCTGAAGCGCGAGACAGGGCCCATCGTATAGGGATGCACGGCACCGAATTTAGAGCTGTCGGTAAGGACAATCGCCTCGCACTCTTTGGCGAGCACGGCGTTAACCACGTCTGAACGCATCATATCCCGGCCGGTAAAACCGGTGTCGGGCTGCCAGCCATCAATGCCGATAAATGCCTTACTGAAGTGAACCTGCTGAACATACTGGCGCGTTAAGGGTCCCACCATGCTTTCGCTTTTCTTCTGGTAAATGCCGCCCAGCAGAATCACCTCGCAGCGGGTTTCCTTCAGCAGATGGGCGATATAGCTGCTCACGGTGATGATGGTCACGTCTTTCTGCTCAGCAAGCGTGCGCGCCAGAAGGGCATTGCTGCTGCCATTTTCAATGAAGACGGTTTCACCGTTGTTCACTAAGGACGCGGCAAATTCCGCCAGCTCCCGCTTTAGCGCGTAGTTGTTCATCATGCGGGTTTCGACATCTTCGCTGTCCAGCGGCACGGCATAACCGTGCGCGCGCCGCAGGTAGCTCTGTTTTTCCAGAAGATTAAGATCCTGACGGATGGTGACTTCAGAAACGCCGGTGGCTTTAGCGAGATCGACCACGCTTACGCGTCCCTGATCGATGACCATCTGCAAAATAATTTGTTGTCGGGAATTCATAGCATCCATTTAAAAGACAAGGGCGGAAACGGCGTGGTTACACTTCCCACGGGGCTTTTGGTTGCACAGATTCTGGTGCGTCGTCAGCGCCGTTCTGAGCCAGGAGTTCGGACTTGAGGATCTCAAGATTACGGATAGCAGAGTGATAATCGCCCGCGACGAGAATATCCAGCACGGTATCAATACGCTGTGCTACGGCTGCTGCATCAATGTTAGACATAATCTTACCCTGAAGCGAAATGTGAATATTATCAATGATGCAGAAAATTGCTTCAAAAGAGAAGGTAAAAAATGCAATTACCAAAGCACATAAATGAAAGTGATTAATTTTCACTGGTAGCCCGTCGTGCCGGCAACAACCCCTAAATGGAACGGCTGGTTATGCTGTCAAACCGCCATCAGGCGACGGGGTTACGCAAGGCCAGCTAGCGGACGTGCCGCGCCTGATAGCGCTTTAGCCATCGCTCGAACGCGGCAGCGGGCATGGGCTTAGCAAAAAGAAAACCCTGCCGTTCGTTGACGCCGTTCTTCGTCAGAAAGGCGTCTTCTTTTGCGCTCTCCACGCCTTCGGCAATAACCTGTAAGTTTAACGCCTGCGCCACGGCGACAATCGCCCGCACCAGAGACTGTGAAATGGATTGCTTGTGAATATCCCGGACGAACGACTGATCGAGCTTAATCGCATCGATAGGGAATCGCGCCAGCTGCGACAGGGAAGAGTATCCCGTCCCGAAGTCATCCAGATGGATTTGCGCCCCCAGGCGGCTAAACTGCTGGATGAGCGAGAGCGCCAGCGCTTCATTTTCGATAAGGCAGCTTTCGGTTAGCTCCACGTCAATCGGGCAATATTCAAAATTCAGATCCTTCAGAGCCTGTTTTAAGTCGCTGAATATGGTCTGGTCCGCCAGCTGACGGGCAGAGACGTTGACCGCGACGCGCAGGTTAATACCCTTGTCGCGCCACTTTGCCACCTGCCGCACTACGTCCAGCATCACCCAGCGGCCAAGGGGCACAATCAGTCCTGACTCTTCAGCGTAGGAGATGAACTCCATCGGCGGGATCAGGCCACGCTCTGGCGACTGCCAGCGCACCAGCGCCTCGAGGCTCCTGACTTCGCCGCGCCATGTCAGCTTGGGCTGGTAGTGGATCAGCAGCTGATCGTTATCCAGCGCCTTACGCAGGTTGGTATCCAGCCAGAGATATTCAAATACGCGCTGGTTCATCTCTGGCGAGAATACGCAGAATTTACCCCGGCCATTTTCTTTGGCGGTATACATGGCGGTGTCGGCATTGCGAATGACGCTTTCGCGATCGTTACCGTGCTGGGGCGCAAGCGCGATACCAAGCGAGCAGCCCGTATACACCTCAATCAAGCCAATGCGGAAAGGCTGGCGCAGGCGGGTCAGGATCCGCGACGCCATGGCTTCCAGCGCGCCCTGTGACGTATCGGTGGCCATCACGATAAACTCATCCCCGCCGAGGCGCGCCAGCGTTTGCGCTTCATCCAGGCAGCTCAGGATCGCCAGGGCAACGGCCTGAAGCAGCTGGTCGCCAAACATGTGGCCGTAAGCGTCGTTTACCTTTTTGAAGTTATCCAGATCGAGATAGACCACACCCACCTGTCCGTCACCACGGGCGCTGATGGCATCGGAGATCAGCTCATGAATGGCGTTGCGGTTTGGCAATCCGGTAATGGTATCCGTATTGGCGAGAACGCGCAGCCGCTCCTGGGCACGGCGCTCTTCCGTGATGTCGGTGCCCGAACAGATAAGGAAGATTTCATTTTTCCCGCTGCCGCTGTGAACAAACTTATTTCTGAACAGAAACAAGCGCTGGCCCTTGCGGGTTTTGATCCAGCGTTCGACTTCGTACGAACTGCCGTTACGAAAAAAACCGGCAATATTGCGTTTCGATGCGGCGGCCTCGCTGCGGCTCATAAACAGTTTAAACACGTTTTGTCCGATAACTTCCTGCTCCTTCAGGCCCGTATACTCTTCGCTTAAGCGATTGAAGCGCTGGATATTCCCGTTCTGGTCGAGGATGACAATGACGGAGTTAGCCTCGGACACCACCTGTTCGGCGAAGGAGAGTCCCTGCGCCAGATCGCGCGCCACGGAAGGCGTGTCGTTCCATGCTGATGCCGTTCCCGCCCACTCGCTTTTGTTAATTTTACGGCCCACCAGATGAACGGGGACTTCAACACCGTACAGCGGCAGGGTCATGGCAATGCTGGAGGTGATCACGGTTAGCTGGCGAATCAGATCGGCCTGTTCATCATCCAGCGCAACAACCTGGATAATGTCGGTGTTTTCACTTGCGGCAAGATGCAGAGCATTGCTGTCTGCTGTTAATCGCCACCAGGGGCTATGGGTACCCATGTAACGAAACAGCAGGTTCTGCTCCAGATCGTCCATCCCGTTTTCTCCCGCGGCAGCTGAGTAGCGCACAAATTATTCATTTGCAGTCGACTATGACGGCTCTTTTTACTGTAGATAACTCTGGCGAAATGTGGCGACGGGATACGGAAAATTGTGAAATAAAACGATGGTTTTGCGGGAAATAAAGCGGGAGAAAAATATCGGCCATTTACCAATAAAATGGCCGATATGTTAAGCGATTATCAGGCAACCGGGCGCGCGATAATGCTGCGGGTTTCCATGCGGACTTCAGCGATGTTTACATCAATCACGTCTGTGACCTTATAAACCGTTTCGCCTTTAATTTGCACGGTACCGTTTTCCTGACTACAAACCAGCTCGTCCCGAACGGCATGCAGGAACGGGGCAGGAATAAAGGCAACGGCGCCGTTATCCACCAGACGCACGCGCATACCGCCGCGGCTAACGTCGATGATTTCAGCCGGGAAGCGAGCGTCTGTTCCTGCTTTATCATTCAGGAAACGCGCGTACAGCCAGTCGCCGACGTCGCGCTCCGCCATGCGGTTCAGACGGCGGCGCTCTGCCATCTGAAGCGTGGTGTCGTCCTGTGGACGGGCAATAGCTTCACCTTTAATGATTGCTTTAAGCAGACGGTGGTTAACCATGTCGCCGTACTTACGGATAGGTGAAGTCCAGGTCGCGTACGCCTCAAGGCCGAGACCGAAGTGCGGGCCTGGCTCCGTGCTGATTTCCGCAAAGGACTGGAAGCGGCGAATGCGGCTGTCGAGGAAGCCTGACGGCTGTGCGTCCAGCTCGCGGCGCAGCTTGCAGAAGCCTGGCAGGGTCAGCACCTCTTCCGGGTCGACGTGTACGTCGTGGGTTTTGAGCAGGGCGGCCAGCGCTTCGGTGTTCGCCGGGTCAAACCCGGTGTGCACGTTGTAAATGCCAAAGCCTAACCTGTCGCGCAGCACGCGTGCGGCGCAAATGTTGGCGGAGATCATCGCTTCTTCAACGATACGGTTGGCAATACGGCGTGGCTCGGCGACGATGTTCAGCACTTCGCCTTTTTCACCCAGCACAAAGCGGTAGTCAGGGCGATCCTTAAATACCAGCGCGTGGGTCTGGCGCCACTCACTGCGGCTCTGGCAGATGCGATGCAGCAGACGAATTTGCGCAGCAATATTTTCGGATTCAGGCTTCCAGCTGCCGGTATTTTCCAGCCAGTCGGACACGCTGTCATAAGCCAGTTTGGCTTTGGATTCGATGGTGGCGGCGAAGAATTCGATATCATCTTCAATTGTTCCATCCGCCGCGATTGTCATGCGGCAGGCCAGCACCGGACGCACTTCATGCGGGCGCAGCGAGCAGAGATCGTCAGAGAGTTCGCGCGGCAGCATTGGGATGTTGAAGCCCGGCAGGTAGTTAGTGAACGAACGCACTTTGGCCATCTCGTCCAGCTTGCTGCCTTCAACGATCCACGCGGTAGGGTCGGCAATCGCGACGGTGAGGTGCAGTTTGCTATCCGCTGCCTCTTCGGCGTACAGCGCGTCGTCCATATCCTCGGTGCTGGCGCTGTCGATGGTGACAAAGTCCAGGGCCGTCAGATCGCGACGCTCAAGACCTTCGTCCTGCATTTCGGTCGCTACGCCATCCGGCGCTTCTTTTTCGAGGTTATGGCGCGCCAGCGTCACCCACCATGGTACGAAATGGTCGTCGCCAAAGGTGATGAACTGGGTCAGCTCGGCGTAGAAACCGCGATCGCCTTTTAAAGGATGACGGCGCATTTCGGCAACCGCCCAGTCACCCTCGACAAAGTCATGCTCAACGCCACGCGCGGCGCGGCAAGGGATGGCATCTTTCAGAAGAGGATGATCCGGTACGATAGAAAGACGATCGTCTTTTTTATGCACTTTCCCGACAAAACGCGTCAGGAAAGGTTCGATCAGTGCTTCCGGCTCGGCAGACTCACGCTCCTTTTCGGTATGAATAACGGCCGAAATGCGGTCGCCATGCATCACTTTCTTCATCTGAGGAGGCGGAATGAAGTAGCTCTTCTGTCCGTCAACTTCAAGAAAGCCAAAGCCCTTTTCCGTGGCTTTTACGACCCCTTCTGCACGCGGCGTCTGGGAATGCAGTTGCTGTTTAAGCTGCGCTAGCAGCGGGTTGTCCTGAAACATAATGTTCTATTTTCGTAGCCATTGAGCGGCTGACAGTTTTACGCGATTCTCACTGCTACAGCAAGCGCTCTTTAGGTAAAGCGTGTGGTTATTCCTCTTTGCCAAGCGCCACGCGCAGACGGTCCAGCCAGCCATTAAATGCGCCGCGGGTTAACAGATTAATTGCCTTGCCCGGCGGGATTCCGGCCTCCGTGAGAGGCGTTAGCTGGGCGGCGCTAAAACGATCGGGAGACGTAAGCAGCAGCGCATGGGCGGCCGAGAGCGATGCAGACGGCTGGGCTTCGCTTTGTGGATGGTTAACCAGTATCTCACCCGTCAGATTTAGCAGCATCGGCTCGTGGCACAGAACCGGCGTGAGCGCTGCAAGCGCCGGTTCGGCCTGCCAGCGCGAGAGCGCCTCAAGCTGAACCGCACTGGCATATTTTAGTTCGACTACGGGCTGGGTGGCGGTCCATCGGGTAAAGCTCAGCGGAAGCGTATGGGGCTGGATGTGGTGTCCCGGCAGCCAGCGTACCGGATGGCCAAGCTGCGCCTGAAACACCGCGACCGCCCGCGCCTGGAATCCGGTAAAGCCGATGATCTGGTTGATAAGCACAATGTCATACGTTGTCAGCCCCACCTCATCAAGCTGGGTTTGCGCTTTGTCGTCAATGACGTCCGGGGAGCTCGCCAGCTGGCGGGCATACTGGGTGATCTCTGCCAGGCGTCGATTGCTTTCCCGAGAGGAGTCGGGGCCTGGAAGCGGCGCGAGCAGGGCGGCATAGTGGTTACAGAGCCGCTGGACGCCGCACGCCTGGGCAACCGTCAACGCCGTGCTCAGCCTGTCGTAGGCGCTAAGCGTGTGCAGACGGTTCACGGGAGTATCAAGCGGGAATAAGAGGTGGCACAAGGTTCGGGCTGGCGTAAGCCACCCACAACAGCTTGCGGCAATGTCGTCAGGCAGGGCTAAATCGAGCAAAAAACGATCGTCGACGTTAGCGGCTTCGGGCACCAGAGGCAGAACGTCCGTCTGCGAATGATTCGACTGGGTTTCATGATACCAGTGGCCTTTGCCGGAAAAACGGCGTTGTTCCATGGGCGTTCCTTGATCTCAAAATGGCGATCAATATCCTGGCGTAAGGCGGATGAGGGGAAAAATATTGTTAGGTGATAACAAATAGCAGAACGGAATAACGAGGGGCGGGGGAGAACTCTCTTCCCTGGCGGGAAGAGAGTGGCAGGCTTATTTGATTTCCAGCTCGTTCATGGCAGCGATGTTGAAACCGCCGTCAACGTGAACCACTTCGCCGGAGATACCCGCGGAAAGGTCAGAGCAGAGGAAGGCAGCAGAGTTACCCACGTCTTCGATGGTAACGGTACGACGAATCGGGGTAACCGCTTCGCAGTGTGCCAGCATTTTACGGAAATCTTTGATACCGGAGGCCGCCAGGGTACGGATTGGACCCGCAGAGATGGCGTTAACACGCACGCCTTCAGGACCCATGGCGTTCGCCATATAGCGTACGTTGGCTTCCAGAGACGCTTTCGCCAGACCCATGACGTTGTAGTTAGGGATAGCACGTTCAGCGCCCAGGTAGGACAGGGTCAGCAGTGCTGCGCCCGGGTTCAGCATCGCGCGGCAGGATTTTGCCATCGCCACGAAGCTGTAGGAGCTGATGTCGTGTGCGATTTTGAAGCCATCACGGGTAACCGCGTTAACGTAGTCGCCGTCCAGCTGGTCGCCAGGTGCGAAGCCGATGGAGTGAACGAAGCCGTCGAATTTCGGCCATGCTTTTGCCAGTTCAGCAAACATGCCGTCAATGCTTTCGTCTTGTGCAACGTCACATTCCAGAACAATGCTGGAACCCAGCTGCGCGGCAAATTCTTCAACACGGCCTTTCAGCTTGTCGTTCTGGTAGGTGAACGCCAGCTCAGCGCCTTCGCGATGCATAGCCTGTGCGATGCCGTATGCGATGGACAGTTTGCTGGCAACGCCAGTTACCAGAATGCGCTTACCGGAAAGAAAACCCATAGCTTTAATCCTTATATTCATTGCTTATTTTGCCTTGTAATTCATAGCGTTACAGGCAGTATTTCAAAATCATTCGAAATTAGCTCGAAATTATAGCCCACTCACAGCCCCTTGTGTCACGATATTTCTCGCTCATCTGCCGTGACCGGGGCGCCGGAAGGCCTTGAGCCGGCGCTTATTCACGCTGTTTCGTATGCATCTCAGCAGTATACCACCGCGCGTCGGGTTCGCCTCATCCAACCAGAGAGGGGAACGGCGCCGTCGCCTTCTCGACGCGCCCGGGGCGCTTTTGCGCAAAATGATCCGTTCAGCTGTCTCAACTCCCTAAAATTTACCGCGGGTCGGCACGCGTCAGGAATTTCATCCCTGTATACGCGTCTGCGGTGACCGACTGAAGTCAGGAAATATTCTGCACCTCGTTTGATGTGGATATTTTTCAAAGGGAGTTGTTAATGAAGAAAGAAGAAATGTACGAGTACGATGAAGATGATATCGACTCAATCGCCTGGTCCGTCGCATTTAGCGAATGGCTGGGAATGGACACATTACAGGATTGTGTTTTAACCAGAATATCAGAGAAGGAAAGAGAGAAATATGAAAGTAAGTTAGCCGAGTTCCGCCATTTCCTGCAGTACGCGTCAGGAGAAGAATATTTTTCGCGGTATCTAATACAAAATAAAGCGCAGCGCTAATTTTACCTTATACGGATATAGGGATTATATGCATGAGGATTGCACAGTTAATAGCTAAAACGTTAGTTGTCGGCACGTTTTACCTGCCTTGCGCGCCGGTGTCGGCCATGCTGCCAGCGGATGATAACCAGTACGACGCGCTGATTATTGAAGCGAGAAAGGGAAATACTCAGCCTGCATTAACCTGGTTTTCCGGCCATCAACGGCTTGATGAATCCCAGATTGCCGACTGGATGCAGATTGCCCTGTGGGCCGGTAAAGACAGCGAGGTTATCGACGTTTATTCCAGGCACCAGCATTACGCGCTGCCGGCGAGAGCCTGGGCCGCGCTGGCGGTAGCGTGGCGTAATAAACAGGAGTGGAAAAAAGCGCTCAATGCCTGGGACCGCATTTGCGATGACAGCCCGTACACGGCGGAGTTTTGCCGGGGAAGGGTGTTAACGCTGGCCGACAGCGGCGAGTATGCCGGTGCGCTCCGTGAGATCCGTCGGCTGCAGAAGAGAACGCCGGACAGCAAAAACTACCTGACTGAAGCCTATGTGCACAGGCTTGCCGGAAATTATCCTGATGAGTTACTCGCTATTACGAAGGCGATGCGCCTGTCACAGCATCCTGAAACGCTGGCTGATGCCTATCGCCAGGCGCTGGCGGATAACCAGCTGCCGTCAGCCGGGTTAAAGCACGTTCAGGCGCAGGGGAAAGAGCCTGATGCCCGCGAACGTGCGGACGCAGCGGCGGAGTTAGTCAGGCTCGCGTTTATGCCGACCCGCGGTGAAAAAGAGCGTTACGTCATCGCCGATCGGGCGTTGTCCCTTTACGACGGGATGATCGCCGAGTGGAAAGAGAAGCCGGAGCATGAGGCGGTGTATCGCCGTATTCGCTTCGACAGGCTGGGGGCGCTGCTGGCCCGCAGCCGCCATCAGGAGGTTATCGGGCAATACCAACAGATGAAACAGGAAGGTCTGGTGCTGCCGGAGTATGCCCAGTACTGGGTCGCGTCAGCGTTCCTCAAAACGGGCCAGCCCGACCGGGCTCAGGCGATGCTCTCCAGGCTGTTTTATCAGAATCCTCAGAAGGTTGATGATATTTCGGAGGAAGAGCGTGCCGACCTTTTTTACAGCCATCTGGAAAGTGAAAACTATCGCCCGGCAAAGCTGCTGACGAAACGCGTCGTTGATACCACGCCCGCCACCTGGTATCCGCGCGGATCGTCAGTGCCCGTGCCGAATGATAAGTGGCTTGAGGGGCAGCAGTACCGCTCCTCGCTTGCGATGTATGAACAGGATCTTGCCCGGGCGGAAGCGCTGACGCGTAGCCTATCGCAGGCGGCGCCGGGTAATCAGGGGCTCCTTATAGATCATGCGCGCGTGCTGCTTGCGCGTGGTCTGCCGAGGGCCACAGAAGCGCGCTTAAAGCAGGCCGAACTGCTTGAGCCTTCCAGCGTTGCCCTGGAAACCGAACAGGCCTATGCCGCGCTGGATCTTCAGGAATGGCGACAGGCGGAGGAGCTGACAAAGGATGTAGCGCAACGCGCGCCCGACAACGCGGCGGTAAAGCAGCTCAGCAAGGCGTTTGCCACCCATAAGCGCGCAGAATTAAGGATGGGGGGGACGGTCGGCCTGGACTCTGATTCGCCTGATTCAGGGCGCCATGATGTTAACGTCAATACCACCCTTTATAGCCCGCCGCTTAACTATAACTGGCGTGGATTCGTCGGCTACGGCTTCTTTGACGGCCGTTTCCAGGAGGGGAAAGGCGTGGTTCGCGACGGGCTCATGGGGCTGGAATGGCGTTCGCGAGACCTGTGGGCAGAGGCTGAAGTCTCGAAGAGACATTTCAACGGCGACAGGAAAGTCGGAGCACGCCTTGCAGCCCGGGTTGATGTCAACGATAGCTGGCAGCTGGGCCTGGAAGGTGAACGCTTATCGCGTAACGCGCCGATGCGCGCCATGAAAAACGATATTACCGCGCACAGCGGTGGGGCGGAGGTACGCTGGTATCAGCATGAAAGCCGTCAGTACAGCGCCCGCTACCTGAAAACCGCTTTCTCTGACGGTAACCGCAGGAATGAATATTTCCTCAATGGTCAGGAACAGGTCTGGGCTTCGCCTGATATGAACCTGAGTATCCAGCCCGGCGTGTATTACGGCACCAACAGCCAGTCTGACACGCCTTACTTCAGCCCGGAAAAACGTCTCGACGTGATGGCAGGCGTGACGCTGGATCATCGGCTGTGGCGTCGGTATGAAAACAGCTGGACGCAGACCTTCAGCGCCGGTGCAGGTAATGCGTGGCAGCACGGCTATGGCAGCGGCCTTATCACCCATCTTGGCTACGGGCAACGCGTGTCCTGGCGCGACGGTGGTGAAGCCGGTGTGGCGATACGCTGGGATAAACGCCCCTCTGACGGAAAGCAGGAACACAATCTGTCAGTTGATTTTAACGTGACCCTTCGATTCTGAGGCAACGTATGTTACGGAAAGGATTTCAAACATTACTCGTACTGCTCGGCATTATGCTCGTGGCAGCGTGCGTCGACGGGCGCGGGCCGGCCTATACCAGCCCGGCCCTGCGCGAAAAGTTACGCGCCGAGACGCCATGGCCGGCGAATGGCTTCGTGACGATTGCGTATCATGAGGTCGAAGATGGCGAAGCGGATCAGCGCTTTATGTCCGTGCGGACCTCTGCGCTGAAAGAGCAGTTTGCCTGGCTGCGCGCTAACGGCTATAGCCCGGTCAGCGTGGCGCAGATCCGTGAGGCACACCGTGGGGGAAAACCGCTCCCGGAAAAAGCGGTGCTGCTGTCCTTTGACGACGGATTCAGCAGCTTCTACACGCGCGTCTATCCGCTGCTCGTCGCCTATCAGTGGCCTGCTCTGTGGGCGCCGGTTGGGAGCTGGATCAACACCCCCGCCGGACAACCGGTGCAATACGGTGATGAGAAGATCGAGCGTGAACGCTTTGCGACCTGGCAACAGGTGCAGGAGCTCTCCCGTTCGCCGCTGGTAGAGATTGGCGGGCATACCTGGAACAGCCACTTTGGGACGCTTGCTAACCCGAGCGGCAGCATGCTTCCTGCCTTTGCGAATCGTCGGTTTATTCAGGACGGCCGTCGCTATGAAACCGAAACGGAATACCGGGCGCGGATACGGCGAGACGCGCAGACGCTGATAAGCCATGTAAAAGCGCATACCGGCAAAGCACCTACGGCCTGGGTGTGGCCCTATGGCGCGGCGAACGGTACGGCGATTCAGGAGCTAAAGGCACTCGGGTTTGACATGTTTTTCACCCTTGAGGACGGGCTGTCAACGGCCACGCAGCTGGATGCAATTCCCCGTATCCTGATTAACGGCAACCCGACGCTGGAAGAGTTTGCGCTTCAGGTGACGGGGGTACAGGAGCAGCAGCTTCAGCGCGTGATGCATGTCGACCTGGACTACGTATTTGATCCTGATGCCGGGCAGATGGAAAAAAATATCGATGCCCTTATTCAGAGAGTGAAAGACATGGGGATCACCACCGTATACCTCCAGGCCTTCGCGGACCCGGCGGGTGACGGTCTGGTTAAAGCGGTCTACTTCCCGAATCGATGGATGCCGGTAAAGGCCGATATTTTCAGCCGCGTTGCGTGGCAGCTGCGTACCCGGGCGAGCGTGGCCGTTTATGCCTGGATGCCCGTTCTGAGCTGGGAAATGGCGGAAACCTTAACCCGCGTGCATAGCCTGGAGACAGGGGATGAGGACGGCCCTCAGGTCAATCCTTCACAATATCGTCGCCTGTCGCCCTTCGACGATCGGGCAAGGCAGCGAATCGGTGAGGTGTATGAAGATCTGGCGGCGCACGCCTCTTTTGACGGCATTCTTTTTCACGATGACGCCGTGCTGTCCGATACGGAGGATGCCAGCCCCGCTGCGCTGGATGCTTACGAAAAAGCAGGCTTTGGACGTGATATTCGGGCCATTCGTGACGACCCAGAGCGGTTTGAGGCATGGACCCGCTTTAAAACCGAAACGCTCACCCGCTTCACGCTTGAGCTGGCGGATAAAGTAAAAGCGATCCGCGGTCCGGAAATCAAAACGGCGCGTAACCTGTATGCGTTGCCGTTGATTGAACCGCAAAGCGAAGCCTGGTTTGCGCAAAACACCAGCGACTTTCTCGCCCACTATGACTGGACGGCCGTGATGGCGATGCCCTACATGGAGGGAGTGAACGGTCGGGAGGGCGATAAATGGTTTAAAGCGCTTATTGCTCGTGTAGCAGCGTTACCCGACGGGAAAAATAAAATGATTATTGAGCTTCAGGCTCGCGACTGGCGTCCCGACGGCCAGCATCAACATATTGCATCCAGCAAGATTGCGCAATGGATGCGTATTATGCAGTTCTCCGGAATAAAACATTACGGTTATTACCCGGATGATTTTTTGAATAATCAGCCGAAGATAAATGTTATTCGGCCAGAATTCTCAACTAGCTGGTACCCTGAAGATGAATAATCGCTATTTCTCTATCGTTATTTTAATTCTGGTGTTGTGCATCCCAGTCGGTTTGACTCTGCTGTTTTCCGCAGAGGTTATGCTGCGTTACGTCTTTTTCTGGCCGTTCTTTATGTCGATATTCTGGATAGCCGGCAGCGTATTTTTCTGGTTTTATCGCGAACGCCACTGGGCGTGGGGAAAGAATGCGCCGGCGCCCGGGCTCCGGGGCAATCCTTTAATTTCGATCGTCATTCCTTGTTTTAATGAATCGAAAAATATTCATGAGACCATTGCGGCGGCCATGTCCCAGCGGTATGACAATTTTGAAGTTATCGCGGTGAACGACGGGTCTTCGGACGATACGGGCTTTCAGCTTAATATGCTGGCCGAGCGTTATCCCCGCCTGCGCGTTCTGCATCTGATGGAAAACCAGGGAAAAGCGATTGCGCTGAAAAGCGGTGCAGCCGCCGCAAAAGGTGAATTTCTGGTTTGCGTGGACGGCGACGCCTGTCTGGATCGTGACGCGGCAGCCTGGCTTGTTGCGCCAATGATTGATAACCCGCGCGTGGGGGCGGTCACCGGCAATCCGCGGATCCGAACTCGCTCAACGTTAATCGGTAAAATTCAGGTCGGCGAGTTTTCTTCCATCATCGGTCTAATCAAGCGTACGCAGCGGGTATATGGCCAGGTGTTTACCGTCTCTGGCGTCATTGCCGCGTTTCGCCGTAGCGCGCTGGCGGACGTCGGTTACTGGAGCGATGACATGATTACGGAAGACATTGATATCAGCTGGAAATTGCAGCTTCGCCGCTGGTCTGTGTTTTATGAGCCGCGTGCGCTGTGCTGGATTTTGATGCCAGAAACGCTACGGGGGCTGTGGAAGCAGCGCTTGCGCTGGGCGAAGGGAGGCGCAGAGGTATTCCTGAAAAATATGGGGTCGCTCTGGCGCTGGAAACACCGCCATATGTGGCCGCTGTTTGTGGAATATTGTGCTTCCACGGCCTGGGCATTCACCTGCCTGGTGAGCGGGCTGGTCATCCTGGTGGACGTCATCCAGAACGGTACGGCGGGCGGGCTGTCAATTTCTTCGGTATCGGAGAATGCCGGAGTGCTGCTCTGTAGCCTGTGCCTCGTGCAGTTCCTGGTAAGTATTATGATTGAATACCGGTATGAGCATAACGTCATCTCCACGCTGTTCTGGATCATCTGGTACCCAATCATCTTCTGGCTTATCAGCTTATTCACCACGCTTGTTGCATTTACGGCTGTGATGCTAAATCCCCGTAACGCGCGCGCGCGTTGGGTCAGTCCGGACCGCGGGATCGCAAGGGGATAACATGAAAAACTGGATCATTTATTCGCGCAGGAATGGCCTGCGCAAGGGCGTGGAACTGGCGGTAACCTGCCTTTTATGGGCCGTGTTCACCTACTTCGCCACGGGATTTATCTCTTTTTTTCTGAAGGGATTTGCGCAAGAGGATGACGCGTATTCGCGGCTATTCCTCTATTTCATCCTAGCGATACTCAACGCGCTGGTGCTGGTTCTCTGGGCGCTTTATAACCGCTATAAACACCATAACGTAGCGGTTCAGCCCGCCCGCGTCGCGAGTGAGGCGGAGCTGGCGACGAGCTTTTCGCTTGCGCAGCCGGTTTATCAGCAGTTCCAGGCTAATAAAAAGCTGTACGTTGATTTTGACAGCCATGGCGATGTGGTGAATGTCACCCCAGAGCAGTAGTACGATCCCCTGACCTCGCCGGTCAGGGGAGTCGATTTGCGTGTATAGAGATTTGCGGTAAGAAGTAAGATGAATAACGTTACGTTGGCCGAGAAGATGATCGTGCTGTGCGGTGCATTCCTTTTTGCACTCATGATCGCGGTGAACTCCTTTTGCGTGAATGACAGTCCAGGTTTCAGGGTACCCATGACAACGTACCTAATTGTCATGATTGCGCTGTTTTTTCTGGATACCATCATCTTTATTTTTATCCAGATGCAGTATGCGTCTGACAGGTCGCATCCTTCATTATTAGTACTGAGCCTGGCGTTTTTAAGCGGGCTGGTCTACTTCATTGAAACCATCGTGATTATTCAGCTTCCGGAAAACGCCGGGTTTTCCTATGCGGTAAAAACTAACGATACGGCGGTGTTTTATTTTTTCCGACAGCTCAGCCTGATCTTTTTGCTGGCGCTCGCCGTTTGGGTGGAGAAGCTCTCAACGCGATCGGTACTTGGGCGTCGTAATAAGGCTAAACTGGCTCTGGCATTATTTATTCCGCTGGTCGTATTTCCGGTGCTGGCCCATTATCTGAGCAGCTACCATCCCGCATTGTCATTAACGATAGCGTCAGACGGCCGTGACCGCCACGATCCGGTCTGGAACGTCAGTTACGTTAACGTTCTGATCGCGTTCTGGTCGTTTTTGCTCTGCTATATGACCTATGTAACGCGACTGTCATCCGGGATCTGGAACAGTATTATTGTGGTGTGTCTCTCGGCCATCATTTATAACTTTTTCCTGCTGCTGCTTGATACGTACAATATGTCGCTCTGGTATATCAGCCGGACGGTAGAAGTATTTAGTAAATTGTTTGTTATTTGCACCTTACTGTTTCATGTCTTTAGCATGTTAAAAATTTTTGGCGACCGGGTTAATCGCGATCCGCTTACGCAAATCTTCAACCGTAAATATTTTTATGAGGCGCTTCAGCGGATCCGCACGCTCAGAACAGAAAAGGGGGCCAGCATAATGATGCTGGATATCGATAACTTCAAGTCTATTAATGATACCTGGGGCCACCCGGCAGGCGATCGCGTCCTACTCGCGGTCGTGGATATCATCAAAGACAGCATCCGGGATAAGGATATCTTTGCCCGACTGGGAGGTGAGGAGTTCGGCCTTCTGCTGCCGGATACGGACGCAAATCTGGCGCTATCCGTTGCAGAGCGCATTCGCCAGAACGTCCAGCGTCGCACCGGACAGGGCAACCACTATGCGATTCCCGCAGAGGTAACGTTAAGTATTGGCGTGTGCTCTGCCATTCAGAACAGCCTCAACAGTAACGATGTCATTCGTAACGTGGATGATGCGCTCTATGAGGCGAAGCACAACGGTAAAAACAGAACCGTCACCAGACAGGCTGAATGCAGCTGAGGCTACAGGACAGGGATGTAAACATCAAAATCGACATGTTCCTCGCTGTACGAATTAAATTTCATGAGGTAAATATCGTCGCGCAGCGTCAGGCGATTTTTAACCATCGCCTTAACGAAGGCAATCTTGTTAAAGGCGCTGTAACTTTCCCAACTGCCGCTAAAGGGCATTCTTGCGTATTTACCACGCACTACGCACGTTTGTTTATTATCCTTCGTGTCGCTTTGTAAAGCGTAAGATATTAACACCTCCACCAGATACGATCGGCTTTTGCCGAGTTCGGGTCGGCGGGGCAGCAGGGTAATTTTCTCGATCTCATGACGGTTTTCTGTCAGGAGCTTTTTGATTTTTTTAGTAATATCATGCACCGAGGTATCAAAAAGATGATCGTGCTCTATAATTTGATGGTTACAGATAAGCGTCTCATTCAGCTCACATATTTCGAGCTCAGGCGTTTGTTGTTCGCTTAATAAAAATGAGGGCTGTAAGATATCAAAATCCCACACTCTGGCATGTCTGTACTCAGAGGGCGTCAGACCCGTCATTTTTTTAAAGGCTCTCGAAAAACTCTGGCTGCTCTGGTAATGGAATAAATAGGCAATATCCGTCACCGGAATAGACGTCATTCTTAGCATAATGGCAGCACGGCTCAGCCTCCTTCGGAGAATATATTCTCCGAGTGAGAGCTGATAATGCTCCTTGAACCATGTTTCGATGGTTCTTCTGCTATATCCGATATCTGCAACCAGATCATCAATATGTAAAATAGTGAAGTTATTCTCCTCCACCCAGGAGAGAATATACTTTCTGATGCTGTCTTTCATTTGTCTGTCAGTGAGTACTTAACGGTAAACCAGTTTAGTGCCGGACAGATTATGCCGTAAGTTAATTAGCAGGCGAAGGGATCCTGGCAATAACTTTAATTTCAAAATCAAATCCTGCCAGCCAGTTAACGCCAATAGCCGTCCAGTTTGGGTAAGGAGGATGCGGAAACGCCAGTTTTTTCGCCTCCATAATGACGGGGAACTGGTTTTCTGGATCGGTATGAAACGTGGTGACATCAATTAAATCGTCAAAAGTACACCCGGCGGCTGCCAGAGTCGCCCGTAAATTATCGAATGCCAGCCGCACCTGAGCGGGGAAGTCGGGTTCAGGTGTGCCATCGCTGCGGCTGCCAACCTGGCCGGAAACAAATAACAGATCGCCTGAGCGGATTGCCGCTGAATAGCCGTGCTCTTCATACAGGGCATGACGGTTGGCCGGGAATACAGGATCGCGTGAATGCATGGTTTTTCCTTTTTTGTCAGAGATGTTGTCGTGATTGCGCATCGGAAGTAACATACGCGGTGTATGTCAAAAATGTAATTCACATACGCCGTGTATGTCAAATTAAAAGATCGGTTAACTAAGGGAGCCCTATGGCTGTAAAACGTCGTGCTGAAACGGCTCAGGAAAATCGCGAAAAAATGATTCAGGCGGCGCGGAAGGCCTTTGCTGAAAAAGGCTATGCCGCAGCGTCGATGGACGAACTCACGGCCAGCGTGGGGTTAACGCGCGGTGCGCTATACCATAACTTTAGCGACAAGAAGGGGTTGCTGGCGGCGGTGGTCGCGCAGATTGATAGCGAAATGGCGGCAAAAGCGAAAGCCATTGCCGCAACCGCGGAGAACGACTGGGACCGGCTGCTCGCGGAAGGCATCGCCTACATCAACATGGCGCTCGTTCCGGAAGTGCAGCGTATCGTGCTTCTTGATGGCCCGGCAGTTCTGGGCGATCCGGCGCAATGGCCCAGCCAGAATAGCTGCCTTGAGTCGACCCGCCAGACTATCGAAAAAATGATCGACTGCAAGGTGCTTAAAAAAATGGATGCAAAAGTCGCAGCCCATCTGTTGAATGGCGCTGCGCTGAATGCTGCCCTGTTGATTGCCGCAAGTGACGAGCCGCAGAAGACGCTGCCGCATGCCATCGAGGTGTTTAGCCTGCTGGCAAGCGGGTTACGCAACAGCTAGCGGTCTTTACGCCACGCGTCGGCCGTTAACGCTTCACCAAAGTGTCCTGCAATCAGGCGTTTTGTCAGGTCGTGGAGCGGGGAGGCCAGCACGTCAGCCGTACTGCCGCGCTCGACGACGTCTCCCTGATGCATGACCAGCACCTGGTCGCTGATATGCTTCATCATGCCCAGGTGCTGGGTCACGTAGATATACGAAATTCCCTGTTTTTCCTGTAATTCCAGCATCAGGTTGATGAGCTGCGAACGCATCGACATATCCAGCGAGGCCAGCGCTTCGTCGGCGATAATGACCTTTGGGCGCAGGATAAGCGCGCGGGCCAGGCCGAGACGCTGTTTTTGACCCGGTGCCAGCATGTGCGGGTAGTAGCTAACGTGATCGGGCAGCAGCCCCACCAGGCGCAGGGTTTCAACAATGCGTTTCCGTCGCGCTTCCGGCTCCAGATCGGTATTTAACCGCAGCGGGAAATCCAGAATCTGCGAAATTCGCTGGCGTGGATTAAGGGACGTCGACGGATCCTGGAAAATCATGCGGATGCGCTGGCTGCGAAACGAATAGTCCCCAAAAACCAGAGGATGATCGTCAATCAGTATTTCTCCGCCGCTCGGCTCTACCATGCCGGCGAGCATTTTTGCCAGCGTTGATTTGCCCGAGCCGTTTTCGCCGATAATGGCCAGCGTTTGCTTTTCGCGCAGCGTAAAGCTCAGCGGCTTAACCGCCTCGACGGTCTGACGGTGAAAAAGGCCAGTGCGATAGCGAAAGGTCTTACTCAGGTTATGCACTTCCAGTAAGGTTTCGACCATTTCACTCTCTCTCCATGTTCAGCGGGAAATGACAGGCAAACAGATGATTCTTCGGCCCCGTCAGCCGTGGCGTTTCAATGCATTTACGCTGAGCATACGGGCAACGCGGACCCAAACGGCAGCCAATCGGCAGCGACTCCAGCAGCGGGATCGCCCCGGGCAGGGTATTCAGACGGCTCTTGTGCGGCATCGCGCTGCCAAAGTCAGGGATCGCACGGATCAGCGCCTGGGTGTACGGATGATGCGGGGTGTTCACCAGATCTTCACTCGGCGCGGTTTCCACCGTCTGTCCGCAGTACATTACGTCAATCTTGTCCGCCCACTTGCTCAGCATTTGCAGGTCATGGCTGATGAGCAAAATGGTGGTGTTATTGTTCTGGTTCAGACGCGTGAGCAGGCGGAAAATCTGCGCCTGCGTCGTCGGCTCCATCGCGTTCGTCGGTTCATCGGCAATCAGCAGGCGCGGCTGGTTAGCAAGGGCGATGGCAATCATCACCTTCTGGCATTCGCCGTCGGTCAGTTCATACGGAAAACTGCGCATCGCGTCTTTATGGTCTTTGATCCCGACGCGGTGCAGCAGCTCAATGGCGCGGCGCTTACGCCAGCCGAAACGTTGCCACCAGCGGCCTTTATAGGTCCAGCCGGGAATGTTCTGCATCAGCTGTTTGCCCACGCGCTCGGACGGGTCGAGACAGGATTGCGGCTCCTGGAAAATCATCGATACGTTATGGCCCACCAGCTTGCGGCGTTCGCGCGGTGAGAGACGCAGCAGGTCGATGTCGTCGAAGCGCATGCGGTCGGCGGTGACGCGCCAGTTGTCTTTCGCCACGCCGCAAATGGCTTTGGCGATCAGGCTTTTACCCGAACCAGATTCGCCCACCAGCCCGCGGATTTCGCCTTCTGCAAGGGTAATGCTGATGCGATCCACGGCTTTTACCCAGCCTTCACCCGTTTTGATTTCGATGGTGAGGTTGCGAATATCAAGTAACGGCATTATTGCACCCCCGCGTTGATTGCGCGGCGGATGCCGTCGCCCAGCAGGTTGACGAGCAGAACGCTCACCATAATAGCCGCGCCCGGCAGCATCACGGTCCACGGCGCGACGTAAATCAACTCCAGCGCATCGCCGAGCATGGCGCCCCATTCCGGGGAGGGCAGCTGTGCGCCCAGGTCCAGGAAGCCCAGCGCGGCGATATCCAGTATCGCCATCGACAGGGCGCGGGTGATCTCCGTAACCAGCCCGGCGGCAATGTTAGGCAGCACGGCAAACCACAAAATATTGAAGGTGGTGGCGCCATCCAGACGGGCGGCGACAACGTACTCTTTCTCCAGCTCGTCATGCACCAGGCTGTAAACCGAACGCACCATGCGCGGCAGGATAGCCAGCCAGACGGCGAACATCGCGTGCGAAAGGTGCGGGCCTGCGAAGGCCACGACGATGATCGCCAGCAGCAGCGAGGGAATAGAGAGCAGGGTATCAAGAATATGGTTAAGTACGGCTGAGCGCAGGCCGTGGGTTGCACCGGCGAAAATGCCCAGCGCCAGGCCGCAGACGGCGGCGGCGAGCGTCACCACGAATGCGCCACCTACGGTCGGTGCGGCACCGCTCAGCAGACGGCTGAGCACGTCGCGTCCGAGATCGTCAGTCCCGAGGAAGAAAGAGACCTCTCCGTAGCGCGACCACGACGGCGGCAAAAGCTGGTAGCCGAGGAATTGCTGATCGATACCATACGGGGCAAACCATGAACCGAAGAGACACAGCAGCACGAGGCCAATGCAGCCGTAAAAGCCGATCATTGCCGTGGTGTCACCGTAAAAATTACGCCACACGGTGCGTAGCGCACCGGGCGTGCGCTTTTCGCTGTAGACGTTATCGTAGGGCATATGAATCCGTTTTAAGTTTGTTTGTCATGCTTTATGTCTTTTGAAAAATTCCGCCATTATCAACATCTTGCCTACTCTGAGTGCTTTATTTTTGTATATCGCGCATTAATTTGAAGGTTATCAATTTACGCAAAATGTGTACACTATTGTGTATATCTTTTCCCGGAGTGTACACATTGCTAACCGATACAAAACTGAGAAAAGCTCTTGGCAAAAAGAGAGACAAAATCGAGGTCATTTCAGACGCTCACGGCTTGAATGTCAGATTGTCTACATCCGGCAGTATAACATTCTTTTACCGCTACAGATGGAACGGAAAAGCGGCTCAATTGACGATCGGCGATTATCCGACCATATCATTAGCTCAGGCGCGAGAGCGTAAACAGCAGTTCAGAGTCTGGCTTAAAGAAGGGTTCGATCCGAGACGACAGACCGTACTAGAGAAACAGAAAAAAACTGATGCGATTACCGTAAAAGAAGCCTTTGATTACTGGGAAAAGCATTACTGCATTCCTGAAGGCCTGGTAAAAATCCACGTGAACCGCCGGGACTTCAACAACCATATCAATCCTGTGCTGGGGAATATGATCGTAGATCAGACCACAAAGGCGCATTGGCTTAGCCTGTTCGACGGTATGGGAAGAAGGGTGGTTACAGGGCAAATGTTAGGGTTGATGCAGCGTGTTTTTCGTTTTTGCTCTAACAGAGGAATAATCAACCTAAACCCAATTGAGAGTCTCAGGCGATCTGATGTGGGGCTCACCGCGGCAGTTAAAGACCGAAGATTGAGCGACGAGGAGATCAAAACTGTCTGGAATGCTTTGCCTGAGATGAGAGAACGACAACAGCTGATCATGAAATTTCTCATTCTGACCGGTTGTAGGAGTACGGAAATAAGAACGGCAAAGTGGGAATGGTTCGATTTTATGGATCAAACATGGACCATTCCAGCAAGTGATTATAAAACAGGTAAATCTGTCAGGAGAGCGTTGCCGGATGCTGTTGTAAAGATGATGAAATTTCATAAAGAAACATCAATGTCAAAGCATGTTGTTACGTTGTCACGCTATAAGGGGCCAGAGGATGACAGGCCGCCTCTTCAGCCTAACGTTGCGTTATTTTCTGCCCAAATAATCTCCAAGACAGGAATGAAGCCGTGGTCCCTCCATGACCTTCGACGAACCGTGGCGACGCGACTTTCTGAATTAGGTGCGCCGCCACATGTTGTTGAGAAACTGCTTGGCCATCATATGGCAGGTGTCATGGCGAGGTATAACCTGCATGACTACATTGATGATCAGCGCCATTGGCTTGCGGTATGGCAGAACCATTTGGAGAAACTGGTTGGTCATCCTCTGGTTTGATGCCCACTTTTTCTTCCCACTCCAGGAGGTCTGAAAGTCTCCAGCGCTTCGGGCTTCCATTTATCTTCGGCTTCGGAAATGGTTGTGAAAAATATGCCGGCATTCTGGAAGGGGTGCTCCAAAAGTACAGCGTGCTCCGCGAAATTTTGTATCTTGATAAAACTTCACTGGTGATCAAGATATCAACATTCGTATAAGTTGTTTCATTCATATTGCACCTCTCAGTTGCATTGTCCCGGCAGATTGCGCAGCCTGCGGGCACCATTCATGGCTGTCGCAACGTAGCTGGCCCGGCGGTTAACGACTTCCACTGTTACCTTTATTCCATCAACCACTACGGTGTATGTGGTCTTGGTTTTCTGTCTGGCGAATTCACCGTAAGTTTCGACGTGCTTCGCGAGAGCGGCATCACATGCCTGGCGAGCCAAAGGGGATTGCTTACTGCGATTAATCAGTCGCATTTCTTCTCCTTGAGGGAGGGTTTCCCCTCCCAATCTCGTTAGTTCACGTATTCCGGTTTCATATCCGCCAGGGTGATGCTGAACTGCTCATGCAGTTCATCGCCCAGGTGACGCTTTGAAGAAGCCAGCACGCGTTCAGCTTCGCCAAAGCGTTCTGCCGCGTCGGGTTCATCCGGAGATGGCAGGGAGTTGATCGCCGCTTCCACTTTATTGCGAGCATCAACCAGGTAGTAGCGCTTCACTGCTTTGTTCTTAAGCTCGGTAAACAGGGCAGAACCTAGCGTTGCTTTGACGGTTTCGATATCTGCGCGTAGAGCTTTTGCACTATCGACATCCTGGGCCGCCTCGATGCGGTCGCGGAAATCATCAGCAAGTGCATCGATATTTTGAGCTGATTCCTGAGCTGTTTGAGTCGGGGTGACGTTCTCACCTGAAATATCTGCAAGGCTTACGTGCTGTGCCGGTGCCGGATTTACCTCTCGTTCTTCACGGCGATCATCGAGTTCATCCGGGGTATATACACCCAGAATCACATCCGGGCAGAACAGTCTCGCCCAACGTTTGACGGCCAGGTACGCCAGCTGCTGGCGAGGGTCGTCAGCCCAAAGGGTAGAGTTTCGGGTTCGGGCCTGAGCCAGCAGTAAATCAAGTTCCCTCGGCTGATCTTCACCTTTAAGCGTTGCGCGGATAATGATGCCGATCCCGGCTTCGTCAGCCAGGGTCCAGCCCGGGACGCGGTACTCGCCTTTGTCGCCTTTACGGATGTGGAATTTCCCAACAACCTTTTCCCATGGCCCGTACCATTCATATTCAAAGCGGCTGGCCAGCACGCCGCTTCGTGAAATGACGGCATTAACGAGCTGCGCTTCATACCCGAGCACACCGTTAATCAGGTGCGTCTTCTGCGCCACAGCAAAGGGATTCATCTGCCACTGTGCCGCTTGCATCGCTACAGCCATGCAGTCGGCTTGGTTGCCCTGCAGGTGTTTAGGAACAGTCGCGGTGCCTTGCGCCATAATCTGCGCGAACGTGCTGATGGCGTTCAGATACTGGGAATCGAACAGAGCCACGTTGGAGTTAATAACGGTGTTCTGGTCAGCAACGGTAACGTTAGTGTTATTCATAAATCCCCCTTAAGCCTGAGTGCGCAGCGCTTCAAGGCGGCGCATGTCAAAGTCGTTCAGTTCATCGGTGTAATCATCGATGATCGGCGCCGGCCATTCTCCGGTGTCGAAGCCGGTTGCGATGGCGCGCATCATTTTGCGGTACTCGAGCATGCCCAGTTCCAGCAGGTCTGCGGATGCCTCGATGATGGCGATCCAGTGGTAGTTCTCGTCTTTGTTGACGAAAATCCAGAAGAACTGGTCCAGCGCCGCGGTCTCGCAATACATAGCCGCGCTGAGGTGGTAGTCCCGGTCAATGATTTCCCGGTGCAGCCGGGCGCGCAGGCTTTCCTGCTTGACGTTCCACATGCTGATAGTTTTCAGGTCAGCACCGATGCGCACGCCGTCCAGGTCGATCTCAAGGTCAGGACGTACACGAACTTCTAGGCCCGTTTCCTCGTCAAAGCCGAAGTAGCTCACTTCAACGGCACGGCTTGGATGTGTCAGCAGCATGCCAGCGGTCGGGTGCGCCAGGAGCGCAGACTGAATTGCCCGTGCCGTTGCCAGCTGCTGGCGGGTAACCAGAATTTTTTCGCCAGGGTTGTCGCGCCAGGCATCCAACAGTTCGTCGGCGAATATGGCATCGGGCTTAACCGACTTAACTGCCTGGATCATGTCTGCTTTGGTGCCGGACACTTTCAGCGGCGTCGGTTTCTGCGCTTCCTGTGCCACCAAATCAGGATTGATAATCGCTAATTGCTCGAGTAGCGCATCACGGCTGCCGCTGGTTTTAACCGACACGGGCAGGGTGGCGTTGTACTCTTTAATGCATGCCTTCATTGCCGTTGCTGTCTGCTTCTGGCCTTCTTCAATACGCTGGTACTGAGCAGGGAGATCCATATAGCTTTGAGCCGTTTCTTCCAGGCTGGCGCCAAGCGGCACCGGAGCGGGAAGGGACGCGTTATGTTCTTCAAGCAACGCTTTAATCTCGTCTGAGCTCAGCAGCGTCGGCAGGCTGGCGTTGTACGCGTCAATGAACTCGCGCAGGGTTGCGGTGGTAGTGAAAGCACCCTCTGGGATCTCAGGCTCCACGCTGAACTCTGCATCGAGGGTTTCCGGCTGCAGTGCAAGGGCGTGCACCAGGTTCCCCATGTCCAGCACTTTAGATGCTGTGCGCGGGATAGTTTTAGCCACATGGCGCGCGTTGAAGTACATCAGGCTGACGCGGGCATCTTTTACTTGGGTTGAGCTAATACCGTTTGCTGCGTGATAAACCTCATTCGGCAGACCTTCGTAGCGGCCAGGCTCGAAGTAAGCCGGGTATTCGATTACTGGCTCTGACTGCTGCTCTTCCGGCGCTACGGTAACTGCTTGCGTATTAGCTGCATCAGCGCCTTCGCCTGGTTGTACCGGATCAGTATTTTCGACTTTCTTTGGCTTAGCCGTTTCCATCTGCACATCGCTGGTGGTCTCCGCTGTGTTTTCCGTTTTTTCGACTTCATTTGAGGGGATATCGATGACCGGGGCGGTATTTCCTCCCATCAGGCCATCGATGGAGAACATGCCGCTGCCGAGATTTTCAACCTGCGGTTGTTCAACATGTGCTTCGGTCTCAACAGCCGGAGTAGACAGCGGCAGCAACTCCACAGCAGAGTTAAACTCAGCCGTCATGGTTTTATTCACAAACTCAAGATGAGCCGCTGGCGTGTGGTGGATGTTTTCTGGCGCGATGCGGATAAGATTGAAGATTGCCGCACGGTTCACCGCCAGTATGCCTGGTTGATTGCGTAAGATTGCGCTCCATGACTTCCATGGCTCTTCTTTCTTGGCCACGATTTCTTTGGCGCGTCGTAACACGCTCGAAGGAATTTCGAAGTGATGGAAGTCCATAGGCAGTAGGGCACAGGCAATCTCAAGATCGAGAGTGTCCAATGTGTGTTGCGCACCTTCGCCGCGGTCAGTAACATAGCCGCCATCAGCGTTAGTGCCTGAATCAGTACGTTGCACGCTGCTGATGAGGTTTCCGGCTGCCCATTCGCGAACGAGAATGCCGCGGTCAATATAATCAGTCGCCGCCCAGATCCTGGTGAAACGGAGAACCCAAGCGAGTTCGTGACGCTTCTCCTGGCTGAACACCTTGCGAATTGCGTCGGTATAGCGCCAAAGGTCTTTGGTATCGTAACCCTTAACCTCTTCGCAGTTTTCTGCCGCCAGCAGCAGGTTCTGGACATAGCCGTTGTCAGTGTCCATCTCCAGCGCGCTGATACCTTCGTATTCTTCGCGGGTTAAGTGGTGGCGCAGTTCGTCGGCGGTAAACTGGGCGAGTAGCTGCTTGCGGAAGGGCATACGCACGACTGGATAACGTGTGGTTTCGTCATCATTCTCATCAATCTGGATTCCGTTATCAGGTTCTGGGTCCTGAACAGTTGCAACGTCGGTGTCGCTGGTGCTTTCTGATTTGAGCAGAGTAAGCTTTCCGCTTTTCCACTCTCTCACTAACTCATTGCGCTCACCGGCATCTACTCTCAACCAGTCGGCCATGAAAGCAGCAAGTAGCTTTACTTCGTGCTCTTCATCTGGCGCGAATACCTGCTTAATAGCCTGAACCAGTTTCCATTCAGCGTTCAGGCTGAGTTCGGCAACTTCAGGGATGTCGTTCTTCGCCTGCAGCAGGTTCTGGAGATAGGTGTTGCCTTCATCCAGAGACATTTCGCTGGCAGCCAGCTGCTGCTCTTTAGTAATGTCTGACTGGTATTTGTCGCTGGTCAGATGGAAGGCAAAACGGACCGCTGGAGTGCGGTTTTCAAGCGGGACACTCTCGACGGTAGTTTCGACTTTAACGGACGTTTCCGATGCCGCGGTGTTGTCCATGGCTCCAGTAGACTCAGCACCAGCCTTTGGCAGCCAGGTGCGTCCATCGTCCTGCAGTTTGTAACGTTTGCACCAGGTGTAATCCACGGTGCTTTCTTTCGGGAGGTCGTTATACACCGGGAAATCGGTGCGAACCGGTTTGGCGTAATCCTTACCGCGTCCGGTTTCAATACATGCATCTTCCAGCTCAACATCGAGCTGCAGGTTTGCACGGGCTTCAGATTTCGCAGTGAACCAAATCACTGCGTCTTCTTTGCCAGATTTCTGCGTAGCCTTAACTACATAGAAAAATTCCATGTGAGATCCTCTTTTTTGGATGTAAGATCCCCGGGCCAGAGAAAGCGCCCATTGGGTGAACTTTGGTTTTTTAAGTAGTTTTCCGGTGTAACTTTGGTCGGGAGCACCGGACGTACGGGCCGCCTTGCGCGGCTTTTACGTTATGCCTCGTGTGCCATCTGGTCGTACGAAGCACAACGTTCAGAGCAGTATTCTTTTTCTTTGCGCGCCAGCTGTGAGCCGTTGCGATAGAGAAGGGTACTTTTGACTACTTCCCCCGGTTTGACTGGCTTGCCGCAGTACCTGCATTTCTTTGAGTTACACATCTGGATTCCCCTTTTGCGCCAGCAGGTAGCATAAGCGGCGAAGTATCACCTCGAAGAAGTTCAGCTTTACTGCCTGTTGCCGTCCTGGTTTGCGTGCGAAATCAATCATTCTCACCCTCGTTTGCCTTATCGCCGGCCAGCGGAACGTTTACACCTGATGCGCGTTAATCTCTCCACCTCATCCGACTATTCGTATGCCGTCGGCGGCTACTTCGTGGGCGTCCTGCCTTGGTGGTTCGTAGTGCGTCTTGGTAGATGTCATTAAATCACTGGTTTATATTTATGTCAATCATGAGTTGTTGTCGAGGGTAAATCTTTGGTTTATTTTGGCATTTATGTGAAGGCCATTCATCGCGGGGGACATAAAGTCAAATGATTGAGGTTGGTTAACCTTAAGGAGTTACGCTTAGTCATCTAACTAACAGAAGTAAAGAGGCAACAGTCGTTAGTGTATCGAGGCAGTAGTTAGTGAGTAGAATGGTATGCTTACGAGATATAACGCATTAAAATAAAAAACCCGGCGTGAAGCCGGGTGGGAAGATTAGATACAGCTTACAACGTTATTTACATCAGTTTCTAAAGCATCGATTTGCGCTTTATTAGCCTGTGTCGCCATGCCGTAAATGGTGTAGCTTTTATGTTGAAGACTACTTAATGGGCAACCTTCATGGTTTATGATGGCAGCGAGTGTATTGCCATCTTTTACATGCATTACTCGATCAGTAATTTTTTCTTCAGTAAATAAATGTGAATGGGTTTTGAGCAAATCAGTTGTGATTTTTTTAATTTCTTCAGCGTGCGATTTAAAGGCTTTTGCAGCGTCTTTCTCATTCGTTCTGGAGCGGTTTTGAACAAATACATGAAGTTTAGGGAATTCGATCTTACTCTGTTTTGCTTCTTTATTGAAATCAAGGAACATTTCATCCTGTTCCGAGTTATCAATTGATACTCCATAGATTAACTTAACTAAGTTTTTGATTCCACGGATAGATGCTGCATCAGCAGTACAAGGGATTATAACTCTATTTGACGCAACAACACCGAGTTCAGTATAACTCGCGAAGCTTGGATTGCAATCAATGAAAAAGGTTTTAGGCCTTTCAGAAATTGTTTTGTCAGCTTCAAAAGACGCAATTAGATCTATTAATAAAGAGCGACTTTTTTTCCAAGCTTCTTTGACTGGAGAAGAACCAATGTGAGCAATTAGACGTGAGCAAATATCTAAATCCACATCACCAGGTAACAGATATAAATTAGGTGGCATTTTAGCATTTACTGAATCAGCCTTAACAAAATAAGAGGATTCATTACCTAATCTAGAAAGAGGAGATTTGCTAAACCGCTCTTTGATATATCCAGCGATAGTCGTATTTCTATCCCTGAGTTGGTTTAGGTTTTCTTCACCAACACCATTTCCCCCAAGGATAATTTCCGAAACGTTTGATTGCGGACAAGCATCAATAACTACAACGTCTTCATTCTCGTGGGCAATCGCATACTCAACTGCAAGGTTGTAAGTAAGAAACGTCTTTCCTACCCCACCTTTGTTGTTCCAAATCAAGTATTTTTTGTTTGTATCAATCATATCATTAGCGACTTCAACCGTTTCTGTTTCCATAATCATATCCTAATTTGCTGTATCCATAAAAAAATATTAACGTAAAGATGGTATTAACAAAAAATTAACATTTTGGTGCGAAAAGCCTGAAGCTAATTAGCCCTAACGAGAAGTATGAGTAGATGGTTTAAGGATGAAACCAAACATTCATATTCGAATTTTATGATTAAAATTCAAGTGGATGAACGCATCTCATCCTTGTGGTTACAACACTTTCCCATCTAAACATAAACATCATTTACTAAAGACCTACATCTTTTAGATGTCTGGAAAAGGATCAAACAAGTAGTAATTCGTTTAGATGAGTTAACAGATTAGTCGTTACTCAGGCTCACCTTTAACTCTCCTGCTCATGTATTTTTCATAAAGAGCGTCAAGTTCTTTCAACCTAATAGAAAAGATTCGCAACATATTTTGTTGCTCTTCTTCCGGTAGCTGGCGGTAGAGCTCTAAAAGCTTCTGCTCATCCTGCTTGAGTCCATCCTTTTCACTTACCTCTTCCCCTAAAAGCCATGCCACAGATATCCCTACCGCATCAGCGATTGCAAGAGCAGACTTTTTGCTTATTACGCCTTTTTTAAACCAGCCGTTCACGGCCTGAGGTGTAACTCCAGCGATTCTTGCCATATCGGCTTTTGTTACTCCACGAGCATTGATCTCGTTGAGCCTTTCTACCAGTACCTGGTTGGGTTCTTCTTTTCTCATAGGCCCATTGTAAATATTTGGTTTATACACTCAATAAATACTAGGTTTGTAATTTATATAAATCTGTGGTTTACTTTTTCTGTGAATAAGCAGGAGAAGACAATGTCCGCACTCGATAAAGCAATCAAAGCCGCTGGCTCAGCCAGAAAACTCGGTCTCGCGCTTGGCGTAACGAGTATGTCTGTAAGTCATTGGAAGAATCGTGACCATGGGATAGTCCCGCCAAATTACATCTTCCCCATTTTCAAAATGACAGGTGTTACCCCCCACGAGCTTCGCCCAGATCTCTACCCGAATCCCACAGATGGTTTACCTAAACAGGAGCCTTAACAATGCAGACTGTTTCATTTCATCAGAGTAGCAGAGCTTCCTCTAATCCACTGAAATTCCCGTGTCATGAAAGCGAGCCGGCATATCGGGAGATAGATCATTACGATATCTGCTCTGCGGTACGAGCTTGGGCTGCGGTAGAAGGGCGCGTAGCTGTCGCGCTTCAAATCCAAGACGCGGCGGAAGAACTTCAACTTGATGGCGTGGATTTCTCAGGTCAGGCCGATGTCTGGAACGTGAAACTGTTCCGCTGGCTGGACAACAAAGAAGACTCCGCATCGTACCGAAAGAATGTCGAACAGCTGGTGCCAGCGATCATGTCCGTATTACCGCTTCGATACCGCGACCGTGTCGTAAAGAACGACTCGTTTGCTTACCGGATGGCCAGATTGGAAAAAGAGGTGAGTGAAGCGAAGCAAGCTCTGATGCTCGATGCACCGAAGAAGGAAAAGCTGAAGGAGTTAGGCGAGGGGATTTTCGAAATGTTCAGAATCGATCCGGACCTTACGGCGCCGCTGCTGGCGATGGTGACAACCATGTTGGGGGCAATGTGAAAACTTCAGAAAAGGCGAAAGCCGCGGTGCTCGAACACCAACGGCTTTCAGGTGCAAAAACGGAGTGTAATTGCGGAGCTAAGTATGTCAAACACAGCTGAAATTATCAATTTCCCCCAAAGAACCGAACAACCGGGAGGTCGTATGGCCGACCTGTCGAACGGGTATACCAAGGTCGCTAACGAGATCCAACAGCTCAAACCTCGTCTAAGAATGTCAGGCCGGGAGTGGCAATGTTTTGAGGCGGTGATCTGGCTTACCTACGGCTGGAATAAGAAACAGGACCGCGTTACGAATACAGTAATCGCTGAGCTTACAGGGCTAAGTGATTCCCACGTTTCTGATGCGCTCAAATCACTCGTAGAACGCAAAATTATCTTCAGTCAGAAGCAGGGCGTGATGAAAACAGTCGGTGTAAATACTGACCTTTCCGCCTGGATTTTAGACAAACCGAAAACGGGAAAAGTCTTCCCGAAATCGGGAAAAGTGTTACCGAAAACGGGAAAAACCTTCCCGGAAACGGTAGACACCCAAGACTATAACAAGAACAATATTAAAAGATCCTCGTCTCGGAATTCTGACGAATCCCGAAACCAGAAAACTCAAAAGTTTCTCTCACGCCATCCAGAAGCCTCCGCCGGGATATACACCCCGGCAGGTAAATCATGGGGATCCGCTGACGACCTCAGGCTGCACGCTGGATTTACGACAGGCTTCTCACCGTCAACGCATCGCTATCTGAACCCAACTGGGCTGAATGGGCAAACACCATCAGGCTGATGCGTGTCCAGGACAAGCGTACTCACTACGAAATCTGTGACTTGTTCCAGTGGGCTAACCGGGACGAGTTCTGGAAAGACAACATCCTGAGCCCTTCAAGTCTGCGCAAGCAGTGGGATCAGCTCACCACGAAGCGGCTGCGTGTAACCGGAACGGCAAAGCCATACCGGGGCGGCATTGACCTGCATAACACCGACTGGATTGATGGGGTGCTGGAATGAAAAACCTAGCCGAGAGCATTCGCAATTTTGACCGGGAACAAGCTCGCCGCGTGGCGCACAACATGCCAGAGCAGTACACCGAGCGCGAACAAACGCAGCAGGTGGCGCAGATTATCAACGGGCTGTTCGTTCAGCTGGCGGCCACGTTCCCGGCAAGCCTGGTTAATCGCAGCCAGGAAGACGTGAACGAGATCCGCCGTCAGTGGGTGCTGGCCTTCAAAGAAAACGGGATCACCACAATGGAGCAGGTTGAAGCGGGCATGCGCATGGTGCGTCGTCAGGAGCGTCCATTCCTGCCTTCGCCAGGCCAGTTCATCAAGTGGTGCAGGGAAGGGCGCTGCGTGCTGGGGATCACCACTGCTGACGTCATGGCTGAGTACTGGAAGTGGCGTAAGCTGGTGTTCCGTTACCCGAGCAGCGAGCAGTATCCGTGGCCGAAGCCTGTTTATTACCACATCTGTCTGGAGCTGCGTCGCCGCGGAACTGATGGCCAGCTGTGTCACAAAGAACTCGAGCGTGAGGCCGGTGATCTTCTGGGCATGTGGGAAAAGCGGGTGCTGGCCGGTAAGCCGATTCCGCCTGTTCGGCGGGCGTTGGCCGCGCCAGAAGCTCCGAAGGGGCCGACACCTGCTGAGCTTTTGAAAGCTAAATATGAGCGGATGAAAGCCGATGGGACGGTATAGGGATTAAAGGGTCTGCTATGAGCGAGAAGCGGACGTTCCGGGTCAAAATACTAAGAAGCTGAACACAGGTCTGCTGACGAGCCTGTGGTATGCTCCAACATTGCTCGTTTGCTCATATACCTTATAGGCGCACCGACAGGTCGTGATTTAAGGCCGACTTAGCAAAACGGCAGAGCTGGTAGGTTCTGCCTAACCGCCAGGCGTGGAGCAATGGCAAGGTTGCATCTACAACCGGCCCTGACTTGTTATGACTTACTGCAGATGAATATCTGCATCCGTATCTTTAATAGCATTCAGACGACCCCTGATGGGTTTGAAATGCGTATCCGCCAGCCCTTGTCCGCACCCTGCTCTATTACCTGTGTGGCGATACCGCGCTCAACGCGTTGAGTGCCGTCATCTGAAGTCGTCGTCAGCGACCAGTCGATAAGGGCGAGAACGAGATCACCAGCATAGATGAGAGTACGTATCTGGTTCCTGATAACCGGCCGTGTTGCTGTGAGCGTGATTAAAGCCATCCGTAGTGCTTCAGGATTACTTTCAATGACAGTACCATCAGTCATTTTCATGGTGGCGCGATTACTGAAAACGGACATCAAGTTATCAATTTTTCCCGCGTTAAATGCTTCATCAAAGGCGGCGATGGTTTCACCAGGGGAGCGATAAACCGCGGCACTCTTTTCAATTGATGCAGCGAAGGCAGATATGCAGCTGGCGATCTCACCGGGTGATTCAAGCGGTGAGAGGTGTCCCGTACCGGGAATAATATACATCGCTGCGTGAGGAATACGGGTTAGCAACTCTCTTTGCAAAGTTTCCGGGGTGTCAACCCGGTCCAGTTCTCCTGAGATGACTCTGACCGGAACATTAATGGAGGCGACTTCCCGGGTGATGTCCTCGCTGATCGCTACACCGGGCCAGCCTGCTTTGGCGCCGACTGATGCTCTTAAACTGTCCTCGATAATCTGCTCACGAAGCGCAGGACTGAGCGGCCGCGCCGTCAGGACGTTGTCGATGACAAACTCGACTGATTCGCGGCTGTTATAGGCGCTGGATAGTCTGTCGCGCTCCTCTGAGGAAAGCAGCATGGGAGAAGGTGGGGAGGGTGCAATGAGAACCAGTCCCTCAAGCCCTTCGGGCTGGCGCGATGCCATCAATAGGGCGACCTTTCCCCCCATCGAATGGCCAACCAGAATGTAGCGTTTAAGCTGAAGCGCCGAAATAACGCCTTCGGCATCCTGTGCAAGGTCTTCAATCCTGTATCCGGATTCGGGAGCGTCTGACAAGCCCCAGCCACGATGATCGATGGCAACCGTGCGGTAGCGGTCTGATAACTGACCTGTCACGCTCTCCCATGTACGGGATGAGCCGCCATAATAGTGCAAAAAAACCAGCGAAAGTTCACCGCTTCCCTGTAACTGTACATTGATACCCGTATTGTTCACGTTAATTTTCATCGTTTCAGACCTCCTGAGGAATGAAAACAATATTAATTACAGCCTCAATTAATGATAATCCGTGAAATAATATCGATAGACAATACTGTAATTATCGAATGGCGGGATCTAATGGACAGATTGATCAGCATGCAGATTTTCATGGCGGCAGTGGAAGAGGGAAGTTTTGCGGCGGCTGCAAGACGTTTTAAGCTTTCAGCGGCAATGGCAGGAAAACATGTCAGTGCTATCGAATCCGATTTAAATGCCCGGCTTCTTCAGCGTTCAACACGCCGTCTAAGCCTGACGGATGTGGGGCAGCGGTATTATGAACGTTGCAAAGTTATTCTTGAGGCTGTGGAAGATGCGAACAGAGAAGCGAGAGATGTCCAGGCAACACCGCGCGGGTTACTTCGCATTGCTGCGCCCGTCGCCTTCGGTGCAATTCATCTTGGAGCGATAGCGTCACGCTATCTGGAACAATTTCCGGAGGTCAGTCTGGATGTTGTGCTTGAAGATAAATACGCAGACCTGATTGAAAATCGGATTGATGTTGCCATCAGGGTTGGGAGTCTTGACGATCCGTCGCTTGTTACCCGGCGGCTGGCGCCCTGCAAGATGGTTTTGTGTGCATCACCAGAGTATCTGAAAAAACACGGCACACCAGAGACACCGGAAGATATTTCCCGTGCGCCGCGTCTGGCGTTCAGCCAGGCGGTTTCAGCGGGAGACTGGACTATTTGCGACCCTGAGGGCAGCTTGCACCGTATCGAAAGTGCATGCCGAATCACGTCCAATAATATGCAGTTGCTTCTGGAATCCGCCCTGGCCGGAACAGGCATAGCCTATGGTCCCAGTTTTGTTTTTTGTGAGCATATAAAACAGGGCAGACTGATTGATCTGTTGCCAGCGCATAAGACAACGGAACTTACCATTCAGGCAGTGTATCCCAGTGCGATCCGCATTCCTTTCAAGGTTCGTAGCTTTGTTGATTTCATTGCCGAAGCTTTAAGAGATACACAGCTGTAACGAGAGAAAAAAAGAAATATACGTTCAGTAATGTCAGCTATTTGCACATAGCTGACGCTATGATCAGCGCCCTGCTCTGTGGAGCTTTTGAAATCGAGCCGGGTGATAATACGAAGGTGGTTGTCCCGTGACACGCCGGAACATCGTTGCGAAAGATGATGCATTATCGTATTCAAGAGTCAACGCTACTTCATTTACGGGTTTTCCTGTTATCAACAATGCCAGTGCGCTAACCACACAGGCTCGTTGGCGCCAGGCAGAAAATGACATGCCAATTTGCTTAAGGAAATGGCGGCGAAAGGTGCTGGCGCTCATGTACAGCGCATTGGCCCAGCGCTCTGCTGGATCATGAATTGAGGGATTGAGTAAAAACGCCTGACAAAGAGCTAATAGAGCCGGATGTTGTGGCAGCGGAATATCGAATTCGCGAACCGGCATTGCCGCCAGCTCCAGTATCATCAGATTTATCAAAGCACGGTCGCGCGTGCTTTCATACAGTGGCGGTAAATCCACTGACTCAAGCAATAGCTGACGTAATAATGGCGATACGCCAATAACTTCACAGCGATGATATTTAAAGAAAGCTGCCACGCAATCTGGTTCTATATACAGGCTGCGAGTGGTCACGCCAACAAATTTGACGGCGTGCATAGTTTCGGGTGGGATCCACACAGCATGTTGTGGAGGAACAATCCACTCCCCATCCTGAGTTATTACATACATCAATCCGGTCGCGCCATATAGCAGCTGCGCGCGGCGATGTTTGTGCTGTGGCAGCATAAATCCCTGCACATAGTCATTGCCTATCGCCACCACTTCACGATCGAGCTGATCGACCTCTTCAATTTTTACGTTGCGCACACCAGTCTCCTTTTGACCGATTGACAAAGGTAATCGAGCACAGCGCTAATGTGAAGCGGGGCGCTACCGGTATAAGCTGCTGAATCATTTTCAGGTCGGGGATATTCTTTTGAACGATATCGCAATAATTGCGCTGGCAGGCTTTACTACCGGTATAACCACAGTGCTTTTTGGTTTCGGAGGCGGCTTTGTTGTGGTGCCATTCGTTTATCAACTAATGCTGCGGCAGGCTGAACTGGCAGGAAACGCCATGCATATCGCGGTTGCTACCTCTACAGCGGTGATGATATTTAACGCGGGCTGGGTCAGCTATCGAAACTGGCGAGCTGGCAAGCTTTCATCGCAGACATTGTTCCCGTTGCTATGGTTTATAGCTATTGGGGCTGTTGTGGGTTCCTGTCTGGCAGGAATATTTAGCGAGAATATTGTTCGCGCGATGTTCGTTATCTACATGCTGGCAACAATCAGCGATTGTTTGTTGCGTAAGGGTTTTTTCATAGGAAGTTCTCCGCGCCACTTATCACTTCCTGTTGTAACGGGCGGCGGAGTGCTCATCGGTATGATAGCAGCATTGCTTGGAGTAGGCGGCAGCGTAATGACGGTACCCCTGTTGCGGCGACATGGCTATGCGATGCGTGAGTGCATTAGTGCTTCTAATCCACTTTCCCTCCCTGTCGCGCTATGTGGTGCCGTGACGTATGCAATTATTGGCTGGCAAAATATTCCAGTGAGCGGATTTCTCGGTTTTATCAGCCTGAAAATTTTAGGTATGTTGGTACTGGCAGGCTGGGCTGGAATAGTTTTTAGCCGTCGGGTTATACCTGCTGTACCTGACATTTGGCACGCACGAATCTATGTCATGCTGCTATTCCTGGTTCTACTGGCGATGCTGTTTCAGTAAACATCATCCATCGTAGCTAATACTGCTCGAAATTATACCTGTACCAATGTCCGCTTCTGGCACTAAGCGGACATCTCAGCTTTGCCCAACTTTGGATGTTCGGAGTTATCTTTAATAAGTTATTGAAATTAAATAACTTTATTATAATGATTCTCCAGGTTATCTACAGGGTTCATGCCGTGCCCTGAGACTGGATGAGATAACCACTATATGCGATGACACAAAATAAGTCATATGCTGCTCCCCTGGCCAAGAGCAGATATTTTTTCCCTGCTCTGTGCGATATGTGCCGCTGTCATGCATGGGCAGAACTATATACGCAATTGTCTGGGTCACTGCGAACTGTATGAAGCTGTAGTTCCAGATAGCCCCAGATTTTCTTCTTTTTTTGTCAGCTCAATCTCTTTCATTTGCTACCTTGGCCCTGAGATTTTTCAGGAATTCATCCTTGTTCCAGGCTTTCGCATCACCGCTGCATTCGGCCAGCAACTCAAACAGCTCCTGCAGACGGGATGCAGCCTGCTTCTCGCGCAACAAACGCAGCGCATCACGCATGACTTCACTCTGGGTGTGGTAGTCACCCGTCCTGACCAGGGAATCAATAAATTCACGCAGCTCATCACCCACGTCCACCGACATCGTACGGGCCATATCGCCTCCTTTTAATGATGTAATTTTTGTTCTTACATCAGTAAATTATTTTAGCATAGGAGCTGACCTGCTCCCTATTGGTTAAATATATCCAGAATGAATGTTTAACGAAAAACTAACATTCCCAGTGGATTGGTTATGAATAACATCGCGTTTAAGTATAAATGACATTACACAAATACTTTCATTTTTACGTTAATCTCACCTGAAATTTTTTTGCTTTAAATTTTTATAGAATGCTTATTCTCTACAAATCCATAAGTTGATAAAAAGGATTCTAAATTCATATGAGATTATGGAATGTTAGCAACGCGACATATCAGAATTTTTAACATTTAAAAAACAAACATTAAGAAACTTTGTCAATTAATATAGTGGAGAGATAATTATGAGAAAATACTACTCTATATGATATCTTAAAAACATAACAAATCAAATCATCCAAAAGCATTAAAGATACAGAGGCAGATAAAAGCATTATAAATTAGAAAAAATGATGAGTAAGTGTGATCAGTATAACACCCAAAATAACCTGAAAAATTTATAATGAAATGAACTTGAATAATCCACAAGTAACTGGAGGACATGATGTATAATTCAATTCTGGTTCCTATTGATATTTCTGAGACTGAACTAACGCATAAGGTTATCCCTTTCGTCCAAACGCATTCAGTGCTTAACACGACCAAGGTCCATTTCCTTACTGTAATTCCTTCATTACCTTACTATTCTTCATTGGGTATCGCTTACTCAGCCGAAATGCCCAAGATGAGAGATTTACAGCAGGCTGCTCTATCTAAACTTGATGATATAATTATGCAATTTCGAATACCTGCTAATAAGATACAAAAGCATGCAGTAACTGGGTCTCCAAAGGATCAAATTCTCAAGTTTGCTGAAATGATTGATGCTGACCTAATTATCATTGCTTCTCACAGGCCTGGTATCTCAACCTATCTCTTAGGCTCTAACGCTTCAGCTGTCGTGCGACATGCAAAATGTCCTGTACTGGTTGTTCGTTGACAACCTACTACTGCAGGGTGTACCGAAATGGTTAAAGGTTTACAAGCCCGCTGCTGCGGGCTTAGCTCTGTCAACAGTACGATTAAGCTAGTAAACATTTATTATCCGTCACTGTGCCGTTTATCACTTTTGTCCTTCCAAATGATCACCATTCTGCTGAACGGAAGGCAGTGCAGCTTAAGCAAAAATGGGTACGTGTAAATATGTTACATATTTCACATTTTTCTTCAAATACTGAAAGTACAGTGTGGCTATTATTTGTAATCCAAAACATTTACTTCACGGCCCATAATTTTAAGGTTATGGAACGTCCCTGTTTACGTGAAAGATAAATTTCGTGTAGATAAACATGGAACGGTCGGGATTGTTGGGCCATATTTATAAGAGCCATTTAGATGAAAGAACCTGTGAATTTTTCAATAAGCTATGAACAACTGACCGCCAGAACAGAAGATTTAATACAGTTCTACGTAAGTCGCCGTTATGAAATGCCTGCGACTAACAGATTTTGTGCTGAAGCGCTTCTTATGTTGTGGTGTGTCCTGGCGCATGAAGGGCATCTTGAAACTAGCAATGCCAGGCAAATTATGGAAGATACCCGTCGTTTGCTGGGAATGGTAGCCAGTATCAAAAAGACCAAGTTTGATTGAACGCCAAGAAGAGGATAATAAGTATATTACTAACTTAAATCACTTGCCATTCATCCTCTCCATCATTGCAGGATGCCAGCCAGTACCCTCATTGAGGAAACCGCGCACCTTATAAATAGCGCTCACTCAACAAAATAACACGATGTTCCGCTTCACGCCCTAAGACATTCGACAAGCTTTTTATGTCACCAGTAAGGACGTTTTTCGTTCTTCCTGCGCCAGCAAATATTTCGCGTGTTATCAAGGATTTTGGTCTTTAAACAGCGGTAAATGATCCTTATCCATTTGAAAGTCTTAGCCCGCACCGCGGACTGATGAGGTTTTCCTTTTTCACGTTGCCCCTGATAATACTGTCTGGCCTAGTACGATGAGTTACTCCTCTTCACAGTCCATCTCACGAATGTCAGTCGGATGAACTTCACACACCGCCAGCGCCAGTATACCCAGGATTTTGGCCGCTTCGCTCGGCTACAGGTGCTATGCTAGCGTAGCTTTGATTTTCTTCGGTGCTGTAGAAGCGGTTACGGTTATCACTAAATGCGGCAAGCATGTGCGGCCCGATTCACGGTTCCCTTCCCGAAGGCGTACCGAATAAGGAGTCAATACGCTCGTCGTATGTTCTGATTAGCTAGACTACCATTTGCCGGAAGATCTGCCGATAGCGGGCCAATGACAACGCGTGTACAGGAAAGACAGTGACAAAAGGGTACTTCTGAAGAGCATACAATACCGGGCCTTTCTTCAGTTCAAGAGCTATAGCGATCTTGCCATTCACCTTCTGGTGCAACTCGTTGAGCCAGATATTATGAGGCGGTATGTAATCAGTCCGGATGGCCAAGGCAAACAGCACTGAACACTGAAAGTGTCACAAGCAAGGACCAGAGTAGTATCGGCAAAGACTGCGAAATCTTTAATTCAAATAATGAGAACATTACGCAACGGATACTTTAACGATGGTCCCGAAGTGAGGGCCTGCAAGTGAGGTTCTCGCCATAGAGTTTGGGCATGAAATGGTGTTAGTGAGCTGTGCTGTGTATCCAATCCATCAGTCTTACTTTCACCACAAAACATGTAATCCTCAGACGCAACAAGTCTTTACTAATGCAGTAACCTGTTGTTTGTTTAGGGGGACATCATCTGAGTAGGCTACTTTATGAGCTCTGAGAACGTTGCAAAATCCGCTACATAAGTTTATAAGTATACTGTATTTACATACAGTAATTCATTGCGGAGGGAAAAATGAAAATCGAGTTAGCCATTGATCGCATGAAGAAACTTCCTGATGGAGCTATACCTGCACTAGAGTCAGAACTGCTCAAAAGGCTCAGCAAGCAGTTTGATAATTGTCAGCTAACGATCAAGCGTGCCAGCAATGATGGTCTGAGTGTTTTCGGGGGCGACAAGAAAGAGGTTGAGCAAATCGTGCAGGAGACCTGGGAAAGCGCCGACGAGTGGTTTTATTAATCGCGTGAATTTCACTGGAGCAGTTTCAAAGAGTATCGCTGTTTGCGTTCCCCTGGCTGTTCCCGATTTCTGTTTACCGCGTCAATAAGTCGCTCTGGGGGAAATAGTGTGTAGTGCAGATGCCTTTAATGCAGATGATCAATGGTACGACGTGGTCAGAAGGGCCGATAAAGCAGTTATCTATAGCTTCCCGGCTGAGGGCAGATATCTGGTTTATCGAGTAAATGGAATAGTTTCATTACGACCGTTGCTCGAAGAGGAAGAAATATTCACTCTCAACGGGTTTATGCAATTTGCAAAACGACTGGGGTACCGAGTTACACAACCGTCTGATATTATTCTTTCATAGGCCTGAACAACCTATACCTGATGCGCCACGGAGAGAACCATGGCGCTAGAATTACAACTTATCAAACACCATTCAGGAATACTGATCCCGGCTACGCCCGAGACCAGGGATATCCTGCAATCAAAAACCCGGCTCGGCGATATTCTTGTTGCCGAGTTCAGGCGGGTACGAAACCCGGCATTTCACCGGCGCTTTTTCGCGCTTCTCAATCTCGGTTTTGAATACTGGGAACCAACCGGCGGGGCTATCTCGAGTAACGAGAGGAAGCTGATTACTGGCTACGCCAAGTTCCTGGCTTCGTATGCCGGCAATGAGGGCGCGCTGATCGATGCTGCTGAGCAGTATCTGGAACAGGTTGCTTACCGGCGCGTCACGAACGGGATTAGCCTGTGCAAATCCTTCGATGCCTACCGCTCCTGGGTGATCGTCGAGGCAGGGCACTTTGATGCCATTCAGCTACCTGACGGCACACTCAAAAAGCATTCTCGTAGCATCTCATTCGCCAACATGGACGAGCTCGAATTCCAGCAGCTCTATAAAGCTGCGCTCGATGTTCTCTGGCGCTGGGTCCTGTCCCGTTCATTCCGCAGCCGTGATGAGGCCGAAAATGTCGCCGCTCAGCTGCTTGGTTTTGCGGGGTGAGGGACATGAAACAAAGCTCAAAACAATTAACCTCCGAAACCCTGAAGGAATTGCTGCATTACAACCCTGAAACTGGCGTTTTCACTTGGGCTATGAATGCTGGTCAGCGAGCTCAGGTTGGCCGTATAGCCGGATCCAGAACCCCCTCGGGTTACATAAAAATAAGCCTTTCTAGGAAGCTTTACGCTGCTCATCGATTGGCGTGGTTATACATGACTGGTAGTTGGCCAGAAAATGAAATTGACCATATTGATAACAATCCCTCAAACAATGTCTTCAGCAATCTGCGTGCTGCTACGAAATCTCAGAATGCTCAAAATAGGAGCAATCGAAGAGGGACTACGAGCAAATACAAAGGCGTGAGTTTTGATTCTCAGCACCAAAAATGGGTGGCGCAGATATGGATAAAAGAAGCCGGAAAATGCAAGCGGATTGGCCTCTATTTAAGCGAGAAAGATGCTGCTGATGCTTATTGCAAGGAGGCAATGAAGCTTCATGGCGATTTTTTCAAAGTACCGGAGTATCAGCGATGAAATACTCCTATTTCCACCACACCGATTGCAGCACCGAACAAGCCGACGAACTGGTTAAGCGTTACAAAGCGCGCGGCGTTCGGGTTGAGCGTAGCCTTAATCCGGATTACGTGACCTGGACTGTAAGTGCATTCTTGCCGACCTCAAATACACCAGCGCGCCCGGATAGCCGCTGGCGAAACCGGATGTGGGGGTGAACGTGAAGACATATCAAATCACTTTGCCCTGGCCGCCGAGCAATAATCGGTATTACCGGCACAACCGTGGGCGTACGCACATTAGCGCTGATGGCGTCGCGTACCGCTATGCCGTGGCCAGTATCATTCGAAGCGGCCGGCTAAATATCCGAACGGCGGCACCACTCAAAATCCGAATTGAATGTCACATGCCCGACCGCCGGCGCCGCGATCTGGATAACCTGCAGAAAGCTGCTTTCGACGCTTTAACCAAGGCGGGATTCTGGCTGGATGACTGCCAGGTTGTTGATTATCGCGTTGTGAAAATGCCTGTCGTTAAGGGCGGGAAATTAGAACTCACCATTACCGAGCTGGAGACCGCATGAATCTTGAAAATACCCTCAAATATCACTTCGCCAAATCGACAATGATTAGCGACTCTCCGCGTGCTACTGCGTCAGACTCATTAACCGGGACGGATATCATGGCCGCTATGGGTATGACACAAGAACGGGCAGTATTGGGATACAGCGCCTTTCTCGGGAAGATGGGTATCAGCAACAATGACCGGGAGAGGGCGATCGAATTGCTGGCCCAGTACGCGTTGACTAAGTGCGATCGGGTTGCTGCACTTCGCAAACTCGATGCCAGGGTTAAGCCATTAGTGATGCACCAGCTGGCCACCTTCGCGTTTGAGGACTATTCCCGCAGCGCCGCCAGCGTGAAGCAGTGCGATGGCTGCAATGGGGAAGGGTTTATTGACGCTGAGGTATTCAGCATGAAGTCTCACACTCCGGCAAAAGATAAGAAGTTCGTGAAGATGTCTTTGCATATGGGCGTCGAAGATATTCACCCTTCCGACTATGAGGTGCTCAGGCAGGTCAGGGAGGTTGCACGCGTTCTCTGCCCTCAGTGTAAGGGCAAGAAGGTTGTTAGTTGTGCCTGTAGAGATTGTCATGGACGCGGGAAAGCCATTAATCAGGCTCTTACAAAACAGCAGGGCGTTCCGGTTCTGGCTAATTGCAAACGCTGCAGTGGCCGAGGTTATGAACGAATTCCATCAACTGAGGCTTACGCAGCTGTATGTGGGATAACGGATGCAATCAGCCTCGATACCTGGAAGAAGTCAGTTAAGCCCTTTTACGATCAGCTAATCACCAAGTTTGACATCGAAGAGGCATGGGCTGATGCACAGCTTAAGCAGATAACAAAATAGGGCGTTATTTTATCGTGAGCTATTTACTTTTCCCGAATCTGTGGTAATTTTGCTTTAACGATGGGTTATTGCCTTCGTTTAAAGCCCTGCGGTTAACCCCGTGGGGCTTTTTGCTTAATAGCAATTTAAGTATTACTAAAATCATCAGTATTCATTGCCTCTTATAATCTCTATATCAAAGAGGAGGGGGAATGATGACAGAAGGCTTTTACTGGATTCAACACAACGGCAGACTGCAGGTTGCTTACTACAGCAATGGCGTTACTGAAGACCTTGAGACAGGACTTACTTTTAATGGTATTTGGCATCTGACACAGGGTGACGACATCTGCGACAACGGAGAAGCTGAGGTTCTCGCGGGCCCCCTTGCTCCACCAATAAGCCACTAAAATATATTCCACTGAATTTATTGCACTTTATACCTTTAGAGCTACTCTTCTAATTATCCGGTGGAATGGATATGGAAGTACTATGTCCTCAGTGCTTTTGCTAACAGCGTGCATGCTGTTAACGTCTGGTTGCCTGCTCGCTGAGTGGGCTTTTTTTTGTCCAGAAATAACCGATTGACCTACAGAATGATTAGCGCGTAAATTATTTTTGTGGTGAATCCTTTCTAAGCGAAAGGGCGTTCCAGTCAACTGCTATCTGCAGGTATGCACGCGTCTTTGCTGACTGGGGTAAAGACACCGGGAGGCACCCGGCACCATGACAACAACAATACAGTTTCAAATTCCTTGAGAGCCTGCCGCAAAATGCAGGCTTTTTTTTATGTATTTGCTAACTGCTGCTACGCTTTAAGTTGTGAAAGTTACTGAATGCTAGGTGGTTCTCCTGAACCAAACGTGAATCAGCCGATACAGTTTCACTACTGAGCATAGGTACTACTCGCACCTACCTTACCAATAGTCAACTCATTAGCCCGCCTTCAAAAGCGGGCTTTTTTTATTCACTCAAATCTTCTGAATGGGGTGGGCATAATTAGAGGTGGATGAATGTCTCAATGCGTTTCTGGCACTAATGTCTTGACTAGTGGCATTGGTAGCCAGATGTAAGCACTAAAAAGTGCGGAGAACGACATCAATCCTCTCCGCATTAATAAAGCCAGTGCATGCCCGCTTGTATGTCTTATATCCCTAAGAAGATTTTCTTTAACTTAACCCAAATGATAACAATAAATAACTATTTGAATAGTTAATTATTTTAATGGGTTAAATAGCTCTCTTAAGGATTATTTAATTTATTGCACTCCTCATGAGAAGGGCGCTCAAGCAGGTTTAGATCATCATAAGGTTGCCGTTTGGCACCCTTTTTTATTTCTAGCAACAGCACCCGCACACAGCGAGGTGAGAGACCATGAAAATGAATGATTCAGGGAACATCTTCACGCAGTTCTTCGCGTGGGTAGCAGCTCTGGCTTCAGCCATTGGATTTACCACTCAGGATCTGGTGTTCATGTTCTTTGGCGCTGCCGGTTTGCTTATCTCGCTTGCCTCCTACATCAACGGGCGTGTAGATGCACACCGCAGGCGTAAAGAGGACGAGAAGCGAACAAAAATGGTCAATGACTACCTGAAAGGCGTTGGTGACAAACCTCTTCACGAACGTCCTGCAGCTGCAAGCGTGGTCGTAGAGGCATTACAAAAGGAAGGTGAGTGATGGGAACCAGAGCAAAATTGAGTGCTACTGTTCTGGGGTTGGTACTCGCTGGTGCGCCGGCATCCGTCATTCTCGATCAGTTTCTGAATGAGAAAGAGGGTAACAGCCTCACGGCGTACAAAGATGGTGGTGGTATCTGGACGATTTGCCGTGGTGCCACAATGGTTGATGGTAAACCGGTTGTGCCGGGCATGAAGCTGACTCAGGCGAAATGCGACCAGGTAAACGCCATCGAACGCAATAAGGCTCTGGCGTGGGTTAACCGCAATATTACGGTGCCGCTAACCGAACCGCAGAAAGCCGGGATCGCTTCTTTCTGCCCGTACAACATCGGGCCGGGTAAGTGTTTCCCGTCCACGTTCTATAAGCGCATTAATGCCGGTGATCGTAAAGGTGCATGCGAAGCAATCCGCTGGTGGATTAAAGACGGCGGCCGTGATTGCCGACTAACCAAAGGCCAGAAGAATGGCTGCTATGGGCAAGTCGAGCGGCGCGATCAGGAAAGTGCGTTGACGTGCTGGGGGCTGGACCAATGAAAATTAATTCTGGTCTTATTGGCGTTGTCATCATAGCTGGTCTGTCTATAGCGCTCGCAAAGAGTTGCTCAGACGTCAGCAGCATTCAGAGTGATAACGACGTTCTGCGAAGTGACAACTCCTTGCAGGCGAAGGTGATCGCCACACAGTCATTCAACTTCAATCGGTTCAATCAGGTTGCAGAACATGCCAACAGGCTTAACTCCCTGATCGACACCAGCACCGAAGAAACCGTAATCGAATACCGGGAGATTCTCCGTCGTGAAAAAACCTGTGATCTGCCTGTTCCTGCTGACATTGCTGGTGGGCTGCTCGAATACGCGTACCGTTTACGTGCCAGCGCCATGCACACCGATACCAACAGACCTGACGCAGCCGATGATCGTTCCGCTTCCGCCAGCTCAATGACGTACTGCCAGGCGGTTTTGTGGATAAAGCCGCTGCTGGCCGTCATTGAGAAGGGCAACAACAACTTCGCGGGAATCCGTGAAATCGAGAAAACCAGAAAGTGAAAAATTCACTTGAAAATTATCAGCATGCCCCAAGTTAATGTAATGCCACAAATTGTGTGGTTTACAGGAGTGCATATAATGCTAGATGGATACTTCAATCACGATGGTGACAGCGGAGAAGCTTTTATTAACAAGCGTAAACGACTGTTGGCTGTGCAAGCAGCTTTAGAAATCGCAAAACATAGTGTCGGAAACCATCATCAATCTACGGTTTCCAGAGTCAACGAGGATTTATTGAAGACTGCTGCTGGGATTGAGGGATTAGCAGATGCTATTCAGGCAGCTTTAGAAAAATAAGTCACACGACAAAACCGCCAATTTGGCGGTTTTTTTACATTCACTTTATATGCAACCAGCCTTTCCCGGCAACCAAACTTCGTCACCCTCCCCAGAGAATAGGCATTACAGCAGGCATTCACTGAGTGCCTGTGATAATGTTCTTGCATTCAAGAGGATGTTTAGACGGGGCGACAATGAAGCGCTATATAGTTTTTGCATACGATTCATATGAGAGAGCTGCTGGATGGCGAGACGTTTATCGCTCAGCAACTGATCTTAGAGAGGCAGAAATTTTCGCTTCTGAGGCCAGAGATTCAGCTAATTGTGACCAGGTAGAAATTTACGACATTCACAATGACGCGCTAGTGGTCGAGTGGATTAAAGGTGTCGACAGAAAATGGCGTGAAGTTAGCGCAGAATAGCCCGGGATGGCGCGGGCGTTTTGTTATCCCTACTGGCGGATAAGTTGAAAGATATCCCGTGAAGTTGATAAGCATTAATCAGGTGCGCGAGATGTCGGGTAATACCGATACGGACGAAGCGTGACGCTGCTATAAGCTGGAGGATGGTGCAGACGACCAATATCTTCTGGCTCAATGGTTCGAATCCATTCCTGATTACCACACCCAAGCCACTGGCGTCCGCTGGTGGCTTTTTTATTGGAGTAAACGATGGCAAAACCGGACTGGGGCGAGCTTCAGCAACGGTTCCTGTCCGAACATGCCGCAACCGGCGTATCACCGAAGGAATGGTGTGAAGCGCAGGGACTGAATTACGCTACTGCCCGCCGATACATCAAGAAACCCTCTGCGCAAATTGCGCAAAAATCTGCGCAGCAAAAATTGCGCACTGCGCAGAAAGATAAAAGCGCAGATGAGCTGGTGGATGATGATGGGTTAACGGCACAGCAAAGACGCTTTGTCGCAGAATACCTGAAGGATGGCAATGCCAAACAGGCAGCTATCCGGGCTGGCTACAGTAAAAAATCAGCTGAACAAATCGGCTATCAACTCCTTCAGAAAACTTCAGTTGCGCAGGCTATTGCGCAGCAGCAAAAAGCGTCCATTGCGCGCACGCTTGGCGGTGCCGATGAAGTCCTCGCGCAGATGTGGCAGCTTGCCACCTTCGATGCAAACCAGCTATCGCAGTATCGCCGCGGCGCGTGTCGTTATTGCTGGGGCTTCGGTCACCAGTACCAATGGCGCGATATGGTGGAGTTCGAAGAGAAAAGACTCGAAGCGCTTGAGCGGAAAAATCGCGAGCCCGTCGATGTTGGTGGTTACGGCTACGACCACACCCGAGAGCCTAACCCAGCCTGCCCACGCTGCAATGGCGATGGTATAGGTCAGCCATTTTTTGCTGATACTCGTAAGTTACCCGCAACGGCAGCACTCGCTTATTCCGGCGTCAAGCTGGGCAAAAATGGGGTTGAGATTACAGCCATCAGCCGTGAGCGCATGTTTGAAGCTGTTATGAAGCGCCTTGGCCTGGCTGATAGCGAATTCGCGCAGCGGCTGCAGCAAATCGAAATCGAACGCCGACAGCTGGAAGTGGAAAAAATCCGCAAAGAGCTGGCTGGTGATGGTGATGATGACGAACCGACCCCAGTGCAAATCAATATCAACATAGTGGACGCGAGGGCGGAAGATGGGGATCAGCCCGACACTTAACATTCCTCAGGCGCGCTTCCTCGCAATGCAGCACAAGTTTAAAGCCTACGTTGCTGGGTTCGGTTCGGGTAAGACGTGGGTGGGTTGCGGCGGCATTTGTAAGGGAATGTGGGAACACCCAAAAATTAACCAGGGGTATTTCGCGCCAACGTACCCGCAGATTCGTGACATCTTCTACCCGACAATTGAAGAGGTAGCCTTCGATTGGGGGCTAACCGTCAAAATCAACGAGGGGAATAAAGAGGTTCACTTCTACGAGGGGCGACGGTACCGCGGGACAACCATCTGCCGCTCAATGGAGAAGCCCGGCTCAATAGTCGGTTTCAAAATTGGTAATGCGATGGTGGATGAACTGGATGTCATGGCGGCGGCCAAAGCACAGCAGGCATGGCGAAAAATAATTGCTCGTATGCGCTATAAGGTTGATGGACTGCGTAACGGCATCGATGTCACGACTACGCCGGAGGGCTTCAAGTTCGTCTACCAGCAGTTCGTGAAGGCGGTGCGTGAAAAAACAGAGCTTGCCGCATTGTATGGACTGATTCAGGCCAGCACGTTCGACAACGCGAAGAACCTGCCGCCTGACTACATTCCATCGCTTCTGAGCTCATACCCTGACGAACTGATTCAGGCCTATCTGCGAGGGAAGTTCACCAACCTCAACAGCGGGACCATTTACCATACGTTCAACCGTAAGCTGAATAACTGTTCTGACGAGATTCAGGATGGGGATCCGCTGTTTATCGGTATGGACTTCAACGTGGGGAAAATGGCCGCGATTGTTCACGTAAAGCGTAACGGCTTGCCGCGTGCGGTTCGTGAACTCGTGAAGGTCTACGACACGCCGGCAATGATTAAGCGCATTCAGGAGGAATTCTGGCGCTACGAGGATGGCCGCTATGTGAAAAACCGGGAGATTTATATTTACCCGGATGCCTCAGGCGATTCCCGTAAATCCCAGAACGCCAGTAAGACCGATATCGCCCAGCTCAACGAAGCCGGATTCAGCGTCATTGTTGATGATGCCAACCCGCCGGTTAAGGACCGTATCAACTCGATGAACGCCATGTTCTGTAACGCCAACGGCGAACGCCGCTATCTGGTCAACGTCCAGAACTGCCCGGTTTACACCGAAAGCCTCGAACAGCAAATCTGGGCGGCCAATGGCGAACCGGACAAATCAGCTGATAACGATCACCCCAATGATGCTGGTGGGTACTTCATCGTGAAGGATTACCCGATCGTGAAACCGGCATACTCAATCACCATGGGCACCACTTTCTGATATGGCAAACGACGACATCACCTGGGTTCGACCAGAACACCGGGCGGCTTCTGCTGCCTGGCGGAAATACAGGGACTTTTGCAAAGGGGCCGAGGCCGTAAAAGCGGCAGGTAATAAGTATCTGCCGTATCTCGACCCAACCGATAAATCATTACGCAATAAAAAGCGTAATGAGGACTATCTGAGCCGCGCTGTGTTCTACGCCATTGCCGGCAATACGAAGATCGGCATGCTTGGGATGGCATATCGCAAGGACCCCACGTTTAACGGTCCTGAAAAGCTGAAATACCTGTTGGACAATGCTGACGGGGCCGGTACCAGCATCTACCAGCAGTCGCAACTGGTGACCGAGAACGTCCTGGAGGTGGCACGAGAGGGACTTTATGTTGACTACGCAGAAGCATCCGATGAGGCGATCATCCTCCGCTATCCGGCAGAGAACATTATCAACTGGCGAACAAAGCGAATTAACGGACGCGATCAGCTGGTGCTTGTGGTCCTGCGCGAATGCGTAGAAGAGCCAGATGGTTACGCGTACAAGGATGAAATCCAGTACCGCGAGCTGGCGCTGGAAGAAGGGCGGTTCATATGCCGTGTATGGCGTCGGGCTGGTGGCACCGCAAGCGGAACCTACACCGTTGACAGTGAGTACCACCCTAAGCCGAAAGGAAAGGACTACTGGGACGAAATACCGTTCACCTTTGTCGGTGCTCAGAACAACGATCCCACTATCGATGATTCCCCGCTGGCTGCGCTGGTGGAGATAAACCACGGACATTACCGAAACAGCGCTGACTATGAGGACAGCGTGTGGTTCTGTGGACAGGTGCAGCCGTATATGACTGGACTTGATACCGGCTGGCGCGATCACCTCGAGAAGAAGGGCGTGAAAATTGGTTCCCGATCACCGCTTTTGCTTCCCAAGGAGGGCTCATTTGGTTATGCCCAGGCACAGCCGAACATGCTGGCTAAAGAGGCCATGGACAGCAAACGCGATTACATGGTGCAGCTGGGCGCCCGATTGATTGAGCAGAACGCCACGGCGAAGACTGCTACCCAGGCGAGCGGTGAGCAAACATCCTCAACATCCGTGCTCGGTATCTGCGTTTCAAACGTTTCTGAGGCCTACACGCTGGCGCTTGCCTGGTGTGCGAAATATCTCGGCATCAAGGGCGAATCGACGAGCTACACGATCAACCAGGAATTCATTGCGAAGGTTGCCGAGTCGGGCATGGTGACGGCAATCGTCAATGCCTGGCAGTCCGGTGCGCTGCGCGACAGCGATATGATTCGCGCACTGCAGAAGCTTGACCTTATCGACCCGGCAGACAGCCCGGACGAAGTGATTGATGCACTTCGCAACCAAGCCCCCACATTGACCGGTGGCTGATATGGCAACAGTAAACGAAAGCTTGCGCGATGAATCAATCGCACATTCCATCTGGTTAAGCCGCTACGCCACCGGCGTGGCAAACCGGATGGTGAAGTTGCTTAACGAGACGGATGCTGACCTGTCGGCACGTCTACTGGATGCGCTGGACAGATTGCCTCCTGAGAGCTTCACCGTTAGCCGTCTGCAGAGTTTACTGGGCAGCGTACGCGAACTTAATCATCAGGCCGTAGCTACCATGCAGGCAGGGCTCGAGGGTGAGCTGGTGGCGCTGGCAAAGAACGAAGCCAGTTATCAGCTGAGCCTGTTCGATTCCCTTCTGCCATCACAGGTTCTGTCTCACTATCCGCTGCAGGGCATCACCGCCGATATGGTGTATGCCGCAGCGATGGCGCAACCCTTTCAGGGGCGGCTGCTGAGTGAGTGGGCGGATAATCTGGAATCGGACAGGCTGGCGCGGATCGTGAACGCCGTCCGCAGGGGGTATCTTGCCGGCGACACGGTAGAAACAATCGCGCGCAATGTTCGCGGCCACGCCAATAAAGATTATCGCGACGGCGCGCTGCAGATGAGCAGGGCAAACGCCGCCAGCATCGCTAAAACGGCCGTTAATCATCTGGCCGCCACCGCGCGTAACAGCTTTACCAGCGCCAACAGCGATATCGTGAAAGGCAAACAGTGGCTGTCTACGCTGGACAATAAAACAAGCCATGACTGCATTATTCGTGACCTGCTGCGCTACACCCTGGATAACAAACCGGTCGGGCATAAGGTGCCTTATCTGCAGGGACCAGGGAAAATTCATTTCTGCTGCCGTTCTACTGAAACCCTAATTCTCAAGTCCTGGCGCGAACTCGGCATTGAGATCGACGAGATGGACGAGGGCACTCGTGCCAGCATGGATGGACAGGTACCGGGGAAAACCTCGTATCTGGAATGGCTCGCGCGTCAGTCAGCTCAAAGGCAGGATCAGGTTCTGGGTGCCGAGCGTGGCCGTCTTTTCCGCACGGGTGAAATCGACCTGGCTGATATGTTCACAGACAAAGGCGAATGGATCAGCCTGGAACGTCTGAAGCAGCTCTCAGGCACTGACATCTAACAACCATTTCATACTTCACGCCCTGGCATCCGCTGGGGCTTTTTTATGGGCGAGGCCCGGCAAAATCCCAAGGGGAAATTATGTTAATTCGAAACATGCTCTTGAAATTTTACGCACCAGAAAGTGGTGGAGAGGGCAGCGGTGGCGGTGGTATCGAAATCACGCCAGAAATCCAGAAGCTTATTGATGAGCGCGTGACCAGCGAAGTTACAGGCCTGAAATCGAAAAACTCTGAGCTGCTGGGCACCATCAAGCAGCAAAAAGAAACCCTGTCACGCTTCGATGGTATCGATCCTGATGCTGTACGTGGGATCCTCCAGCGTTTTTCCGACGACGAAGAGGCAAAGCTGATTGCCGCCGGGAAAATTGATGAGGTGCTCGATAAGCGCACCGAGCGTCTGCGTGCTGACGTTGATAAGCAGATTAAAGCCGCAAATGAACGCGCCGACAAAGCCGAAGCGTTCTCCAACAAATTCCGGGACCGGGTTCTGGGCGATGCAATCCGTGCAGCAGCCTTAAAAGCTGGCGCGCTGCCGGAAGCATCCGACGATCTGATTCTGCGTGCCAAAGGCACATTCCAGCTCAACGACGAAGGCGAGGCCGTAGCAGTTGATGCAAATGGCGATGTCCTGTTCGGTAAAGACGGCAAAACTCCACTAAGCCCGCTTGAGTGGGCGGAGTCTCTTAAGGAGACGGCTCCGCATCTGTTCCCACGTGCAGAAGGTACCGGCGCGGGCGTACACAAACCAAACGGCGGTGGCAGCCTGAAACGTTCCGAAATGAGCGCCAGCGACAAAGCGGACTACATCCGCAAGCATGGCCAGCAGGCCTTCCTCAAACTTCCGAAATAAGGCGTTTCCCGAATGACGACTGTTAATACCGACCTGATTATTTATGACGACCTGGCTCAGACCGCTTTCCTTGAGCGCCGACAGGATAACCTGGCAATCTTTAATGCCTCTTCCAACGGGGCGATTCTGCTGGATAACGAGCTTATTGAAGGTGATTTCCGCAAACGTGCCTTCTACAAGGTGGGCGGCTCGATCGAATCGCGTGATGTTAACTCCACCGAAAAAGTGACGGGTAAGAAGATTGGCGCAGGTGAAGCCGTCTCCGTCAAAGCGCCGTGGAAATACGGTCCATACGAAACGACTGAAGAAGCATTCAAACGCCGTGGCCGCTCGGTTGACGAGTTCTCCGAAGTAATCGGCACTGATGTGGCTGACGCGACGCTGGAAGGCTACGTGAAATATGGTCTGAAAGCGCTGACTGCGGCGATTGGCGCTAACGCCGACATGGTCGTAACCGCCGACATTGAGACTGACGGTAAAAAGACTCTGACGCGCGGCCTGCGCAAATACGGCGATAAGTTCAACCGTGTGGTGCTCTTCGTTATGCACTCCGCCACTTACTTCGACATCGTGGATGAGGCGATTGCCAACAAAATCTACGAAGAAGCAGGCGTTGTGGTTTACGGCGGGCAGCCGGGCACGCTGGGTAAACCTGTACTGGTTACCGACACTATGGATGCTGATGCGATCCTTGGGCTGGTGGCCGGAGCGGTTACCGTCACCGAGTCTCAGGCGCCGGGCTTCCGTTCCTACGACATCAACGACCAGGAAAACCTGGCTATCGGATACCGCGCTGAAGGCGTGGTGAATGTCGACCTGCTGGGTTACAGCTGGGATACCTCCAAAGGCGATAACCCAGACCTGACCAAAATCGGAACTGCAGGTAATTGGAAGAAGCACTTCACCAGCAACAAATCTACGGCTGGCGTGCTGATTAAGCTGGAATCCGCAGTGGGGGAGTAACGCTGTCAGCGGATAAAACCTCCGCAACCGCTGACAGCACCGATGCGGTCACCATTTCCCTGAAGTACACGCTAAACGGCGCAGGTGTTTCCGGTAAAACTGTTGCATGGAGTTCAACGGGCGGCACGCTCAGCACGGCCAGTTCTCAAACAGGCTCTGCTGGTGGTGCAACGGTGAAACTCACATCAGACGTTGCTGGCACCTTCACGGTAACCGGCACGGTTGAAGGTGTGGCGAAAACCACTGATTTGATCACCTTTACTGCGCCTGCCGGAGAATAACGAATGGGGCGAAAGCCCCATAAACAGGATTATTCGATGATCAATACCGATATCACCTCTTCTGATGCCAACAGCTACGCCAGTGAAGAGGATCTTGCCTCGTTTGCGGCAATACGCGGCATTGAACTACCTGACAAGCTCACTCCTTTGTTGATTAAGGCGATGGATTACCTGGAGGGGCTGGACTGGGTTGGCTCAAAAGCAGACCCTCGACAGCCGCTGGCCTGGCCACGGGCGAATATCATTCTGGATGGTCATGATTTCCCACCCGACCAAGTGCCGCGGCAGGTTACCTCCGCACAATGCATGCTGGCTATCGAGGCGATTGAGGGCGATCTGCTTTCAAGCGTTCGTGAGGCCGCGGTTAAAACCGAACGTGTCGAAGGCGCCGTAACCATGACCTATGCGGTTGCCGATGGTGAAGTCTTCACCCCTTCCTATCCTACCGTTATGGCGCTGCTGGGCGACCTCGCTGGTGGTCGTGGTTACGCCATCAATGCATTTGCAGAGAGGGCCTGATATGGCGATTGATTACCAACGTATGCAGGCCAGAACGACGCGCATGCTCAGGCAGAACGGCGTGGCGTACAACGTCACCCGTAAAGGTTCGATAACGGTTATTGGTGGCGTTGAGCATAAAACTGAAGCGGTACGTTTTACTGCTGTGGGCGTGAAGACTGAATACGCGCCAGGCGAAATTGATGGAACGGTCATCGTTAACGGCGATGTGCAGATCGTTTTTACGGCAGAGCAGGAAATTAAAATCGGCGATGTGGTTGATATTGACGGCACAGCCTACCGTGTTGTCAAACCGAACCCGGCAAAACCTGCTGCACTGGTGCTTTGCTACAAAGTGCAACTGAGGGCATAACATGGGCGAGAATGCGGCTTTCCTGGCTGAAATCACGGCTTTCGTTAACAAGGCGAAAACGAATCAGGAAGCAGTGGTGCGCGCCGTCGGAATCAAAATCCTTAACCAGCTGGTGGTGATGTCTCCAGTGGGCAACCCGGAGTTGTGGGAAGTTAACCAGACAGCCGTTTCCTATAATCGCGCTGTTCTCGACCACAACGAGGCGCAGCGCGCCAATCCCGACAAACTGACCAAAACCGGGCGACTGAAGAAAAAAGCCCGGGTGGTGGATGGGATGGATATCAAAGCACCGCCAGGGTATACGGGCGGACGCTTTCGCGGTAACTGGCAGGTGTCCTTTGATGCGCCAACGACTGACGAGACAGGCCGGGTTGATAAGACAGGTGATCTGACAAAAGCGGCCGGGAACTACACGCTGTCGCTCTTCAAAGTCGGGATGAAGGCCATTTATTTCTGCAACAACGTGCCCTATGCCTACCCGCTTGAAATGGGGCATTCCACACAGGCTCCGGGCGGCATGGTCCGCATAACTGCAGCTGAGTTTCAACGCTTCTTTGAGGAAGCTGTCAGGGAGGTGACTAAGTGATTCCAGATATTGCATCTGCACTGGCCGCCAGACTGGGTGCCTGGGCCGATGCCGAGGGCATTTCGGTTGCATGGGAGAACGTGCCGTTCACACCTCCTGCTAACGAGATGTACCTGGCCGTTCACGATATGCCCGTTACGCCGCGAACAATCGATCTCGGATTACGCTGCCGGACTTATTCAGGCGTGTACCAGATTAATGTCGTAGCGCCAGCCGGCTCCGGCCGTACCTCCGTCGTTGCCCTGGCGGGCAGAGTAGCGGAATTGTTCCCCGAGGGGCTGGAAATTGCAGGCAAAGACTTTACCTGCTGGATTAGCAGCGCGCCTGGCATATTCCGCGGCGTCCCTACACCTGTGTCCTACACCGTTCCTGTCAGCCTGAATTATCGGGCAGACATTACCAGCTGATTCCCCTCTGATGTCCCACAACTGACCGGCCTTGAGCCGGTTTTCCCGTTTCTGAAGGAGAAATCATTATGGGCTTTGCACTGCCTAACGGCGCTCATGTTTATCTGGCGTCGGGCTACGGCCCGGCCATTACTTTCACCGGCGCGACGAATGCTGAGCACGCGGTGATCACCGTCAGCGCCGCAGACGATATCGCGGTCGGCGATATCGTTCACGTGAACTGCAACTGGTCGGGTATTGATAACGTTATCGCGAAAATCGACGCGATTGCGGAGAATGCTGTCACTCTTCGCAACATCAATACCACCAACAAAAACAAATACGCGGCGGGCGGTGGTTCCGGCTCCATTCGCAAAATTGAAGAATGGACCGAACTGCCACAAATCACTGAGGTATCGAAATCAGGTGGTGATCAGAACACCACGCAGATTCAGTTCCTCAGCGATGATCGCCAGCGCAACCTGAACACCTATAAATCCGCAGTCTCTCAGACCTACTCGATCGCTCACGACTCAACTCTCCCGGTATATCCGTTGCTGCGCCAACTGGACGAAGACGAAGAGACTGTGGCGGCGTACATGTACGTGCCGAAGGCGAAAGAAAACCGTTACTGGGCGGCCACGGCATCTTTTGACGACACGCCGACTACTGCGGTTAACGAGGTAGAGACAGTGAGTGTGGTGCTGAACCTGCAGTCACCGGCGATGACGTTCTATAAGTTGACCGACGCTGCCGCCTGACCCGTCAGAACTTTCACTATCTTTGCCTCCCTTTGCGGAGGCATTTTTTTCGTAAGAGGTATCAATGGCGACCAAATTCACTCTTCAGCCCAAACCTACTTTTAAGGCCAATGTCTCGATTCCCCGTGCCGGGGATGAGGATGGCGTGCTGACGTTCACGTTTAATCACAAGCCGCTTAAAGAACTAGCTGACCTGGAAAGACTCGAAGGCAAAACCGCCACTGATTTTCTAATGGAAATCATTTCTGGTTGGGCACTTCCCGATGCGTTCAACGCGGAGAATCTGTCGGTACTGCTTGAAAACTATCCGGCGGCAATGAAGGCCATTCCGGAAACCTACTACCGCGAGCTGATGGGGCAGCGCGAAAAAAACTAATAGCGGTTGCCTCTGCATTCTATACGCCTGAACCCACAGCGGCAGACCTGGCGCCCTATGGTCTTTCGCCGGATGACTACGACGATCAATACATCGACGTATGGCCAGATGTATGGCCTTCATTCCTGGTGTTTCAGGCTGTCAGCACGCAGTGGCGCACGGGTATGGGAGGGGCATCAGGGCTTGATTACAACGTGCTGCCCTGGGTAATGCGCCTGCACCACGTCGAGGACGAGGCAACCGCGCTTTCGGACATCCGAATCATGGAGAGCGCCGCACTAAAAGTTATGCATAAAGAGAGGGCGGAATGAGTAACGATATCGCCACGATTTCTCTGCGCGTAAATACCAGTGAGCTGGAGCGTGGTAACCAGGCACTGGATCGCTTTCAGGAGACCGCGTCCGCCGCGGCAGGTAAAGCGGATGACCTGAACAGCACGTTCCGCACCGGTATCGATAACCAGAAGAAAAACAGCGAAAGCCTGAAGCAGCAGCGTCAGGAACTGCAGAACCTGCTGAATAAAATCAGCCCGGTAAACAAGGCGCTGGATGAACTGGACACTATCCAGGAGAGCCTGGCGAAATTTCGCGGTAAAGGGCTGGTGGGAGACGAGGATTTTACTCGTTACAACAGCGTGCTTGAGACTACTCGTGCAAAACTGGCACAGGTAATGGAGTCTGAAACCGCAGAGGGGCGGGCTCGCATTGAGCAGGCTCAGGCAGCGCAGCGTGCAGCTGCAGCGGGTAAAACCTTTATCGATTCGCTGGAGGAGCAGGTTACAGCAATCGGAAAAACACGCGCAGAACTGTTAGAGCTAAAAGCTGTCCAGCTCGGCGTATCCGATCGTGCTGCACCAATGATCGCAAAGCTGAAAGAGCAGGAGGAAGCGTGGAAGTCTGGGGCTATCAGCGCGGGACAATACCGCAATGCTATGCGTTATCTCCCGATGCAAATTACCGACATTGTGACCTCACTGGCTTCCGGTATGCCGGTTTATATGGTTGCTATTCAGCAGGGCGGTCAGCTCCGTGACTCGTTTGGCGGTGTAGGCAATGCGCTGAAAGCGATGTTGTCGATGGTGACCCCTGCCCGAGTGGCCATTGGTGGCCTGGCCGGTGCTGTGCTGATTGCGGCCAAAGCGGGCTCGGACTACTTCACCGCCTACGACGAAATCAACAAGGCCATTATCAGGACTGGCAATATTGCCGGCACGTCAGCGCTCCAGATCATGGCTTCCTCCCAGTCTATTGCTGCCTCTACTGGCGCTACTGTAGGAACCGTTCAGAGTTTGATGACTGAGTTGGTTGGCATGGGATCGCTGACACAGCAGCAACTTGAAAAAGCAGCGGGCTCCACGGCGCTGGCGGTTCAGACCGGTATAGTCTCGGCGCAGGACATCACCAAAGCCTATAAGGACATCGAAAAAGACCCTGTTAAAGCGCTGCAGAGTCTCAACGAACAATATAATTTCCTGACCGTTTCACAACTTAAGCATGTTGACGATCTGATAAAGCAAAAGGACCAGACCGCGGCCGTTACGCAGGCTATGGACCTGTTTGGCGATACGATGGCAAAACGTGGGGAGCAGGCTTACGACTCGCTGACACCGTTTGGTCGCCTGTGGCTGGATATCAAGGGCTGGGCGTCTGAGGCCATGCAGAGTATCGGTCAGTGGGTAGCTGAGCTGGCATCAAACACACTGAAGGAATTCAACGCAATTTATTACAGCGTTGCGATCGTTTTCCAGAAGCTGAACCAGATCATTTCATCCTCTATCGCTGCCGCGATTAACCTCGTTCCTGACTGGGCGAAAACAGATACTTTGCAGGGATGGCAGGACTACAACGAACAAATGGCCGGCGCATATGGTGACAGCGTCTCTCAGCTGAAAAAAGACTGGGATGCGGCTGATATCAGTGCAGGTAAATACCTCGATACGACCAGAAAGATAAGTACCGCAACCACCCAGAAGGATCGGGAAGGAGTCGCTGCTTTTGGCAAAAAGACCAAAACCGGAAAGCAGGGCACTTTATCGGCTGGCGATCGCAGCACGGATGCTGCCCAGGCCGAATTACTGGCGCTTCAGGCACAGTTACGCGCGCTGCAGCAGCATAAAGGGCTGAACGACACTATCAGCCAGCAGCGCAAAGAACTGTGGACGACTGAAGCGAAATTTCAGGTGCTGGAGGAGGCCTCGCGTTCACGTTCACTGACAAAGCAGGAGAAATCCCTGCTGGCGAGTAAAGACCAGGTGCTTCAGTTGGCACGGCAGAAAGCCCTGTTAGGTGATCAGATTACCGCTCAGGAACAGCTGAACAAGCGAATGGATACCTCGCAGAAATACGTTACGCAGATGGCAGAGAAGCAGGCTGCATTAGTGAACGGTGCCGGGATGAGTGACCGTCAGGCACAACGTGAACTGGCAAAGAGTCAGCTTGCCGCTGGCTGGAACAATGCTGGCGGTTCGCTTGACGACGAGGGTTATCAGAAGCAGCTTAAAGCGGCGAATGATTACTATGAGGCAGAGGACAGGTTACGTGGAGACTGGCTGACTGGCGCGAAAAAGGGCTGGGCTGAATTTGAAGACAGCGCGACCGATGTTTACTCGCAGGTTCAGACGATTACCAGCAATACGTTCACCGGGATGGCCAGCACGCTCACTGACTTTTTTACTACTGGTAAATCTAACTTCTCTGATTTCCTGTCTACTTTCCTGAAGGGTATCGCCCAGATGCTGACGCAACTGGCTCTGGTCAATGGAATGAAGTCAGCCTTTGGTGGAACGGGTATCGGTGCGTTCTTTGGTTTCTCTGATGGCGGTCTGGTGCCGCGATTCGATAGCGGTGGCTACACCGGTGATGGTGGTAAGTACCAACCGAAAGGCGTGGTTCACGGCGGTGAGTTTGTGTTTACGAAGGAAGCGACCAGTGCACTGGGTGTCCGTAATCTTTATGCGCTTATGCGAGGTGCTCAGGGGTATGCAAACGGCGGCTATGTTGGCCATGCCCCGATGTATGGGCTGCAATCTTCGGCAACTGGCGGTGTAACCGTTCAAACGTCCGTGGTCGTTCATAACCAGAACACTCAGCAGCAGGCATCTGGTAACAACGATGCTATTACTCGGGCTTATAAGCAGACCATTGATCAGTCTGTTCGTGCTGGGATTGCCAAACAACTTCAGCCAGGCGGCCTCATCTGGAATGCAACAAAATCAAGATAAGACACTTTGGTGTTTTTTTTGAACATATTATTCATCGTGTTAAGATGTTTCCGATTGCAATTAAAGGAAACTTAAAATGAAGAAGGTAGTGGCTTTAGCTCTTGGGGCATTAATGTTGTCTGGCTGTACTGTTCGTGTTGCTGATATGACCGTTGGTAGTACCAAAAATTACAATCTGAACGCAGCTAAGTTTGAAAAAGGTCAACGTGTGACTGGTGAAGACAAAGCTCCAATTGTTATTTTCCCGCTGGGCATTCCAAGCGTTAAAACTGCAATGGATCGAGCTATTGAAAAAGATAAGTGTTCCGTAGGCCTAAGCGATGTTGTTATTTATCAATTAAACCACGCATTTCTGTTCGGCACATATGGTTACCGTGTTGAAGGCACGCAGATTATCGACAAGTCTCAGCTTGGTTGTGAAACCCGTTAATCTTCTTCTCTACTATCACAAGCCACCTTCGGGTGGCTTTTTTTATGGAGCAAACATGGCCTTGGAAACATTCACCTGGCGAACACAGATACAGGCGGGAATGGAAGGATCGTTCAGCCTTAAAACGCGCTCTGCAACCTTTGGAGACGGCTATGAGCAGATCGCCGGGGAGGGCATTAATCCTGAAAAGCAGTCTTGGCCTGTAACACTCACGGGGAAAAAAGCGGACATGCTTCAGGCCCTGAAGTTCTTTCGTTCTCACGTCACCAAATCATTCATCTGGACATCTCCAGTTGGCGAAACAGGGCTGTATCGTATCGAGGCCGAATCAATCAAGTCACAGCCCTTATCCAGCAAAGTCATAACCATTTCCGCAACATTCAAACAGGCGTACGCACCATGATCACAGCAGACTATCAAAGCCTTGAGCCCGGAAACAAAGTCCGGCTTATAGAAGTTGATGGCTCTACTTTCGGCGTGGATGATGTACTGCGATTTCACGCGTACAACCTCCCGCACACGGAAGAAGAAATCGCCGCCGCTGGTGGTGATGAATCAAAGCTGCAGGCGAAAAGCATCTGGTGGCAGGGGGAAGAATATGCCGCCTGGCCGTATCAAATTGAAGGGCTTGAAGCCTCCACAGACGGCAACAGTGCCCAGCCAACGCTCACGGTCGCTGATATCGATAGCAAGATTACAGCGCTGTGCCTTGCCTATGACGATATGCTACAGGCGAAAGTCACTATCCATGACACTTATTCGCATTATCTCGATGCGAAGAACTTCCCAGAAGGTAACGCAACAGCTGATCCGCAACAGGTCAGAAAACGAGTTTTTTACATTGATAGCAAAAGCAGCGAAATTCCGGGCGAAAGTATCGAATTCGTACTCGATAGCCCAATGTCGTTACAGGGAAAGATGATCCCTACACGTCAACTTCATTCTCTGTGTACCTGGTGTATCCGGAATAAATATCGCACCGGCGACGGCTGCGACTATGCCGGTACCCGCTATTTCGACAAAAACAACAACCCGGTGAGTGATCCGTCGCTGGATGAATGCAACGGCACGCTAACGGCCTGCAAACTTCGATTCGGCGAAAATAACGAACTCTCGTTCGGTGGTTTTCCGGGCACGTCTTTGATCAGGAGCTGATATGCGTCAGAAAACCATCGATGCGATTATGGCCCATGCTGCAGCCGAGTATCCTCGTGAGTGTTGCGGCGTGGTGGCGCAAAAAAGCCGTGTTGAACGTTATTTCCCGTGCCGGAATCTTGCCGCGGCGCCGGAGGACAATTTTGTCCTTTGCCCCGAAGACTATGCAGCTGCTGAGGACTGGGGGAAGGTCATAGCTATCGCTCACAGTCACCCTGATGCCTCGACGCAACCGAGCGAACTGGATAAAGCGCAATGCGATGCAACCCTTTTACCCTGGCATATCGTGAGCTGGCCGGAGGGGGATTTACGGACCATCCAGCCGCGTGGAGAACTGCCGTTGCTCGAGCGTCCGTTTGTGCTTGGTCACTTTGACTGCTGGGGGCTGGTGATGAGCTATTACCGGCAAACGTACGGGATAGAGCTTCACGATTACCGGGTCGATTATCCCTGGTGGGAAAACGACTATCCGGACAACTTCTATCAGGATTGCTGGTATGAGTGCGGATTCCGTGAATTCGACGGGCCGCCAAAACCTGGCGATATGGTGATCATGCAGGTTCAGGCTGATAAGTGGAATCATGCGGGGATTCTGCTGGAAGGCAACATGCTACTGCATCACCTTTATGGGCATCTGAGCCAGCGCGTGCCGTATGGCGGCTACTGGCGTGAGCGCACAATGAAAATACTGCGCTTTAAAGACTGTTTCTGATAACTGCCTGTGACAGTTTTTATGGAGGAAAAATGGTTGCATTACTCAATGCTGAGCCGGTCCGCACAATTCGATTGTACGGCGTGCTAGGCGCCACCTTCGGGCGTGAATATCGTTTATCAGTAGCTTCACCAAAAGAGGCCATCCGCGCCCTGAGCGTTATCGTGCCGGGTTTTGAGCGTTTCCTGAATACCAGTAAGCAACGAGGTTTAACTTATGCGGTATTCAGCGGGAAACGAAACCTCTTAAACGATGAGCTTAATATGGACAGGAGCACAGAGGAAATCCGCATCGTGCCGGTGATCATCGGCAGTAAGCGAGCCGGGGTGTTTCAGACAATCCTCGGGGCTGCCCTTGTCGCTGTTGCTGCGTTCGTCACGGGAGGGGCCGCGATCGGGATTGGTGGTACCGCTTTCGCTGGTGGATGGGGTGCTGTGGCGGGGATTGGGGCATCAATGGCGATCGGCGGCGTAGTCCAGATGCTTTCTCCACAGACAACCGGGCTCGCCAGTAAGCAATCTGCGGATAACCAAGCCAGCTACGCCTTTGGTGGAGTAACAAACACGACAGCTCAGGGGAATCCGGTACCACTTCTTTATGGCCGCCGGCGAATCGGCGGCGCGATTATTTCTGCCGGGATTTATGTCGAAGACCAGCAATAAATAAAAACCTTCTTCAGGCCACCTTCGGGTGGCTTTTTTTATGGGCGCAATATGGCAACTGCAATCGCTATAAAGGGCCGCAAGGGCGGCAGCTCGAGTTCACGAACCCCTACCGAACAGCCTGACGATCTGCAATCTGTAGCAAAGGCAAAAATCCTTGTTGCACTGGGAGAGGGGGAATTTGCAGGGCAACTGACGGCGAAAGATATCTACCTGGACGGAACGGCTCTGGAGAATGCTGACGGCTCTCAAAACTTCAGCGGCGTTACGTGGGAATTTCGCGCGGGAACTCAGGCGCAAAAATATATTCAGGGCATACCCGGTACCGAAAACGAAATCAACGTGGGAACTGAGGTATCGAGCGCTACAGCGTGGACGCGCACGTTTACCAATACGCAGCTTTCAGCGGTTCGCCTGCGCCTGAAATGGCCTTCGCTTTTCAAGCAGGAGGACGACGGCGATCTGGTCGGTTACTCGGTTAATTATGCGATTGACCTGCAGACGGACGGTGGCGCATGGCAGACGGTACTCAATACAAGCGTAACCGGCAAAACGACGTCAGGTTACGAGCGCAGCCATCGTATTGATTTACCTCAGGCTGGCAGTACCTGGACAATCCGACTGCGTAAGATTACGTCTGATGCCAACAGCGCGAAGATCGGCGATACGATGATGCTGCAGAGCTTCACTGAGGTAATTGACGCCAAATTACGCTATCCAAACACAGCGCTGCTTTATATCGAATTCGATTCCAGCCAGTTTAACGGTTCTATCCCGCAGATCTCCTGCGAGCCCCGCGGCCGCGTTATCCGCGTTCCGGATACTTACGACCCCGAAACCCGCACGTATAGCGGTACGTGGGCTGGGACATTTAAATGGGCCTGGACCGATAACCCTGCATGGATTTTCTATGACCTGGTGGTTAGCGATCGTTTCGGACTTGGGGATCGTCTTACAACGGCCAACATTGATAAATGGACGCTCTACCAGGTTGCACAGTATTGCGATCAGATGGTACCGGACGGCAAAGGCGGAAGTGGTACCGAACCACGCTATACCTGCAACGTGTACATTCAGGAACGCAACGACGCTTATACTGTCCTGCGTGATTTTGCTGCAATCTTCCGTGGGATGACCTACTGGGGCGACGATCAGATTGTGGCGCTGGCGGACATGCCGAGAGATGTCGATTTTACATACACGCATGCGAACGTTATTGATGGGCGATTTACCTATTCCAGCAGCACCACAAAGAACCGTTACACGAATGCGCTGGTGTCCTGGTCTGATCCTGATAACGCTTATTCTGATGCGATGGAGCCTGTTTTTGAGCAGGCGCTGGTTGCGCGTTATGGGTTTAATCAACTTGAGATAACTGCGATCGGCTGTACCCGTCAGTCAGAAGCGAATCGGAAAGGGCGATGGGGGATCCTCACCAACAACAAAGATCGCGTTGTTACTTTCAATGTAGGGGAAGATGGCAACATTCCGCAGCCTGGCTATGTAATCGCTGTAGCGGACCGAAATCTCTCCGGGCGCGACCTGGGCGGCCGTATCTCTGCGGTGAATGGTCGCGTGCTGACGCTGGACAGGGCACCGGATGCTTCGGCAGCCGACAGGATGATTGTCAATCTTCCGTCGGGTGTTTCACAGTCACGCACCATTCAGTCGATTATGGGCAATAAAGTGACCGTTACGACCGCTTACAGCGAAACGCCTGTGGCTGAGGCCGTATGGGTCATTGAGTCTGATGAGCTCTACGCACAGCAGTATCGCGTTATTACGGTAACTGATAATAATGACGGCACGTTCACTATCGTCGGTGCAAATCACGATCCGGATAAATTCGATCGCATTGATAGCGGGGCCATCATTGACCAGCGGCCGGTGAGCGTGATCCCGCCAGGTAATCAGTCGTCGCCTGCGAACATTGTGATCAGCTCGTTTTCTGTGGTGCAGCAAAATATCAGCGTCGAAACGATGCGCGTGAGCTGGGACCAGGCGCAGAACGCTATCGCCTATGAAGCGCAATGGCGCCGCAACGATGGGAACTGGGTTAACGTGCCGCGCAGCTCCACCACGTCATTCGACGTACCGGGGATTTATGCCGGGCGCTACCTGGTGCGTGTGCGCGCAATTAATGCCGCAGAAATTTCATCCGGATGGGGCTATTCAGAAGAGAAAACGCTGACGGGTAAAGTGGGCAACCCACCGAAGCCGGTTGGCTTCATCGCTTCTGAAAACGTGGTATTCGGTATCGAGCTGAATTGGGGATTCCCGGCGAATACCGACGACACGCTGAAGACGGAAATTCAGTACAGCCTGACCGGTGCCGAAGACGATGCAATGCTGCTGGCCGATGTGCCTTACCCGCAGCGCAAATATCAGCAGATGGGTCTTAAGGCTGGGCAGATTTTCTGGTACCGCGCGCAGCTGGTGGACCGCAGCGGTAACGAATCAGGTTACACAGAATGGGTGCGCGGTCAGGCCAGTATCGATGTGTCCGACATCACCGATGTGATCTTGGAGGAGATTAGAGACTCGGATACCTTCAAGTACCTGATCGAGAACGCGGTGGACAGCAATGAAAAAATTGCTGGTATGGCTGACGACATCAAACAGGCCAACGACGAACTGGAGCAGCAGGCGAAGGATATCGCCAAAAATGCTCAGGACGTCGGGAAGGTTCAGACCAGCGTTAATGAGCTTTCGAGTACGGTCGGTGAAGTGTCGTCTTCCCTCTCAGAGCTTGAGCAGACCGTTGCGACGGCTGATACCGCGCTGGGCCAGCGAATCGACAGCATCAGTGTGTCTATGGACGGCATGACGGGCGGGGTCAAGAACTCAGCCATTGCCATTATCCAGAACGGGCTGGCGCAGGTTACTGCTCGCCGTTCTCAAACCGTAACGAACGCAGGGAACAGCGCCAGCATTGACCGCATAGATACCACCATTGCAGATACCAGCCAGGCCGTAGCCCGCGCGCTGGTTACGCTGGATGCGTCTGCAGGCGGGAATATCTCCAACTCCACCGATCTGACCGAAACACTTGCTGACTTCACTCAGGCATCGGCGACGAAAATTAACACCCTAACGGTTAAATCTGGAGAGAACAGTGCTGCCATTACAGTAAACGCGAAGGCCGTGGCTGACGTGAACAATAACCTCAGTGCGATGTACAACATCAAAGTAGCAGTTGACGCCAACGGGCGACAGTACGCTGCTGGGATGGGGATCGGAGTTGAGAACACGCCAGCTGGTATGCAATCCCAGGTGCTTTTCCTGGCTGACCGCTTCGCTGTTATGACTCAGGCCGGAGGCAACGTTACACTGCCGTTTGTTATTCAGAACGGGCAGACCATTATCCGAAATACTGTGATTGGTGAAGGGACTATCGACAACACCAAAATCGGCAGCTACATCCAGTCGACAACCTGGGACGGTACCGGGAACGTTGGCTGGCACATCAACAAATCAGGTTACGCGACGTTCAACAACGTGACCGTTCGCGGCTCGATTTACGCCACAAATGGTAATTTTTCTTTCAATGGCTCCGGGAACACAACGGTGATCAATGGCAACGGTATAACCGTTAACATTCCCGGTGGTGGCCGCATCGTACTTGGGAGCTGGTAGTGCTATGCCTTCAGGACTTCTGATTGATCTTAATGATGGCGGTAAGCCAATGGAAATCACAGCAGGATTGCGCTGCCCGTCTTATGGCGGCGCAATAACGGGCGGTGTGGGAAAGAGTACTACGGCCACCGTTTCGGGGTATGTTGCAGGTTCAACTGTGCTGTTCATACCTTCTGAAACAGTAATAAGTGATTACGGGATATTCATGCTGCAAAGTGTGTCCATATCCGGCGCAACGGTGACGCAGAAATGGAGTGGTGCATCCAGCCCTGGTCTTCCCAACCCGGCGCAAGTGGCCTTCTCCGGTACGATCTGGCAGATTCTTCCCGTCAGTCAGTCTTCAAATATCGGATTGCTCATTGCCAGTAGCACGGATTTTACGTCAATTACAACCGCATCAAACGTGGGTATGTGCATCTATAAGGCGAGGGTTACTGTCGGGACATCCGGATGGAATACGCCAGCGATTGCCGGGTTTGATCGCAGTAAATATCTCGTGTGCTGTAAATGGAACAGCCCGTATACGCTGGACTATAACGGCAGCCGGTTAATATTCCTGAATGATGGTTCTAACACCACTGACCAGCCTATGACCGGAACGGTGGATGTCGTTATTTTTGCAGGAGGGGTGGCTCCGGTACCGGCGAATCCTGATCTCAATATTTATAACGCGGCAGGGCAATGTACGTTCTCGACAGCTAAAAGGCCGTTTGTGTTTACGGGGAATAACTTAACTCCCTCAACAACAGCACAGACTGTTCCCGGCGGAGGCTACGTTCCGGTGGGGCGCTTTGGGCTGAGGATACCCAGTTACAGCTCGGGCCAGCGTATCAACCATTATCACTATGGGCTGGTTATGCAGAACGGAAGCCTGCGGGTCGGCAGAGGAGCTTATGTTGGCTGGGCCGATCGCCAGCTGGCGAACCAGGGTGTTACTCCTATCTCATTACCAGTAATACCTGACATGTACGTTTAATTCATCCAATTCGTTATTAAACAAACCTCGCTCCGGCGGGGTTTTTTATTGCCTGGAGAAAATATGCTTTATAACACTGGCACCATTGCCATTAACGGAAACACCGCAACCGGCACCGGCACGAACTGGACGGCACCCGCCAGTCAGGTTCGCGCTGGGCAGACGATTATTGTTATGTCCAACCCGGTGCAGATGTTTCAGATTTCATCCGTGAACAGCGCCACGTCAATGACGGTAACGCCTGCTGCATCACCGGCGTTCAGCGGCCAGAAGTACGGCATTCTGGTATCAGACAATATCTCGGTCGACGGGCTGGCACAGGCCATGTCTCAGCTCATCAAAGAGTATGACGAGAATATTGGCGCATGGGAGACGTTCGCTACTACCTCAGCAAACCAGAGCATCACGGTAACTATAAACGGCACCCCCGTGACTATCCCCGGCATCGGTAAGCTGGCACAGAAAGGGACCAACGGTGCTCTCCCGATTGACCAGGGCGGGACTGGTGCAACTAACGCTGCAGACGTTCGCACAAACCTCGGTTTGGGAAGTAGCGCTTTATTGGATGCTCAAAGTTCCTGGGGGGATTCCGGTCAAAAGAAAGTTCTAACTGTGGGGGCTTTTGGTCTGGGGCGTGAAATTACTGAATCAGTTCCACTTAATAC
>NZ_JAPNMC010000010.1:0-190426 GCF_026627565.1 Enterobacter cloacae complex sp. 2022EL-00788 | reverse complement strand
GGTGGTACAGCACGAAAGTGGGGGTGATCGACCTGAAGAAAAAGTCGATCACCATGGGTAAAGGATGTTAAAAAGTGTTCACCATGTCCCCGAACACCTGTCTACCATGTCCCCGGACCGTACAGGGAGAGGGAGAAGGGTGAGGGCATCAGGCCGCATCTCTTCCCCCCAAATTTGATCCCGTCACACAATTTTCACAAAAATGCTTGCTGTGAAAATACAGTTTATTGATAATGATTATCATTGTTACATTGATTGTTATTTATAAACATTATGTCACCCACAGATAACAGCACGGCAACGCAACCTAAAGCACACACAGCGCCATCCCCTGCTCCCGGCGATCGCCGCATCGACAGTAAGAGCCTGCTCGGTGAAGCGGGCCGGGTGATTATCGAGCATGACGGGCAACACTATCTGTTGCGCCAGACCAATGCCGGAAAGCTTATTCTGACTAAATAAACCAGAACAACCTTCGCCAGCCACCCAGGTGATCCCCAGGCAGCCAGCGCTTTTCAATTCTTATGGAGAGTTGCTATGCCACACCTGCAATCCGCGTCTTTACGCCCGTCGCTTCTGGCGCTGGCGATTGTCAGCACCCTGCCGGGCGTTGCGTCTGCCGCCGCGGACGATATCACCGTAACCGCCACCGGCAACGCCCGCAGCGCCTTTGAAGCCCCGATGATGGTGAGCGTCATCGACGCCACCGCGCCGGAAAACCAGACCACCAGCTCTGCCGCCGACCTGCTGCGCAGGGTACCCGGCCTGACGCTGGACGGCACCGGGCGCACTAACGGCCAGGACGTCAACCTCAGGGGCTACGACCGCCGCGGCGTGCTGGTGCTGGTAGACGGCGTGCGCCAGGGCACCGATACCGGACACCTGAACAGCACGTTCCTTGACCCGGCGCTGATCAAACGTATCGAGGTGGTGCGCGGCCCTTCCGCGCTGCTGTACGGCAGCGGCGCGCTGGGAGGCGTGATTTCCTATGACACCGCCGACGCCAGCGATCTGCTGGAAACTGGCAAAAACAGCGGCTACCGCGTATTCGGGACCGGCGCGACGGGCGATCGCAGCATCGGGATGGGGGCCAGCGCCTATGGCCGCACCGACACGCTGGACGGGCTGGTCTCCTGGTCCAGCCGCGATCGCGGCGACATTCGCCAGAGCGACGGCGCGACCGCGCCAAACGACGAGTCCATTAACAATATGCTGGCGAAGGGAAGCTGGAAAATCGATCCGGCCCAGACGCTGAGCGGCTCGCTGCGCTACTACAACAACGACGCGCGGGAGCCGAAAAACCCGCAAACCACGGACGCCAGCAGCAGTAACCCGATGACCGATCGCTCTACTATCCAGCGCGATGCCCAGCTTGGCTACCGCATCGCCCCGGCCGGAAACGAGTGGCTGAACGCCGATGCGAAAATTTACTGGTCCGAAGCGCGGATTAACGCCCAGAACATCGACAGCAGCGGCGAGTTCCGCAAGCAGACCACCAAAGGCGGCAAAGTGGAAAACCGCACCCGCCTGTTCAGCGACTCCTTCGCCTCGCACCTTCTGACCTACGGGGGCGAATACTACCGTCAGGAACAACGCCCCGGCGGCGCGACAACCGGCTTCCCGGACGCGAAGATCGACTTCAGCTCCGGCTGGCTGCAGGATGAGATCACCCTTCGCGATCTGCCGGTCACGCTTCTCGGCGGTACGCGTTACGACAACTACCGAGGCAGCAGCGACGGTTACGCCGACGTGAACGCGGATAAGTGGTCGTCGCGCGCCGGGATAACCGTGAGCCCTGCCGACTGGCTGATGCTGTTCGGCTCTTACGCGCAGGCCTTCCGCGCGCCGACCATGGGCGAAATGTATAACGACTCGAAGCACTTCTCTATTGGCAGCTTCTACACCAACTACTGGGTGCCAAACCCGAACCTGCGTCCTGAAACCAACGAAACCCAGGAGTTCGGTTTTGGGCTGCGCTTCGACGACCTGATGCTTGCCAACGACGCGCTGGAGTTCAAAGCCAGCTACTTCGACACCAAAGCGAAAGATTACATCTCCACCACCGTCAATTTTGCGGCGGCCACGACCATGTCCTATAACGTGCCTGACGCCAAAATATGGGGCTGGGACATGATGGCGACCTACTCGACCGACCTGTTCAACCTCGACGTGGCCTACAACCGCACGCGCGGCAAGGACACCGGCACGGGCGAGTATATCTCCAGCATTAACCCGGACACCGTTACCAGCAAGCTGGACGTTCCGGTGGCGCAAAGCGGCTTCTCCGTGGGCTGGATCGGCACCTTCGTCGAACGCTCCACGCACGTCAGCAGCAGCTACAGCGAGCAGCCGGGCTATGCGGTGAACGATTTCTACGTCAGCTATAAAGGCCAGCAGCAGTTCAAAGGTATCACCACCACCCTCGTGCTGGGGAACGCCTTTGACAAAGCCTACTGGTCACCGCAGGGCATCCCGCAGGATGGCCGCAACGGCAAGATCTTCGTCAGTTATCAATGGTAATTCCCTTCGGGGCAACGATTCAGAAGGATAAGACAATGAGTCACTACACACGCTGGCTTGAGCTAAAAGAAGCGCATCCGGGTAAGTACGCGCGCGACATCGCCGGTTTGATGAACATCCGCGAAGCGGAGCTGGCCCGGGCGCGCGTCGGCCACGACGCCTGGCGGCTGCGCGGTGAAACGCGCGACATTCTGGCTGCGCTGGAGTCCGTGGGCGAAACAAAGTGCATCTGCCGTAACGAATACGCCGTTCACGAACAGGTCGGGGCGTTTACTAACCAGCATCTTGGCGGCCATGCCGGGCTGGTGCTGAACCCGCGCGCGCTGGATCTGCGTTTGTTCCTCAACCAGTGGGCGAGCGCGTTTCATCTCAGCGAAACGACCCCGCGCGGCGAACGTCAGAGCATTCAGTTCTTCGATCGTCAGGGCGACGCTTTGCTGAAGGTCTACGCCACGGATAACACTGACCTGTCCGCCTGGGGCGACGTGCTGACCCGCTTTATCTTTGCCGATAACCCCGCGCTGGAGCTGAAAGCGGCCGACGCCCCCGCTCACGCGGAACGGGCCGATGCGGGCACGGTGGAGAAAGAGTGGCGCGCCATGACCGACGTGCACCAGTTCTTCACCCTGCTCAGGCGCCACAACCTGAGTCGCCAGCAGGCGTTTCGCCTGGTGAGCGACGACCTGGCCTGTAAGGTAGAGAACGGCGCGCTGGCACAGCTGCTGGAGGCGGCGCGGCGAGACGGTAACGAGATCATGATCTTTGTCGGCAACCGCGGCTGCGTGCAGATCTTCACCGGCGCGGTGGAAAAACTGGTCCCGATGAAGGGCTGGCTGAACATCTTCAACCCAACCTTTACCCTCCATCTGCTTGAGGAGACTATCGCGGAGACCTGGGTGACGCGCAAGCCCACGGCGGACGGTCACGTCACCAGCCTGGAGCTGTTTGCTGCGGATGGTACGCAAATCGCACAGCTGTACGGACAGCGTACCGAAGGCGATCCGGAGCAAAGCCAGTGGCGCAGCCAGATCGACGCCCTGACGCCAGAAGGGCTGGCCGCATGAAAAAATGGTTTGCCCTGCTCTTCGCCCTGCCGCTGGCCGCCGTCGCCGCGCCGGAGCGAATCGTCGCCCTTGGCGGCGACGTGACGGAGATCGTCTATGCCCTCGGCGCGGCGTCTTCCCTGGTTGCGCGCGACAGCACCAGCCGGTGGCCGCAGGCGGCGGACGCGCTACCTGACGTGGGCTATCTGCGCCAGCTCAATGCGGAAGGCATTTTATCCGTGCGCCCGACGCTGGTGCTGGCGAGCGACCAGGCACAGCCGTCCCTGGCGCTTAAGCAGGTAGAACAGAGCCGCGTCAGGGTGGTCACCGTACCCGGTCGTCCTGACCTGAGCGTGATTGACGAGAAGGTGCGGGTCATTGCTCAGGCGACGCACCGGGAGCAGCAGGGTGAAGCCCTGCGCGGCTCGCTGCGTCAGGAGATGGCGGCGCTGCCGTCATCGCCGCTCAACAAGCGCGTGCTGTTTATCCTCAACCACGGCGGGATGACCGCGATGGCTGCCGGGCAACAGACCGGCGCGGATGCGGCAATACGTGCCGCCGGGTTGCAGAACGCCATGCAGGGCTTTAGCCGCTATCAGCCGCTTTCGCAGGAGGGCGTAATCGCCAGCCGGCCGGATCTGGTGGTAATTTCGCAGGACGGCGTTAACGCCCTGGGCGGTGAAGAGAATCTGTGGAAGTTACCCGGCCTGGCGCAAACCCCGGCAGGACGTCACCGGCAGGTGCTGGCGATTGATGACATGGCGCTGCTCGGCTTTAGCGTGCGCACGCCGCAAGCCATTCAGCAGCTGCGCGCCAGAGCGGAGCAACTGCCCTGATGTCGCGGCGCGTTACGCTATCCCTGTGGCTGCTGGCGGCGTTGCTCACCGTCATGACCTTCACGGCCACGGGGTTTGGCGCGTTACGCCTGCCGGCGAACGTGCTGTGGAGCGGCAGCGACGAGACGCTGCGCCAGATCTGGCTGACCATTCGCCTGCCCCGCGTGCTGCTGGCGCTGGTGATTGGCGGGTCGCTGGCGCTGGCGGGGTGCGTGATGCAGGGGCTGTTTCGCAATCCGCTGGCCGACCCGGGCCTGCTCGGGATCAGCAGCGGCGCGGCGCTGGCCGTCGCCCTGTGGGTGGTTCTCCCGCTCTCGCTGCCCGCGCTGGTCATGCTTTACGCTCCCATGCTGGCGGCATTCATTGGGGCGCTGGCGGCCACAGGGGCGATCTTCCTGCTCAGCCAGCAGCGTCATAGCTCCCTGTCTCGCCTGCTGCTGGTGGGTATCGCCATCAATGCCCTGTGCGGTGCGGCCGTGGGCGTGCTTTCGTGGGTCAGCAATGACGCTCAGCTTCGTCAGCTTTCGCTCTGGGGTATGGGCAGCCTCGGCCAGGCGCAGTGGTCAACGCTGCTGGCCGTGACCTCGCTGATGGTGCCTGCCGCTCTGGCGATCTGGCGCTGTGCCGGCGCGTTAAACCTCCTCCAGCTCGGCGAAGAGGAAGCACATTACCTTGGCGTGGACGTTGCGGTGGTGCAGCGGATCTTGCTGCTGTGCAGCGCCCTGCTGGTAGCCGCTGCTGTCGCCGTCAGCGGGGTAATCGGCTTTGTCGGGCTGGTGGTGCCGCACCTGATGCGCATGTGGCTGGGTGCCGATCACCGCGCTACCGTTCCCGGCGCGGTGCTTGCCGGCGCTATTCTGCTGCTGGTGGCCGATACGGTCGCGCGCACCCTGGTGGCTCCGGCTGAAATGCCCGTCGGCCTGCTCACCAGCATTCTCGGTGCGCCCTGGTTTCTGTGGTTGATTTTCCGTCGTGGAGGGCAGCATGGCTGAACGTTATGCGGCTGAAAACCTGACGTTCTCCCTGTCCGGAAGCACGCTGGTTGAGAACGTCTCGCTGTCACTATCGCAAGGAGAGCTGGTTACGCTGATTGGGCCTAACGGCGCGGGGAAATCCACGCTGCTGCGGCTGCTGACCGGCTACCTGAAGCCCACCAGCGGGGGCTGTTCGCTGGCGGGGAAAGCCCTCGGCCAATGGGATCCGCAAACCCTGTCCCGCTACCGGGCGGTGATGCGTCAGCAGACGCAGCTTGGCTTTGACTGGCAGGTGGAGGCGGTAGTCGGAATGGGCCGCGCGCCCTGGACGCGTTATCCTGAGCCAGAGATCGTGCGTGAGGTGATGCTCCTGACCGGCTGTATGCCGCTGGCCGGCAGACGCTATCATGCCCTCTCGGGCGGCGAGCAGCAGCGCGTCCAGCTGGCCCGCGCGCTGGCGCAGCTGTGGCGTGACGGCACGCCCCGCGGCTGGCTGTTTCTCGATGAACCCACCTCGGCGCTGGATCTCTACCACCAGCAGCACCTGCTGCGCCTGCTGAAATCGCTGACCGGGCAGGGCAATCTCCACGCCTGCGTGGTGCTGCACGACCTCAATCTTGCCGCGCTATGGGCGGATCGGATCCTGCTGTTGCACGACGGACGGATCGTCTCCCGGGGAACGCCGGAGGCGGTTTTGCAGGCCGACGCGCTGGCCCGGTGGTACGGTGCGCAGGTGCACGTCAGCAAACATCCGACGCACGCCGCGCCGCAGGTTTTCCTCGCGCCCTAGCTTGAGCAGCTCACCTCCAGCCGCTTGCCCCAGTCCGGCGGGCGGCTGACGTAGTCATCATCCCGGTCGGCAAACGGCGTGCGCAGCGCGATGTGCAGCCGGTGCAGCTCGGCATAATCCCCCCGCTCCGCCTGCTCGATTGCTCGCTGCGCCAGCCAGTTACGCAACACCATCGCCGGGTTCACCGCCTTCATCTGCGTCTGGCGGACGTCATCTTCAATTTGTTCCTGCTGCAAACGCGCGCGGTAGGCGGCAAACCAGTCGTCAAACGCCTGCCTGTCGATGAACTCGTCGCGCAGCGGCGAGGCGGCGCTCTGCTGCATGGTCTGGCTGAGCATGCGGAAGGTGCGGGTATAGTCGCTGCCCTCGCGCGCCATCAGCGCAAACAGCCCGTTCAGCAACTCGTTATCGCCTTTTTCCTGGGTCATGAGCCCCAGCTTGCTGCGCATCAGCGCGCCGTATTCCCGCAGTAAAACCTCCTGATAGCCGTCGAGGGCATCGTTCAGGGCATCGACGTCGATAAACGGCGACAGGCTTTGCGCAAGACGCTGGAGGTTCCACAGCCCCACCGCGGGCTGATTGTCGAAACGGTAACGTCCCTGATAATCCGAGTGGTTACAGACGTAGCCCGGCTGATAGTCATCAAGGAAGCCGTACGGACCGTAGTCAAACGTCAGCCCCAACAGGGACATATTGTCCGTATTCATTACGCCGTGCGCAAAGCCGACGGCCTGCCAGCGGGCAATCATCCTGGCGGTGCGCGCGACGATATCGCGGAACCAGGCAACGTAGCGGTCCGGTTCGTTTTGCAGCTGCGGCCAGTGGCGGCGAATGGCGTAATCGGCAAGCTGGCGAACCTTGTCCGGCTCCCGGCGGTAGTAGAAGTGTTCAAAATGGCCGAAGCGCAGGTGGCTCCCGGCAACGCGGATCAGCATCGCCCCCTGCTCCATCGTCTCGCGGGCAACCGGAGTATCGCTGGTGACAATCGACAGCGCCCGTGAGGTGGGGATCCTCAGCGCGTGCATCGCCTCGGAGGCCAGCCCTTCGCGGATGGTGGAACGCAGCACCGCGCGGCCGTCGCCCATGCGGGAATACGGGGTAAGACCTGCGCCCTTCAGGTGCCAGTCAAGCGTGTCGCCGTTCGGGAGTAACTGTTCGCCCAGCAGGATCCCCCGGCCGTCGCCGAGTTGCCCTGCCCAGACGCCAAACTGATGTCCGCTATACACCTGGGCCAGCGGCTTCATGCCCGGAAGCAGCGTTTCGCCGCCCCAGACGCCGGCGCCCTTTTCCGGCTGAAAAAGCGCCGAAGGGATACCGAGCGAGTCCGCTAACGCATCGTTATGCCAGATCAGGCGCGCGTTCTGTAAGGGCGTTGGCTTAAGCGCGGTGTAGAAGCCGGGTAGTTCATCGTGCCAGTGGGCAGTAAAAGACAGGGTCATAAGTCCTCCTGCTTTAAGTGTAGAGGGTTTCCCTGAACGTAAACACGGGCGAAGAAAGGGGTTATTGCTGTACGAGGGTGGTAACCCGCTCTGCCGGGACGGCAGGCCACAGGGTTCCCTGCATGGCGTCAAAATTGAAGGGCAGCACGCGCTGTAATATGCCGTGCTCGTCAATACCCGCGACCATTACCGACTGACAATGCGGCGCGATTTGCCAGAGAATGGCGCGCATAAACGGTTCAAAAGAGAGCGCCGACACGCGCTGCTGGATAAAATTCTTATCCAGAATGACCCGCCTGAACAAACCATCATAAACCGGCTTCAGGGATGCAGCTCCGGCACCAAAGTTAGCCAGCACTAAGGGGAAATGGATCGCCATTCTTGCTAGGTCGGGATCGTCTTTCCCGTTATTTAAACCTGGATAGTTCTCATTAACAGTAAACTCAAGAAATGGATAACGTTCAAGAATTGAAACAACGTTCCCATTAGTTAATAAAAATTCAACAGTTGCAGGTGTAATATTGATCCATGCAATTAACTGATGCTGAATAAAAAATAGCTTACAGGTATCGAGTAATTGTAGTTTTTCCTGAAACAGGGCTAATTCATCTTCCTTAGAAAGATGCGGGATAACCAGTTCAGTAGGGATCCGCACGTCCGTACCTACGCCAGTAAAGTTAACCACGATTTCTAAACCTTTAAGCAAACCTGCACTATCACGCGCCGGAAGCAGTAAAAGTTCAGACTGGTAAGCATTATCTAGCGTAATTATCATCGCGCTCGCCCTGCATTAAAGATGAGAGAGTACATCCTGAAGCAATTGCAGGCACAATTCCACTGTCTTGATTTTAATAAGATTAGTTTCATTCTTTCCGTATTAATTTTCAGATTTTTCCCTGAATCTAAAATAATTTTATCCTGGAAAGTGAATAATAGCCAGTTTTAGATAAAACAGGCACTTACCAGGGTAAATAATTTGGCACAAATTTTACTTTAATCTTACTGCGAGAAAAGCCTGGCGCTTTTATTCACCACCAGGCTCGCAGCAGCTGCATCGCTTTCACCGGTTAAATACGTCTGGCCTGCCAGAAGTTTTTTCGCCAGTAAACATTATCGAGAGAGGAGCGTATCACGCCGCGGCTGGTTGAGGCGTGAATGAACTGGTTGTCGGTATCATAAATGCCCACATGCAGGCCATTTTCACCGGAGCCTGTTTTAAAGAAGACCAGATCGCCGGGCAGGAGCTCGTCTTTATCAATTTCGGTGCCGATTTCCGCCTGCATCCGCGTTTCACGCGGCAGCTGTAAATCAAATTTATCGCGGAAGGTCATCAGCACGAAGCCCGAGCAGTCCACCCCGCCCCGGCTCATGCCGCCGTAACGATAGGGTGTACCGCGCCAGTTGCTGAGCTGATCGTTCAGGCTGGCAATGACCGTTATGGAATCGGAAAGCCGCGGGTTAGGCGGAGGGGCACGATGGCTACTGCATCCCGCCAGAAATAGCGCGCCAACAAGGAGAAACCAGAATCGCATTTCAGACGAATCCTCTGCTTTTTTTATTCTTTCGGTAATTTAGCGTGCATCTATGCCGCTGTGCAAGGAGGGTCACTCCTGAGCCGTGGAAATGAGCATCCTGTGTCCCTCAATATCCAGCCTCCGGAACGACATGTGATAGGCGCTCGCCAGATTGGGCGGGGTCAGCACGCTGTCCCGCGCCCCGCTGGCAATCAGCCTGCCGCGCGCCAGCAGCCACACCCGATGCGCGTGGCGCAGGGTATGGTTTAAATCGTGGCTGCTCATCACAATGGTCATGCCCTTGCGGCAGAGCGCGCCGAGCAGGGTATCCAGCGCCGCCTGCTGGGCAACATCCAGCCCGCTCATCGGCTCGTCCAGCAGCAGCAAGCGCCCGTGAGGATTCCCCGCCGGATGGACCTGAAGGATGACGGCGGCCAGCCGCACGCGCTGCCACTCACCGCCGGAAAGCCGGCTGGCCTGACGGGTGAGTTTGTCGTCTAACCCGAGCGCCGCAGCAACCTCGTTGAGCAATGCCACCTGATGCTTATCGTGAAGATGCAGCGTCAGGTAGTGCCAGACGGGCATCGCAAAGGGCGCTACCTGCTGCTGTACCAGGTAGCTTCGACGGGTAGCGAGTGAGGCGGGCTGCCATTCAACGAGAGATTGCCCGAGAAAGGTAATCTCCCCCTGCCCGGAGGTTAACCCCGCCATACGCGCCAGCAGCGTGCTTTTCCCTGCGCCGTTTGGCCCAACCAGGTGAAGAATTTCACCTGCGTTGACCGTAGCGGTAACAGGCTCAAGACGTCCCTTGTCGGCAACGTCTGTGAGCTGCATCAGCAGCGTCATTATTTCGCCAGCGCCAGCTTGATAGATTCCATCACGATAGGATCTTCAGGGGTCATGTCAGGTGAAAAACGCTGAACCACCTGCCCGTCGCGACCAATCAGGAATTTTTCGAAGTTCCACAGAATATCGTCCGGATAGAGCGGCGCGCGGCCTTTACTCGCCATACGCTCATAGAAGCCGCTCTCTTCCGGCGCGACGGCGGCTGGCGCAGCGGCCACCAGTTTGGCATACAGGGGATGACGATTGTCGCCATTCACGTCAATCTTGCTGAACATCGGGAACGTCACGCCATAGGTGGTGCTGCAAAAGGTCTTAATCTCCTCTTCGCTGCCGGGCTCCTGCCCCAGAAACTGGTTGCACGGGAAACCCAGCACGCAAAAGCCGTCTTTCTCCCAGGCTTTATGAATATTTTCCAGCTGTTCATACTGCGGCGTGAGACCACATTTCGACGCCACGTTAACGATGAGCAACACCTTGCCTTTGTAGCCTTCCAGCGTGGTTTTCTCACCGTCAATGGTGGTCACTTCGGTATTCAGAATATCAGACTGCATAGCATGCCCTCAGGTTGACTTACGGGGTGTGTTTTAACGTCCAGCTTTTAATAGTAGTCAGATTAAAGCCTGACTCCATAATTCTTTTATCAATCATAATTTTACATGAAAACCAATTAATTAGCTGCATTTCTGTCGGAGAAGGCCCGCGAGACAGGGCAAAAATCGCGCCTGGTCAGGCTATGATATCATTCTGGATACTTATAACTTTAAAAGGTGAGCCCGAATGACAAAGACCTTTACGCCTGAGCAAATTGACATTATCAATCGTATTGTCTTCGACCATATCGATAAAATGAGTGAGGAAGTAACTAGCCTTATTGAAAAAACAGAGAAAGACGCACACCGGGAACTGTCGGATCGCGGCATTGATATGGCTGATTTTTATCCTGCCAATCAGCCGTTTTTAATGATGACACTCGTACAAAAACTGATAGACCGGGTGCACTGTGGCAATAAGGATCTTGCTCAAAAAATAATAACGATGGAAGCGAAAAGGCTTAACGTCAGCGTAAGCGTCGATGCCGATAAATCAGGCGTATCGGGGAGCTAATTAGAGTAAATATCATTCCGTTCAGCGACCAGCCTTTAAAAGTAGCCAGATAAAGACCGGCGCGCCCAGCGTTGCGGTCACTACGCCGATCGGCAGCTCTGCGGCCGTCAGGGCGAGCCGGGCGATGATGTCGGCAATCAGGAGCGTTGCCGCCCCGGCAATCGCCGAGGACGGGAGCAGGGTTCGGTGGTCCGTAATGCCACACAGGCGCAGCATATGCGGGATCACCAGCCCGATAAAGCCAATCGCGCCCGCCAGCGCCACGCTGACCCCAACCATCCAGCCGATGGCGACAACCAGCACGTTGCGCCAGAATCCAATCGGCATCCCGAGCTGGCGGGCAGACGTTTCGCCCAGCGCCAGAATATTAAGCGGCTGCGCCTGAAGCGCCGTCCACAGGATCACCGGGATCAGAAGCGCCATCAGCCACCCCTGACGCCAGTCAACGCCACCAAAGCCGCCCATCATCCAGTACATCAGCTGGCGCAGGTCAAATGAGGTTGAAAAGTAGACGGCCCAGGTCATCAGCGCGCTACAGATGATCCCCAGCGCGACCCCGGCCAGCAGCAGCCGGCTGGTTGATAAGTGACGTCGGGCAAAGCGCAGGAGAATGACGGTGATCAGCAGCGCCCCGAGAATGGCGCTTAGGCTAATGCCCCAGGAGGAGAGCTCTCCTCCCCCCAGCATTACGGCGGCGATAAGCCCGACGCCAGCCCCATTCGAGACGCCGAGTAGCCCGGGCTCCGCCAGCGGGTTTTCGAACAACGCCTGCATGATCGTGCCGCACAGCGCCAGCGCCGCGCCGACCAGAATGACGGCCAGCGTCCGCGGCAGGCGGATCTGCCAGACAAAGAGCTGCCCGTCTGGGGTAAACCAGCGTTCCGGCCCCAGCCACCGATCGCCCGCGCACAGGCTGACCGTGGTGGCGATAATCAACAGCATCCCGAGCAGAGACAGGCGGTAGAGATCGGAGCGGCGCTGGCGACAGGCAAGATCAAGCATAGGCGACAGGTTATCAGATTGAGATATCATTGATTTTACGGCGGGTTTAGCAAATAGCGCAAAGAAAAAAGGCCGCGTGGGCGGCCTTTTTAGTTAGTTCATATTACTCTGCTTTGGGCGTTGCGTTTTCGACACGGCTTTTCAACTTCTGGCCGGGTCTGAAGGTCACCACGCGGCGGGCTGTAATGGGAATATCTTCCCCCGTCTTCGGGTTACGGCCCGGACGTTGGTTTTTGTCTCGCAAATCAAAATTGCCAAAACCGGAGAGTTTTACCTGCTCACCATTTTCCAGAGCACGACGGATCTCTTCGAAAAACAGCTCTACCAGCTCTTTGGCATCCCGTTTGCTAAGCCCAAGCTTATCAAACAGATATTCTGACATTTCAGCTTTTGTAAGCGCCATAGGTTCAATCCCTCAATGATGCCTGGAATCGCTCTTTTAATGCCTCTACACATTTGGCGACGGTAGCGGCAATCTCCTCTTCTTCGAGTGTACGGCTGGTATCCTGAAGGATAAGGCTAATAGCGAGGCTCTTGAAACCTTCTGCTACGCCCTTGCCGCGGTACACGTCAAATAAGTTTACGCCAACTACCTGATTTACGCCAACTTTCTTACATTCGGCCAAAATATCTGCTGCGGGCACGTTTTCAGCGACCACAACCGCGATATCACGGCGGTTTGCCGGGAAGCGCGAGACGTCCTGCGCCTGAGGAATAACGCGGTCTGCGACCGGGCTCCACTCCAGCTCGAACACGATGGTACGGCCGTTGAGGTCCAGCTTACGTTCCAGCTCAGGATGCACAACGCCAATGAAACCAACACGTTTGCCGTCTAAATAAATCGCCGCGCTCTGGCCCGGATGCAGGGCCGGAATCGCTTCTGCGCGGAATTCAATTTCAGATAATTTACCGGTCAGATCGAGGATTGATTCCAGATCGCCCTTCATATCGTAGAAATCAACCGTGCCTTTTGCCAGATCCCAGTGCTCTTCGTAGCGGTTACCGCTGATTGCGCCGGCCAGCATGAGATCCTGACGGATGCCCAAATTAGCCTGAGTATCCGGTACAAAGCGCAAGCCGCTTTCGAAAATGCGTACGCGGTTTTGCTGACGATTCTGGTTGTAAACGATGGTGCCCAGCAGGCCCGTCCACAGGGAGAGGCGCATCGCTGACATCTCGCTGGAGATTGGGCTTGGCAGGATCAGGGCTTCCTGACCCGGGTGGATCAGCTGCTGAAGCTTAGGATCCACGAAGCTGTAGGTGATCACTTCCTGGTAGCCTTTGTCGTTCAGCATGGTTTTCACACGCTTCAGGGACAGATCGGCTTCGCGATGGGTGCCCATCACCAGACCCGCCTGCACCGGCTCGTCGGGAATGTTGTTGTAGCCGTATACGCGGGCCACCTCTTCCACCAGGTCTTCTTCGATCTCCATGTCGAAACGCCAGGACGGCGCTACGGCCTTCCACTCGTCCTGACCTTCGGTCACGTCGCACCCCAGACGCGTCAGAATGTCGGTCACCTGCGCATCGGCAACGTGATGGCCAATCAGGCGATCCAGCTTGCTGCGGCGCAGGGTGATGGTCGCACGCTTCGGCAGCGTCGCTTCGTTAGTGACGTCGATAACCGGACCGGCTTCACCGCCGCAGATGTCGATCAGCAGGTGAGTCGCTCGCTCCATCGCTTTATATTGCAGCGCCGGGTCAACGCCACGCTCGTAGCGGTGAGAGGCATCCGTGTGCAGGCCATGACGACGCGCGCGGCCGGTGATGGAGAGCGGGCTGAAGAACGCGCATTCCAGCAGGACGTTTTGCGTCTCGTCGTTGACGCCAGAGTGCTCGCCACCGAAGATACCGCCCATCGCCAGCGCTTTGTTGTGGTCCGCAATAACCAGCGTATCGGCGCTCAGTTTCGCTTCGCTGCCGTCCAGCAGCACCAGGGTTTCGCCCTCTTTCGCCATGCGAACTACAATACCGCCTTCGATACGATCCTTATCGAACGCGTGCATCGGCTGACCCAGCTCCAGCAGAACGTAGTTGGTCACGTCAACGACGGCGTCGATAGAGCGGATACCGCAGCGACGCAGCTTTTCTTTCATCCACAGCGGGGTTGGCGCCTTAACGTTAATGCCTTTCACCACGCGACCGAGATAGCGCGGGCAGGCATCAACGGCGTCGACCTGAATTGGCAGCGTGTCGCTGATGGTGGCCGCAACCGGAGCGATCTCCGGCACGTTCAGCTCGGTCTGGTTCAGCACGGCAACGTCGCGCGCCACGCCGATAATGCCTAAGCAGTCGGCACGGTTTGGCGTAACGCTGATTTCGATGGTGTTGTCATCAAGCTTCAGGTACTCACGAATATCGGTGCCGATCGGCGCATCCAGCGGCAGCTCAATAATGCCGTTGTGATCGTCGGAAATCCCCAGCTCGGAGAAGGAGCACAGCATGCCCTCAGACGGCTCGCCGCGCAGCTTCGCCGCTTTGATTTTGAAATCGCCAGGCAGCACGGCGCCGACGGTCGCCACGGCCACCTTCAGGCCCTGACGGCAGTTTGGCGCGCCGCAGACGATATCCAGCAGGCGATCGCCACCCACATTTACTTTGGTGACGCGCAGCTTGTCGGCGTTAGGGTGCTGGCCGCACTCAACCACTTCACCCACGACTACGCCGGTGAAGGCGCCAGAAACCGGATCGACACCGTCAACTTCCAGACCCGCCATGGTGATCTGGTTGGAGAGCGCTTCGCTGTCCAGCGTGGTGTTAACCCATTCGCGTAACCACAGTTCACTGAATTTCATTGTTCTGTCCTGCCCTTATTTAAACTGTTTGAGGAAACGCAGATCGTTTTCGAAGAATGCACGTAAATCGGTCACGCCGTAGCGCAGCATGGTCAGACGCTCCATGCCCATACCGAACGCAAAGCCGGAGTAAACTTCCGGATCGATACCCACGTTGCGCAGCACGTTTGGATGCACCATGCCGCAGCCCAGCACCTCCAGCCATTTACCGTTTTTACCCATGACGTCAACTTCCGCAGAGGGCTCAGTGAACGGGAAGTAGGACGGACGGAAGCGAACCTGCAAATCTTCCTCAAAGAAGTTGTTCAGGAAATCGTGCAGCGTGCCCTTCAGGTTGGTGAAGCTGATGTTTTTATCTACGATCAGACCTTCCATCTGGTGGAACATTGGGGTATGCGTCTGATCGTAGTCGTTACGGTACACGCGGCCCGGCGCGATGATGCGAATTGGTGGTTCCTGATCCTTCATGGTACGGATCTGAACGCCGGAGGTCTGGGTGCGCAGCAGACGGGTAGCGTCAAACCAGAAAGTGTCGTGGTCAGCACGTGCCGGATGATGGCCAGGGATGTTCAGGGCATCGAAGTTGTGGTAATCATCTTCAATTTCCGGGCCAGTCGCCACGGTAAAGCCGAGCTCACCGAAGAAACTTTCAATACGATCGATAGTACGCGTCACCGGATGCAGACCACCGTTTTCAATACGACGCCCCGGCAGAGAAACGTCGATCGTTTCTGCCGCCAGGCGCGCATTCAGTACCGCGCTTTCCAGCTCGGCTTTACGGGCGTTCAGCGCCTGCTGTACCTGCTCTTTGGCTTCGTTAATCACTGCACCTGCTGCCGGGCGCTCCTCTGCCGGCAGCTCACGCAGGGTTGTCATCTGAAGGGTCAGATGCCCTTTCTTGCCCAGATATTCGACGCGGACATTGTCTAACGCGGCAACATCTGAGGCCTGGTTAATGGCGGCCGTTGCACTGGCAACCAGCTCTGCGAGATGTGACATGGTTTTCCTCATTATGTCGGTGCAGACACCGAATTGTTGGACGTATTCTCTCAAATTCAGGCACAAAAAAAGCCTCCATCGGGAGGCTTATCTGGCGCTGTTTTTCGTTTCATCTTTCACGCGCTAGCCTCCTGAAGTCAGGTGCTAAAGTAAAAGAAGAAGCGGAAAATAGCAGCATTCATGCTTGCGTTACCTTGTGTGGTAAAAACCGTAAAGACCTTATTGAAAAGCCTGGACGGGTAAATGTCAATCTTCTGATCGGGTATATGAAAAGAGGGAGCAAAGCCCCCTCTTTCAACTGGCTTATGCCAGTGCTGCTTTCGCTTTTTCGACCAGAGCGGTGAACGCTACTTTGTCGAATACTGCGATGTCAGCCAGGATCTTACGGTCGATTTCAACAGAGGCTTTTTTCAGGCCGTTGATGAATTTGCTGTAAGAAATACCGTTCTGACGTGCTGCTGCGTTGATACGCGCAATCCACAGTTGACGGAACTGACGCTTACGCTGACGACGGTCACGGTAAGCGTACTGACCTGCTTTGATAACAGCCTGGAAGGCAACGCGGTATACGCGTGAACGCGCACCGTAGTAGCCTTTAGCTTGTTTCAAAATTTTCTTGTGACGTGCACGTGCAATTACACCACGTTTTACGCGAGCCATGTGTGCTCTCCTGTATCTATTCTAAGTTAAAAAAGTTAAACGTTAACGACTTATGCGTACGGCAGGCACGCGATGACCAGGCCCAGATCGCCTTTAGAAACCATGGCTTTTGGACGCAGGTGACGTTTACGCTTGGTAGCTTTCTTAGTCAGAATGTGACGCAGGTTAGCGTGCTTGTGCTTAAAACCACCTTTACCGGTTTTTTTGAAGCGCTTAGCAGCACCGCGTACGGTCTTAATTTTTGGCATTTTAATAACTTCCACTTCGCATTGTTAAATAAACGAAACATAGGCGAACAAAACCTATGGGGCCCTAAGGCTCCACAGATTTTGCTGCTTGAAGGCCTTACTGTTTCTTCTTAGGAGCGAGCACCATGATCATCTGGCGGCCTTCGATCTTCGTAGGGAAGGATTCGACTACTGCCAGTTCACTCAGATCGTCACGGACGCGGTTAAGCACTTCCATACCAATCTGTTGGTGGGCCATCTCACGACCGCGGAAACGCAGCGTGATCTTGGCCTTATCGCCATCTTCCAGAAAGCGAATCAGGCTGCGGAGTTTTACCTGATAATCGCCATCGTCGGTACCAGGACGGAATTTGATTTCCTTAACCTGGATAACTTTTTGCTTCTTCTTCTGTTCCTTAGAAGACTTACTCTTTTCATAAAGGAACTTGCCGTAGTCCATGATACGACAAACTGGCGGTTCGGCGTTAGGGCTGATTTCAACTAAATCTACTCCAGCTTCTTCAGCCTTTTCGATCGCTTCTCTCAGACTCACAATCCCCAGCTGCTCGCCTTCCAGACCTGTTAAGCGAACTTCCTGGGCGCGAATCTCGCCATTGATACGATTCGGACGTGCCGTTTGAACTCGTTTTCCGCCTTTAATACCTTATTCCTCCAGTTGTTGAAGACTGCGGCTGCGAATCTCTTGTTGCAGCTTCTCAATCACTTCACTTACGTCCAGGCTCCCCAGGTCTTTACCACGGCGGGTGCGAACGGCAACTTTGCCTGCTTCCACCTCTTTATCACCACAGACCAACATATACGGGACACGACGTAAAGTGTGCTCGCGGATTTTAAAGCCAATCTTCTCATTTCTCAAGTCTGCTTTTACGCGAATGCCCGCATTTTGTAGTTTCTGCGTCAATTCTTTAACGTAATCCGCCTGAGAATCGGTAATGTTCATCACGACTACCTGCACTGGCGCAAGCCAGGTTGGGAAGAAGCCGGCGAACTCTTCGGTCAGGATGCCAATGAAGCGCTCCAGTGAACCGAGAATTGCACGGTGAATCATAACCGGCACCTGACGCTCGTTGTCTTCGCCCACATAAGAGGCGCTTAAACGCTGCGGCAGAGAGAAGTCCAGCTGTACCGTTCCGCACTGCCATGCGCGATCGAGGCAGTCATACAGGGTAAATTCAATTTTCGGACCGTAGAATGCGCCCTCACCCAGCTGGTATTCAAACGGAATTCCGTTCTCTTCCAGCGCTACGGCGAGATCCGCCTCTGCGCGATCCCATGTCTCATCGCTACCGATACGTTTTTCCGGGCGCGTTGAGAGTTTGACGACGATTTTCTCGAAGCCAAAGGTGCTGTACATATCGTAGACCATACGAATACAGGCGTTAACTTCATCACGTACCTGATCTTCAGTACAGAAGATATGCGCATCATCCTGAGTAAAGCCACGAACGCGCATCAGACCGTGCAGCGCACCTGATGGCTCGTTACGGTGGCAGCTACCGAACTCCGCCATACGCAGCGGCAGGTCGCGGTAGGATTTCAGACCCTGGTTAAAGATCTGAACGTGGCCCGGGCAGTTCATTGGCTTGATGCAGTATTCACGGTTCTCAGACGAGGTGGTGAACATCGCATCTTTGTAGTTGTCCCAGTGGCCGGTTTTTTCCCACAGCACACGGTCCATCATGAACGGCCCTTTTACTTCCTGATACAGGTACTCTTTCAGCTTAGAGCGCACGAAGGTTTCCAGTTCACGGAAGATAGTCCAGCCGTCGTTATGCCAGAACACCATACCCGGCGCTTCTTCCTGCATGTGATACAGGTCAAGCTGCTTACCGATTTTACGGTGGTCACGCTTAGCCGCCTCTTCCAGGCGCTGCAGGTACGCGTTCAGGGCTTTCTTATCAGCCCACGCGGTACCATAGATACGCTGCAACATTTTGTTGTTGCTGTCGCCACGCCAGTAAGCGCCTGCGATCTTCATCAGCTTAAAGTGATGGCAGAAGCGCATATTCGGCACGTGCGGTCCACGGCACATGTCGACGTATTCCTGATGATGGTACAAGCCAGGCTTGTCATCATGAGCGATGTTCTCATCGAGAATAGAGACTTTATAGCTCTCGCCACGCTTCACGAAGGTTTCACGCGCTTCGTGCCAGCTGACTTTCTTCTTGATGACGTCATAGTTCGTTTCGGCGAGCTCGTGCATACGTTTTTCGAGCGCGTCGATGTCTTCCTGGGTCAGGGTATGGTCAAGGTCAACGTCGTAGTAGAAACCGTTGTCGATAACCGGGCCGATCGCCATTTTGGTGTTTGGCCACAGCTGCTTGATAGCATGACCTAACAGGTGCGCGCAGGAGTGACGAATGATCTCCAGACCTTCTTCGTCTTTCGCAGTGATGATTGCGAGCGTCGCATCGCTTTCAATCAGATCGGACGCGTCAACCAGCTCACCATTCACGCGGCCAGCAATGGTCGCTTTCGCGAGACCGGGACCGATGTCCAGGGCAACATCCATTGGGCTTACAGCGCGATCGAAATGGCGTTGGCTGCCATCAGGAAGAGTAATTACAGGCATTTTATATCCTTATTTGCAGTGATGCCCCACACATAAGAGCATATACAAAGAAAATAATCGTGATTAAACAGTAGATTACGAAACCATCTGACCAACAATCGTCAAATTGGTTCGTCATCCTGCACCTGCCGATTTCAGAATAATGCGGATTTACGGCACGCAGCGTAATGGTAACACTATTGACAAGGCGAATGCACCTTCTGCGACCGTTTTGAACCTCTCAACCTTCTGTATGAGCGGGGGAACTTTCGCTGCCAGATGCTCGCATTCCGAAAGTGCTGAGCTATCCTTGAACATGTCCTTAAACATCCAGGGGTGATGACATGAATGTATCCAGCAGAACCGTTGTGATATTAAATCTTCTTTCCGCTGCCGGTCTGGTATTGATCCTGGCCGACAGATTTCACTGGTTCTGAATCAGACCGGTGATCTGGCATAGCCTGCTGTCCAGGGTAAAGCGCATTTTGGCGCTTAATTTGGTAGACTAAGGGTCTCAACTGACAAGGATTAGGTTATGCCTACTAAACGATTTGCCGTTAAGCACTGGAAAATGGTCGTGGTATTAATTGCTATTTGCGGCGCGATGCTGCTGCTGCGCTGGGCCGCGATGATCTGGGGCTGATATAGCCAGCAAAGAAGAAGCGTATACGGTTATCGTAACGCGAAACGTAAACAGGTGGTAAATTTCCTGTATATATAGTAACTATCTTTACGCTATTACCACGTGTAAAAACCGGTACGTCTTCATCCGGTTTTCCACAGGCTGTAATATTGATGAATATTCAACAACAGTCTGGCAGTTAACAGGGATCAGGACCACTCACCCGCCACCAGCTTATGTACATCAAACGCATCTTTCATGGACTGGCCGGTAGACTGAGAGCCTGGAGCCATGTTTGAGCCGGCTTCAACATCCGAAGCTTTGACAATACCGGTTTGGCTGCTGGCAGGTTGCGTCATATTATCAGCAGCAAATACGCCAAATGAAAGTGCGGAAAGCACCATCGCTGCTGTAGCGGTTTTGAATTTTTTCATAATGATAATTCTCATACTAATTAATGCTGAAAAGCTTGAGGCGAGCTTTTGCCTGTGCTTTCAGTGTAGATCTGGATCACACTTTTTCCTAGTCAAATTATTTATCAATTCGTGTCAAATAAACTGAATAAGGCCTCAAGCGCATTATGGAAAAATAATAAAAATGAAAAAGGACCAGTTAATTTAAAACGCCGTTTATTATAAAACAGCACAGTTACTGAAAATAAAAAACGGGCCGGGATAGTCCGGCCCGTCGGAATTACATTTTATAGCCGAGAGAAAGCGTGGTTCTGCGATCGGTATGTTCCGGCGCAGAATCAGGCGGTGCAGAGTTCCAGGTCACGTTGTACGCCACCTTGAGGCCAAAGTGTTCGTTAATGGCCACGTTCAAAGCACTTTCAGAGTTTAGCGTCGTATCTTCAGCACCGAATACCGACACGCCCTGGGTGAATTTAGCGTTATCGGTCATCTGCCATGCGTAGGTGCCCGATGCGTAGCCCAGCGGCTGCGTTTCATCTTCGCCATTGGTGTACTCGTCGTAACGTACGCCCGGACCGAATTCAAAACGGAAGCTGTGCACTGGCCCGTTCAGGAACTGACGACCATAACCCGCGGTCGCGACATCGCGCTGGCGATAGCCATTGAAGCGGTCAGTCAGCCAACTCGCCTGTCCAAACAGGTAGTCATAATCGGTCATGTTGTAACGGCTACGTCCGCCCACCGCATATTTTTCAGATGAGCGCTCGTCGTTGGAGGACGTGTTGCTGGCATTCCCCCACAGCGACCAGGCGGTGGTATTGCCGTACCAGGTCAGGGTGCTGTCTGCGGTAAGGGAGGAGCTTTTCGTGTTACCGGATTGCGCCAGATAGCCCGCATTCAGGTTACCTTCAAAGGGTTTTTTGGCGGTGGAAGGATCGTCCATGACAGTAAAAACGGTATCATCGGCGGCTGCATTCAGTGACGCAAACACGCCACCCGCCAGCATCAGTGCTGCGGGTACTGTCTTCAAAAGCTTCATTTTATTTAAGGAGTCCGTACAACAAAAAAAGAGACCATCACGGTCTCGGAAACTTTCTTGAGGATCAATGACAAGGCGTCCAGAGAAAGGTAACAAATTATAAAAAGCCGCAAATAACATAGCAATGTTTTCTTATTTCATTTTTTGAATAAGAACGATCTCAAAACGCGTTTTATTTTATATGTCTGCCGCAGGGTTTTTGTCAGCATTCATATTTAAAATCATACTGTTATTTACGTTGCCTTCCTGGCGATCGGTGCCAGGCTTAAAAGAACCCATGCTAAAAGGAGGTAATGATGGCTTCAATTTATACGCTGACACTCTCCCCTTCCCTCGACTCCGCGACCATGACGCCGCAAATATACCCGGAAGGTAAGCTCCGCTGTAGCGCACCGGTGTTTGAACCGGGCGGCGGCGGCATTAACGTGGCGCGCGCCATTACGCATCTCGGCGGGAAAGCGACCGCCATCTTCCCCGCCGGCGGGGCGACGGGCGAGCATCTGGTGGCGCTGCTGGCGGATGAGCAGGTTGCGGTGGATACCGTAGACGCCCACGACTGGACCCGGCAAAACCTGCATGTTCACGTTGAATCCAGCGGCGAGCAGTATCGTTTCGTCATGCCGGGCGCAAAGCTGAGCGACGATGAGTTTCGTCAACTGGAAGAGAAAGTGCTGACTATTGAGAGCGGCTCGCTGCTGGTCATCAGCGGTAGCCTGCCGCCGGGCGTGAAAACTGAAAAGCTGACGGCGCTGATTAAGGCGGTACTCCAGCGCGGCATCCGCTGCATTGTCGATAGCTCAGGCGACGCCCTGCGGGCCGCGTTAGAACCCGGACAGCTGGAACTCGTTAAGCCCAACCAGAAAGAGCTGAGCGCGCTTGTTAATCGCGAACTGAACCAGCCTGATGACGTGCGTACCGCCGCAGAAGAGCTGGTACGCACCGGCAAAGCGCACCGCGTTGTGGTCTCTCTTGGTCCACAGGGGGCGCTGGCCGTCGATAAAACGGGTTTCGTGCAGGTCGTCCCGCCGCCAATGAAGAGCCAGAGCACCGTAGGCGCAGGTGACAGCATGGTCGGCGCGATGGCGCTGAAGCTGGCGCAGGGCGCGTCGCTGCTTGAAATGACGCGCTATGGCGTCGCGGCGGGGAGTGCAGCCACCATCAATCAGGGCACGCGGCTGTGTTCACTCGCGGATACCCAGAAAATCGTCGATTACCTGTCAAGAAGCTGAACGATCTTCCCCCTTCCGGCAGAGGGGGAAGTCGCTAAACAGGGCATATCGACTATGCTAAGAAAACTTTCAGGATAACAACGAGGTGAATTATGAGCAGTGGTGATATCACCCGCTACGTCGTAACCGTGAATATTCATGAGGCGTCGCTGACCGAACTGAATGAACTCAACAATGCGTTCACGCGCGCCAATTTTCAGCTTACGCTGACGGACGATGAAGGCAATATACACGACCTCGGCTCGCTGGCGTTTGGCCTGATAAGCCCGCTGAGCCAGGAAGAGGTGCAGGCGCTGGCCAGTACCCTGGTGGAAAGCGTCACCGACAAAAGCACGGAAATTGACGTGGATACCTGGGACAACTGGCATAAAAAAGAGCAATAAGTGCCCTGTTTAAAATTAAACCGCTCAGTTGTGCGTTAGTTCCTGTTTTTTTACAGCGATTTTGCGCTAACTTTATGATCTGGCAGACAACATGGGAGAGACATCATGTGGCAGGCTATCAGTCATCTTTTAAGCGAGCAACTGGGTGAAGGTGAAATTGAACTGCGTAACGAACTGCCAGGCGGAGAGATCCACGCCGCGTGGCATTTACGATACGCCGGGCGCGATCTTTTCGTTAAATGTGACGAGCGCGAACTGCTCCCCATTTTTACGGCCGAGGCCGATCAGCTTGAGCTGCTGTCGCGCAGTAAAACGGTCACCGTTCCGCAGGTATTAGCCGTCGGCAGCGATCGCGACTACAGCTTTCTGGTGATGAACTATCTTCCCCCTCGCCCCCTGGATGCGCACAATGCCTTTATTCTCGGACAGCAGATTGCCCGGCTGCACCAGTGGAGCGATCAGCCGCAGTTCGGGCTGGATTTCGATAACGACCTCTCCACAACCCCGCAGCCAAACGCCTGGCAGCGCCGCTGGTCGACATTCTTTGCCGAACAGCGCATCGGCTGGCAGCTGGAGCTGGCCGCTGAAAAAGGATTAGCGTTCGGCAATATCGACGCCATCGTCGAACACGTCCAGCAGCGACTGGCCTCGCATCAGCCTCAGCCTTCCCTTTTACACGGTGATTTGTGGTCGGATAACTGCGCGCTTGGGCCTGATGGTCCGTATATTTACGACCCGGCCTGCTACTGGGGCGACAGAGAGTGCGATCTTGCGATGCTGCCGCTGCATCCTGAACAGCCGCCGCAAATTTACGATGGCTATCAGTCGGTCTCACCGCTGCCGCCGGATTTCCTTGAGCGTCAGCCGGTCTACCAGCTTTACACCCTGCTGAACCGGGCCATTTTGTTTGGAGGGGGCCACCTTGTGAATGCCCAGCGCGCGCTGGATCGCATTCTGGCGGCATAGCGGCTGAACGGGTGGCAACGCGCCACCCGCCTTGCCCTACAGAAAGCCGAGCAGGGTAAAGAAGAAATACCCGGCCACAATGATAATGACCGGCAGTATATAGAGCGGGAAAAACTGCACAAAAATGGTGTGGCGCGGTACAACAATCCGCGATTCAATCTGCTCGCGGGTCATCCCTTCTGGCCCTTTCGCCTTCTCAAGGATCAGCCGATCTTCCACCCCTTCACGTAAAAAGCGGGTCTGGCGACTCATTCGTGCGCCGGAAGCCTGAAGCGCCATCGCGATAAAAATTAGCGCAAAGATAATCCAGAACCCCACGTTGAGCTGCTCGTGAAAATTCGGCGTGGGCGAGTTATGCCAGAAGAAATTCAGGAACGGCGTGTTGAACCGCATCATCTCAATCATTACGTGAGCAAAATCAAGCATGACGGCATTGATGCCCGGCTGTTTTTCGCTGCGTTCGTACATAAATTTGAGTACGGAAATCAGCGTTGAAATCAGGGCGGGAATGAAAATAACCCAACCAGCGATACGTTTTAAGACCGCGATGCGTCCAGCCTGTTGATACGTCATTAGTTCCTCTTCATAAAGACGCGTTATTTGTGCCTAAGTCTACCTGCTGTCGGTCATTTTCGCCCGATCTTTGAATGCAATATGCTAAATTGCCTGTGCTTAGCACCGTTCGTCTTACCCCCTATGATAAGGAGATGTTGTAATGTCGACACCGCGCCAGATACTTGCCGCTATTTTTGACATGGATGGATTACTGATTGATTCCGAACCGCTGTGGGATCGGGCTGAACTGGACGTGATGGCCAGCCTCGGCGTCGATATCAGTCGTCGTAGCGAGCTTCCCGACACCCTGGGGCTGCGCATCGATATGGTGGTTGACCTTTGGTATGCCCACCAGCCGTGGGTTGGCCCCGACCGCGAAGAGGTCACGGCGCGCATCATCAACCGCGCCATCTCGCTGGTTGAAGAGTATAAGCCTTTATTGCCGGGAGTCCGCGAGGCTATCGTGCTGTGCAAGGCGCAAGGGCTGAAGGTGGGCCTGGCTTCCGCCTCGCCGCTGCACATGCTGGAAAAAGTGCTCATCATGTTCGGGCTGCGCGACAGCTTCGACGCGCTGGCGTCAGCCGAAAAGCTTCCCTACAGCAAGCCGCATCCGCAGGTCTATCTGGACTGCGCCGCTAAGCTGGGGCTTGACCCGCTCACCTGCGTGGCGCTGGAAGATTCCGTTAACGGAATGGTGGCCTCGAAAGCCGCACGGATGCGCTCCATCGTCGTGCCGGCTGAAGAAGGTCGACACGATCCCCGCTTTGCCCTCGCGGACGTCAGGCTGACGTCTCTTGAAGAACTGACTGCCCGCCATCTGCGCGGAGAGTGATCCGCTTATCAGGCAGCTTCGGCTGCCTGCATCAAAGAATTAAAACAACGTTTTAGTTTATTTGCTTTTCTCATTCCAGGCTCCTATTCTTACGTGCAGAATGACAATTACCTGACTTCTGAGGCGCGTATGATAATGGATGCTTTTACTCTGGCGGGAAAAGTGGCGATGGTGACCGGGTGCGATACGGGTCTGGGGCAAGGCATGGCCGTTGCACTCGCCGGGGCAGGATGCGACATCGTGGGCGTAAACCGCAAGGCGCCTGATGAAACGGCAGCGCGTGTCACGGCGCTCGGGCGACGCTTTATCGCGATCCGTGCCGATCTCGGCAGGCAGGAGAATATTCAGAGCGTGGTGGACAGCGCGGTCGCCGGGATGGGACGTATCGATATTCTGGTTAACAATGCCGGAACCATCCGCCGCGCCGACGCCCTGGAATTCAGCGAGAAGGACTGGGACGAGGTTATCGACCTCAATCTTAAATCGGTCTTTTTCCTTTCCCAGGCGGTAGCGAAACGGTTTATTGCTCAGGGTCAGGGCGGAAAGATCATAAATATCGCCTCCATGCTCTCCTTCCAGGGCGGCATCCGCGTGCCCTCTTACACGGCGTCCAAAAGCGGCGTGCTGGGGCTGACCCGCCTGCTGGCAAACGAATGGGCGCCGCTCGGCATCAACGTGAACGCCATCGCGCCGGGCTATATGGCGACAAATAACACCCAACAGCTTCGCGATGACGAGCAGCGAAGCCAGGCGATCCTCGACCGCATCCCCGCGGGCCGCTGGGGGCTGCCGGAAGACTTACAGGGCCCGGTGGTCTTTCTCGCCTCGAAGGCGTCTGATTACGTTAACGGCCATACCCTCGCCGTCGACGGGGGCTGGCTGGCGCGCTAGCCGGGCGTTTGTGACAAAGAGTTACACCGTCACCTCTTTCGCCCACTGTATAAAAACCCTATACTGTATGAATCGACAGTTTACCGGGTTTTATCATGACGGCGGAAGGCCACCTGCTTTTTTCTCTTGCCTGTGCAGTGTTTGCCAAAAACGCTGAGCTAACCCCTGTGCTGGCACAGGGGGACTGGTGGCATATTGTCCCTTCTGCCGTGCTGACCTGCCTGCTGCCCGACATAGATCATCCCAAATCATTCCTCGGCCAGCGGCTGAAGTGGATCTCAAAGCCCATCGCCAGAGCCTTTGGCCACCGCGGGTTCACCCACAGCCTGCTGGCCGTGTTTGGCCTGCTGACGCTCTTCTACTTAAAAGTGCCCGACAGCTGGATAGTTCCGGCGGATGCCATTCAGGGCATGGTGCTCGGCTACCTGAGCCATATTCTTGCCGACATGCTGACGCCAGCCGGCGTTCCGCTGCTCTGGCCGTGCCGCTGGCGTTTTCGTCTGCCGATCCTCGTTCCGCAAAAAGGCAACCAGCTGGAGCGCGTCCTGTGCATGGCGCTGTTTGCGTATGCCGTCTGGATGCCGCAGACGTTGCCCGAAAATGGTGCAGTGCGCTGGTCGTCGCAGATGATTAATTCGCTGCAATATCAGTTCAATCGTTTCATTAATCACCAGATTGAACATTAAACCGACAAAATAATCACATTTGTCATAAACCATTCCATATGGATATAAGCGCCACATCACACTTCTGCTAACCTTGCGCCAACAGGTTCGGTAAAAATCGACCGTATAATAAATCAGGAGAACGGGGATGAATTTTCCACTCATAGCGAACATCGTTGTGTTCGTCGTATTGCTATTGCTTCTTGCCCAGGCGCGCCACAAACAGTGGAGCCTGGCGAAAAAGGTGCTGGTCGGTCTGGTGATGGGTGTCGTGTTTGGGCTGGCCCTGCACGCCGTCTACGGCTCCGATAGCCCGGTACTGAAAGAGTCCATCCAGTGGTTCAACATTGTCGGCAACGGCTATGTGCAGCTGCTGCAAATGATCGTCATGCCGCTGGTATTCGCGTCTATTCTGAGCGCCGTGGCCCGTCTGCACAACGCGACGCAGCTGGGTAAAATCAGCTTCCTGACCATCGGCACCCTGCTCTTCACCACGCTGATTGCGGCGCTGGTGGGTGTGCTGGTGACTAACCTGTTCGGCCTGACCGCAGAGGGCCTGGTTCAGGGCAGCGCTGAAACCGCGCGCCTGACGGCGATCCAGACCAACTACGCGGGTAAAGTGGCCGATCTTACCGTTCCGCAGATGGTGCTCTCCTTCATTCCGAAGAACCCGTTTGCCGATCTGACCGGCGCAAGCCCAACCTCGATTATCAGCGTGGTTATCTTCGCCGCGTTCCTGGGCGTGGCTGCGCTGAAGCTGCTGAAGGACGATGCGCCTAAAGGCGAGCGCGTTCTGACGGCCATCGATACCCTGCAAAGCTGGGTGATGAAGCTGGTACGTCTGGTGATGCAGCTGACGCCGTACGGCGTGCTGGCGCTGATGACCAAGGTGGTGGCAGGCTCGAACCTGCAGGACATCATTAAGCTGGGTAGCTTTGTGATTGCCTCATACCTGGGTCTGGCCATTATGTTTGTTGTGCACGGCATCCTGCTTGGCGTGAACGGCGTTAGCCCGCTGAAATACTTCCGCAAGGTCTGGCCGGTGCTGACCTTCGCCTTCACCAGCCGTTCCAGTGCGGCCTCTATCCCGCTGAACGTGGAGGCGCAGACCCGTCGTCTGGGCGTGCCGGAGTCTATCGCCAGCTTCTCCGCCTCCTTTGGTGCCACCATTGGACAGAACGGTTGTGCGGGCCTCTACCCGGCAATGCTGGCCGTGATGGTTGCGCCGACGGTGGGCATCAACCCGCTGGATCCGGTCTGGATTGCGACGCTGGTGGGTATCGTAACCATTAGTTCCGCGGGTGTGGCGGGCGTGGGTGGCGGGGCGACGTTCGCCGCGCTGATTGTTCTGCCTGCGCTGGGCCTGCCGGTAACGCTGGTTGCCCTGCTGATTTCCGTAGAGCCGTTAATCGATATGGGTCGTACCGCGCTTAACGTCAGCGGCTCGATGACCGCCGGTACGCTGACCAGCCAGTGGCTGAAGCAGACCGACAAAGCGGTTCTGGAAAGCGAAGACGACGCCGAGCTGGCGCACCGTTAATTCGCGACTGTTAAAAAAACCGCCTGATGGCGGTTTTTTTTTGTCTGCTACTCTTCAACCTCTTCATCCTGGCGAACCTGCACCGCCCAACGCTGCGCCGACTCCGGCACCGTAAATGCGGGAGACCGACGGAAGTGCTCGCCGATCAGCACAAAGGCCACGTATTTACCCCGCAACATCCAGACATCGCGAAAACCATCCACTTTCTGGGCGTGGTCTGGCGGCGCGGGTTCAACGCGGGGCACATAGCTAATAACCTGGCGGTTTTGTTGACGAAGAGGTTTCATAAGCGACTGGTTCACTAAAGCAAATTCTTAAAGCAGGAAATTTCTATCATAGCCGATCCTCACCCCGCCCGTCGCGCCCGGCGTGTGGCAGATGGCTCCTTTCGCTAATCAATCGCTCTGAAAACTCTTAGTTCGCCTGCTAATTCATAACATTGTTCTATCCTTAATAGGGTTTTTAGGAATGAACAAAGGAGAAGCGTGCAATGTCGAACAATGATAAACCACATCAGTCACCCATTCATGGCACCGAAGAATCTCAACCGGGAATGGATTCACTCGCCCCTGCTGACGGCTCTCATAAACCATCCCCGGGCCCTTCCGCGCCGGGGGAACAGCCTACCGCACCGGGAAGCATGAAGTCCCCCGATGCGGAAAACGAGAAGTTAAAATCCCTCGATCCGCACCGCAAAGGTGGCGAAGGCTATGCGCTGACCACCAATCAGGGCGTGCGTATCGCCGATGACCAGAACTCCCTGCGTGCCGGAACGCGCGGCCCGACGCTGCTGGAAGATTTCATCCTGCGGGAAAAGATCACCCATTTCGACCATGAGCGTATTCCTGAGCGTATCGTTCACGCGCGTGGCTCCGCGGCGCACGGCTATTTCCAGCCGTATAAAAGCCTGAAAGAGGTAACCAAAGCGGATTTCTTGTCCGACCCGAATAAAATCACCCCGGTGTTCGTGCGCTTCTCCACCGTACAGGGCGGCGCTGGCTCCGCCGACACGGTGCGTGATATTCGCGGCTTCGCCACCAAATTCTATACCGAAGAGGGTATTTTCGACCTCGTCGGCAATAACACCCCGGTTTTCTTCATTCAGGATGCGCATAAGTTTCCTGACTTTGTCCATGCGGTAAAACCAGAGCCTCACTGGGCCATACCGCAGGGACAAAGCGCACATGACACCTTCTGGGACTATGTCTCGCTGCAGCCGGAAACCCTGCACAACGTGATGTGGGCGATGTCTGACCGGGGGATCCCGCGCAGCTACCGCACCATGGAAGGGTTTGGTATTCATACCTTCCGTCTGATCAATGCCGAAGGTAAGGCAACGTTTGTGCGGTTCCACTGGAAGCCGGTCGCGGGGAAAGCGTCCCTGGTATGGGATGAAGCGCAGAAGCTCACCGGTCGCGATCCGGACTTCCACCGCCGCGAACTGTGGGAATCCATTGAAGCCGGAGATTTCCCGGAATACGAGCTGGGGTTACAGCTGATCCCGGAAGAGGACGAGTTCAAATTCGACTTCGACCTGCTCGATCCGACCAAGCTTATTCCCGAAGAGCTGGTGCCGGTTCAGCTGGTGGGCAAAATGGTGCTTAACCGCAACCCGGACAATTTCTTTGCCGAGAATGAGCAGGCGGCGTTCCACCCGGGCCACATCGTGCCGGGGCTGGATTTCACCAACGATCCGCTGCTTCAGGGCCGCCTCTTCTCCTACACCGATACGCAGATCAGCCGACTCGGCGGGCCTAACTTCCACGAAATTCCGATCAACCGTCCAACCTGCCCGTACCACAACTTCCAGCGTGACGGGATGCACCGCCAGGATATTGACACCAACCCGGCGAACTACGAACCGAACTCCATTAACGATAACTGGCCGCGTGAAACGCCGCCGGCACCGAAGCGCGGCGGGTTTGAGTCGTATCAGGAGCGCGTTGATGGAACGAAAATTCGCGAGCGCAGCCCGTCCTTCGGCGAATACTACGCCCATCCTCGCCTGTTCTGGAACAGCCAGACCCCGATTGAACAGCAGCATATCATCGGCGGCTTCAGCTTTGAGCTGAGCAAGGTGGTGCGCACGTACATTCGCGAGCGCGTGGTCGATCATCTGGCGCATATTGATATTCAGCTTGCCCAGGGCGTGGCGAACAACCTCGGAATTACGCTCACCGACGAGCAGTGCCATGCCGCACCGCCGAAAGACGTGAACGGGCTGAAAAAGGATCCGTCCCTGAGCCTGTATGCGGTACCCGGCGGGTCAATTAAGGGCCGCGTGGTGGCGATCCTGCTGAACGATAAAACCCGCGCCAGCGACGTGCTGGGGATCATGAAGGCGCTGAAAACCCAGGGAGTGCATGCCAAGCTGCTTTACTCACGCATGGGCGAAGTAACGGCCGATGACGGCTCTGTCCTGCCGATTGCTGCCACCTTTGCGGGCGCACCGTCGCTGACGGTTGATGCGGTGATTATGCCGTGCGGTGACGTAGAGAGCCTGCTCGGCAACGGTGATGCCGCCTATTATCTTCTGGAAGCCTATAAGCACCTGAAGCCAATAGCCCTGGCAGGCGATGCGCGGAAGTTTAAAACCCTGCTGAAGGTGCCGGACCAGGGTGAAGAAGGCATTGTTGAGGGGGATAACGTTGACGATGCGTTCATGACCCGGCTGTTTGATCTGCTCGCCGCGCACCGCGTGTGGTCGCGCAGCAGTAAAACCGACCAGATCCCGGCGTAAGCAAACCATACCCGGTTGTGCGGCCTGATGCCCGCGCCCCTCTCCCACGGGAGAGGGAATCAATAATTAAAACGGTAACCCAGGGGTTACCGTTTTGCTTTTATCGCGACACCGGCACGTTTTAAAGATCCCGGAACGTCCCCAGACGATACCCACGTTCGGCAATCGCGTGCTTCAGAGACGCCGATGTCAGGACATCGAGTTCATCCAGGCGCGGCCAGCAGTAGGCGCTCTTACGCACGGTCTGGTCGATAAACGCCGGGTGCGCCATCACCTCAAGCGAGCGCTCCCCTTTTGCGGCAGAATCGTCCAGCACCCTGAGGAACAGCGCTTCGTCGATCGCGTCGCCGTAAAATGCGCTGCTGAACCCGTCCGTTGCCGTTACGGCGACCTCCGGCAACCCGCGCACGTCACGATCCACGCGCATCGCCACGCCTTTGCGCTGGGCAAACTCTGCCACTATCGGGAAAATCGCCGGGATCATATGCACATGATGGTGACTGTCAATATGCGTTGGCTCACGGCCAAACGCGTCGACAAAGCGATTAAACTGGCAGTCCAGCTCGCGGGCAATCTCATCGAGCGGCAGCGCGTTCTGCTCCGCCAGTTCCCAAATCCATTTACCCAGCTGCCCGTCGCGCGTCAGGCCCGGCATTGGCGACAGCGGTAACCCAAGCGTCAGCACAAAGTGCATACCCACGCCCAGCTCTGGTACCTCACGGCTCAGCTGAGCCGCGTGTTCCGCCGCCTCGCCGTTGATAAGCGCTGTTGTGGAGGTCACGACGCCCCGGCGACAGGCCTCAATAATGCCGTAGTTCTGCCCTTTCGACAGGCCAAAATCATCGGCATTTACGATCAGCAGGTTTTCCATCGCGCCTCCTCTTAACGGTGTTTGAGCTTCTCAACCGTGGCGGCAAAGTTTGGCAGCCATTTTTCATGCGCCAGGATCATTTCGCTCGCGAGTTTTTCGGCATCACGGTCAGAATGCACCAGCGGGCTCAGGTTCAGCGCCAGCAGCACGTCATTCAGCTCGCCGCTCAGCGCCGCGTTGCTTGCGGCCACTTCAAAGCCCTTAATGGTATGAATGAGGCCCATCACCTTATCGTCGAAGTGGGTAATGCGCGGATGCGGTTTTGCTCCCTCGCGCCCAAGAATACAGGTCATCTCAACGGCCCAGTCTGCCGGAATATTGTCGATGTGCCCATGATGCGGAACGTTCACATAGTGCTCGGCCTGCTTGTCATTGTAAATGGCGTTGATCACCTCACACGCTGCATCGGAATAGTACGCCCCGCCGCGCTGCTCCAGCTCTTTCGGCTTCACGTTGAGGTTCGGATCTTTATACAAATCAAAAAGCTGCTTCTCCACTTTCTGCACAACCTGCGCACGCGCGCCGCCTTTGTAGTACTCGCCCATTTCAATCGCCAGCATCTCTTTCTGCTTGAAGTAGTAGAGCAGATACGAGCACGGCAGCAGATTCAGGGAGCGGATCAGCCCTTCGCTGAACGGCAGATCGAAGATGTTTTTCACCGAGGCCGCGGTCAGGCGACCGGAGGCGACGCCGTCGAGCAGCTCCGCAAAGCGCGACTGCCCGTTCACCATCACGTCCTTGATGAATACCATGTGGTTGAGGCCGAACAGGTCAATGGAGAGTTCATCGCTGTCGGTCAGTTCCAGCACGTCGCGAATGAACATTTTCATGCCGATCGGAATGTTGCAGACGCCGATAAAGCGTTTGAAGCCGGTGTGGCGATAGACTGCCTCGGTCACCATCCCGGCCGGGTTGGTGAAGTTAATGACCCAGGCGTTCGGGCAAATCTCTTCCACGTCTTTAATGATGTCAAAGATCACCGGAATGGTACGCAGGCCCTTAAACAGGCCGCCTGCGCCGTTAGTTTCCTGGCCCAGATAACCGTGGCTCAGCGGAATACGCTCGTCAAGCTCGCGCGCCTTCAGCTGACCAACGCGCAGCTGCGTGGTAACGAAGTCAGCATCCTTCAGCGCCAGGCGGCGATCCAGCGTTTTATGCACGGTTAACGGCACACCGGCTTTTTCAACCATGCGTTTGCACAGGTCGAAAATAATATTCAGCTTTTCCTGGCCTTCTTCAACATCCACCAGCCATAACTCGCTGACCGGTAATTCATGATAACGTTTCAGGAAACCTTCAAGTAATTCCGGGGTATAGCTGCTGCCGCCGCCGATGGTCACGACTTTTAATTTCTGTTGCATAATATCTCCCTTAGCGTATCAGGTTAACCGCCTGCAAGGTATAGCGTTCTCTTCCCGCTATTTGGGCAAGCAATTACGTCAATGTTCGTCGCGGATAATCCGCGGAAGGTTAATTTATTACCGTTAAATTTTTGCGGTAACTGTTCGGTGTGAATGAAGTAAACTTTTTAAAGGTTTTAATAAACAGGCTGGGGCTACTGTACCCGGATTCGTAAGCGATATCAGTGACAGAGTAGTTAGTAATTTCCAGCTGTTTTTTGGCAAAATTAATGCGGATTTCATTAATAATTTGCACCGGGGTTTTGCGGTAATAACGCTGCGTGGCGCGCGTTAAATATTCCTGAGATTTACCCGACAGCGCCACCATATTTTCAAGCGCGTTATCGCTGAACTGCCCTTTGTCGTGCATCAGCTCCACGGTACTGCGCAGCCACTGCGGAATATCATCAACCACCTGCTGTTCTTCACGGTGATGGCGAAGACGGTTCATCACGTAGAACGTCACGGTTTCAATAAATTCATCAAATTCACTGTCGCGGAAGTTCAGCGAGGCTATAACCGTTTCAATCCAGGTCATAAACTCGTTTTTGACGCGATACACCTGTGACGCCACGAAGCAGAACGGCACCAGCGGCAGATAGTGCTTTTCGAAGAAGCGCCGGCTCACCCCCACGTTCAGGATCCGCGTTGCACCAAATTCATAAAAGCTCTGGTGATAAGAGCCCATCGGCAGAAAGACGAAATCGCCGCGCTCAAGCAGGACGCGCTTACCGTTGATCTCCTGGTAGTATCGGCCGGTCAGAACAATCGTGAACTCGTAGTAGTCATGCTGGTGCAGACCACTGGCGCTCTCCGTTTTGTTGTAAATAACCACGTGAAAATTTTTGCCATTAAACAGCTGCTGCTCATGTGCGGTTTTGATTTCCATCGTGCTGACCTCCTGATGCCTGTGCGGACTTACTGCATCTTCTCGTGAAGCTCGATGAGCTCTGCCACCAGCTCGCGCGCCAGCATGGAGGTCATCAGGTGATCCTGCGCATGAACCAGCACCAGGCTCACCTTCATCTTCCCTTCGCCCTGATCGCCTTCAATGAGCTTCGTCTGCACCAGGTGCGCTTCGTTTAACGCGGTGCGGGACTGATCCATCATGGTTTTCGCGGCGACGAAATCGCCCTGCTTGGCCTGCTTGAGCGCGGCATACGCCAGGCTGCGCGCCTGCCCGGAGTTGATAATAAGGCCCATCACCACTTCTTCCAGATCGTTCTCTGCGGCCTCTTCGGCAACGATACTATCCAAATCTAACATCTTTTAGCTCCTTTTCGCTGGCGCGGGTTGCCCCGCGCCGTGCAATTTTTAGAATTTCAGTGCGAGGGCGATATCCTCTTCGCTCTCTTCTTCATCGATAACCGTTGCGGCTTTGTTGGCAATCGCCACGAACGGCATGTAGAGCAGGGTTGCGATTCCGAGGTTGAATATCGCCAGCAGGAAGGCGGCTACGCTACCGTTGGTGTTGAAGAACGCGCCCAGACCGGCCGGCATCGTCCACGGTGCAATGTTGGTCACCGGCGGGATAATGCCCAGGTAGTACGCCGTCAGCGTAATTGCAGCCAGCAGCGGTTGAACCAGGATAAATGGAATGAACATCACCGGGTTCATGATAATCGGCAGACCAAACAGGATTGGCTCGTTGATCTGGAAGATACCTGACGGCAGGGCCAGCTTCGCAACCTGACGATGGTCAGCGCGGCGAGAGACAATAAAGACCGCGATGATAAGACCCAGCGTCGCCCCGGTACCCCCCAGGAAGATATAGGAGTCAAGCATCGGCTTCGCCCACACATGGAAGGTTTTACCGGCTGCCAGCGCCGCGTCAACGGAGCCGTACTGCTGGTAAAGCGCAACGTTTTCCAGTGCCCACGGGGTCATAATGCCGCTGTCCAGCGCCGCCAGTGCCAGTGAACCATGCACGCCGAAGAACCACAGCAGGGAGGTAAAGATGACATACGCCCAACCGACCACGCTACCCATCGACGCCAGCGGCGTTGATATAGAGTCCATGATGATCTGGTGGAAGTTAGTCCCCCAGTGAGAGAGCGCCCAGGCAATAATCCCCATGATGGAGAGAATAATGAAGCCCGGAATCAGCGCGGAAAATGAACGAGAAACGGAGGCCGGTACGCTATCCGGCAGGCGGATAACCCAGTTGCGGCGAATGATAAAGGTGAACATTTCGGCCACCACCAGCCCGATGATAATACCGGAAATGATATTTGCCCCGCCCAGCCAGTTAGCGCCAACCGCATAGGCATCGCCCACGCTGTACGGTGTAACGGTCATAAACGCGGCAATAGACAGTAAGCCCGCCGCCAGCGGATCCACCTTACGCTCTTCCGCCAGCGCCATTCCTATAAAGAAAGGCGCCATCAGCGACATAATACCCAACGTACCGTTGTATACGTTGCCGCCAATGGCTTTCAGGCCGTTAAGGGTTTCAATAGTGGATGCGTCTAACCTAATTCCTAATGAATAAAAAAAGGAACCTTCACCAAAGCTCAGAAAAACGTTGTTAATTAAAACGAACATTGCCCCTGCTAACGTCAACGGCATTAATTTAATAAAACCGTTTTTAATGGCGTTAACGTGAGGCTGCTTTCCTATTTTAACAGCAAAAGGAAGGAGTACCTTTTCAAGTGAAGCGATAACTTTACTCATAGGAAAATACCCTTAAATGCCGCAACGCGGGTTACGGCGTATTGTGTGTGAAATTACTCTTTGACGGGAAAAATAAAAATTAATTAGCAGCTTTTTTAATCGCCGCAACAGCAGCTTTTAATACACCTAAACCATCAATTTTGCCGTACAGGCCAGAATCGATCACTTCGACCGGCTTATTCGGCAGCAGACGCTGAATTTCTGGCAACATATACGCAATTTGCGGACCCAGCAAAATAACGTCTGCCGTCTGGCCCATTTCACCCGCCAGCGTTTCCGGAAACGCTTCAATCACCACGGGGACTTCATATTTTTCAGCCTGCGCGCGCATCTTTGAAACCAGCAGTGAGGTTGACATGCCCGCAGAGCAGAACAGGTAGATATGTTTCTTTTCCATGATAACTTCCCTCTTGTTTGTCTGACCGCCGTCGCGCTATCACTCGACTCGCTCTCCTGGCTGACGGACAGTGTGCTGAACATTGTTTGTCGTTGAAGTGAGTATACGCAATGGTACAGGGAGGGGATAATTCTGGATAGGCTGAAATTGTCTCTCATTGACCTGGCTTGTTGACTACCTTCACATTTCAGGCAAATAATTCGCGGCAAGAATTAAGATTTGCGCAGCTATAAAAAAACCGGCCTTCAGGCCGGTTTTTTAACGCTCTCAGGCAAGCGCGGTTACTGCGCCTTAGGTGCCTGTGGGTCGGTGTCGTATTCAGCACAGGTCTGGTAACCAGAATTGATCACGTGACCGGTATCGTCCAGGGCAACAAAGTAGGTCTCTGCCTTACCATCACGTTGACCCAGAATATAGGTCTGGCAGGTACCGCGCGCGTGGATCATGGTGACCTCAGAAGAAGGTTTACCGGCAATAGCCGCAACCTGCGAACGCGTCATGCCTTTCTTGACGTCTTTAACCACTGGCTGTGTGAACTGATCCGCGGTGCGATCGTAAGCCGTACACCCTGCCAGCATAGTCAGTACCGCCGCTGCGCTTAAAATTCCTGCTACGTTCTTGTTCATATTCCGTCCTCTTGTTTATCAGCGTGTTAACTAAGCATGGGATAAAAATTACTATTGTTCAACTTTGCGAGTTACGCCAGACGAATTTCGGAAAATTCTAATAAAACAACGATAAGCTGCTAAATCGCTGTAAAACGATACACTCAAAACTGTGATCCTTGTCGTTTTCCCGACAAAGGGTTAGTTTTAACAGATCACTTTCTGTTTGGTTCTGCATAGGGAGGGCGTAATGGCTCTGCAACAAGAGATTATTCAGGCGCTGGGCGCGAAACCTGCGATTGATGCAAATGAAGAGATCCGTCGTAGCGTTGATTTTTTGAAAGCTTATCTGTCAGCACATCCCTTCCTGAAGACGCTGGTGCTGGGCATCAGCGGCGGGCAGGACTCCACGCTGGCCGGTAAGCTTAGCCAGATGGCCATCTCCGAGCTGCGCGAAGAGACCGGTGACGCCGCGCTGCAGTTTATCGCCGTACGCCTGCCGTACGGCGTTCAGGCCGACGAGCAGGACTGCCAGGATGCTATCGCCTTTATCCAGCCGGACCGGGTGCTCACCGTGAACATTAAGAGTTCGGTGCTGGCAAGCGAGCAGGCGCTGCGCGAAGCCGGTATTGAACTGAGCGATTTTGTCCGGGGCAATGAGAAAGCCCGCGAGCGCATGAAGGCGCAGTACAGTATCGCCGGGATGACCAAAGGGGTTGTAGTAGGGACCGACCATGCGGCGGAAGCCATTACCGGTTTCTTCACTAAATACGGCGATGGCGGCACGGACATCAACCCGCTCTTCCGCCTGAACAAGCGTCAGGGCAAGCAGCTGCTGGCTGCGCTGGGCTGCCCGGAGCATCTCTACAAGAAAGCGCCAACGGCCGATCTCGAAGACGATCGCCCTTCCCTGCCGGATGAAGCGGCGCTGGGCGTGACTTATGACAACATTGACGATTATCTGGAAGGCAAAACGCTCGACGACGCTACCGCTAAGATTATCGAAGGCTGGTATCTGAAAACCGAGCACAAGCGCCGTCCACCGATTACGGTGTTTGACGACTTCTGGAAAAAGTAAAAGCAGAACGGTAACTCAGTTTTGCAGGCCGGGTGAGGTACCGCCGCCCGGCTCTTTTTTAACCACCCAACTCCTGCTACACTGTATGCCTGAACAGTATATGGAGCAGTATGTGAGCAGGCGTCAATCCGCCCCGCGTCTTGAGTTTGAAGCGGCGGCTATCTACGAATATCCCGAGCATCTTCGCCCCTGGCTTGAGGCGCTGCCTAAACAGCCTGGCGTCTACTTCTTTCACGGCGACAGCGACACCATGCCGCTCTATATCGGCAAAAGCGTCAATATCCGCAGCCGGGTAATGTCGCACCTGCGAACGCCGGACGAAGCGTCAATGCTCAGGCAGTCGCGGCGCATCACATGGATAGAGACGGCAGGCGAGCTGGGCGCGCTTCTGCTCGAAGCCAGGCTTATCAAGGAGCAGCAGCCGCTGTTTAATAAACGCCTGCGCCGCAACCGCCAGCTTTGCTCCCTACAGATTAGCGCGGGTAAACCGCAGGTCGTCTACGCGCGTGAAGTGGATTTTTCACATGAACCGAATCTCTACGGCCTGTTTGCCAACAAGCGTGCCGCACTGCAAACCCTGCAAACGCTGGCAGATGAATTACAGCTTTGTTATGGCCTGTTGGGGCTGGAAGCCACCACCCGCGGGCGCGCCTGTTTCCGCTCCGCGCTGAAGCGCTGCGCCGGAGCGTGCTGCGGAAAGGAGAGCGTTGAAGAGCATCATGCCCGCTTTATGGCGGGCCTGGCCTCCATCAGCGTCAACTGCTGGCCGTGGGACGGCGCCGTGGCGTTGAAGGAAACCCGCGATGGCATGACGCACTATCACATTATCCGCAACTGGCTCTGGCTTGGCGCCGTCGAAAACCTGAATGACGCAGCCGCTCTGCTGCGCACCCCTGCGGGGTTCGATCAGGACGGCTACAAAATTCTGTGTAAGCCGCTGTTAACCGGAAAGTATGAGATTATCGTGCTTAATGACCCGGCAGCCAGGTGATTTCACTGAACAGCAGCGTGCCTTTCGATGCCAGTAAACGAAGGGTATGCGTGCCCTCTTCCCAGCTGGCTCCCTGATCGGCGGTCAGCAATTTATCTCCCAGCTGCCAGGCACCGCTTAACACGAACGCCACGCCGCCGCGTGACGCGAAGGTGGTGAACGTACGATTAGCGACGCGCACCTTAGCCTGACAGCGGTCCCGCCGGGTCATGATGTTGAAGTCCATCGACATCTGCCCCTCCGTGAGCACGGCCTTCACCGCCAGATCCCCCGCAAAGCCGTAAGGCTGATGGTGCTTCAGGGTATGGCAAAACGCGCTGCCCGCATCCAGGGTCACCTCGCCGCCTTCCAGCAGCGTAATCACCCGGTCAACGCCCGGGAAAGCGGAAAATTCGCCGTTGCTGGCGATGGAGGCAATGCTGGCCCGCCAGAAAAAATCCCGCGTCGCGGGAGGGAAACAGCAAATCTCACGCGTCTCACCCGCGCCGTTACGCCAGAGGCTGACCGGCATTTTACGGATATCAAAGAATTCCATTACCACTCCTGAAGGACGCACCGTGCGTATGGGCATTTTCACAGGGGTATTATCGGCAGCGGTAAGGCCAGACCTTAGGCATGGAATAAAAGAAAAACCGCCGGTCCTGTCCACAGCGTTTTCGCTTTTGTAGACAGGAGCCCGGCGGTCTTAAGAGTGTGAGCCGATTATTCGGCTGGTGCTGGCATTTTACCTTCCGGCGCGGCACGTTCTGTCAGACGCTTCTCAAAATTGGCATTAAACTGTTTTTTCTGTTCCGGCGTCAGAATGTTGTAAATCTTGTTCTGGGTTTCCATATGGGCCAGCATGCGGGCCTTATGCTGCTCAGCCATCTTGTCGATCTGCGCTTCGGCTTTGGCTTTATCGAAGCTGTCGCTGGCAATGATGTCGTGCATCGCGCGGCGCTCTTCCAGCGGAGGACGCTTCATCTGGTCACGCTGGCTTTTCCTGATGTCGCGGATCTGCTGTTTCTGCGCGTCGGTCAGATTCAGATCTTTAAACATCATCATTTCATGGTGCATACCCGGCTTGCCTTTATGATGCATCATCATTTTGCCTTCAGCTGGCGCGGCGGCGGTGGTCGCGGTATCGGCGGCGAACGCGGTGCTGGTAGCGCCCAGAGCCAGGGTAGAGGCAACAAACAGTGCAGTTAATTTACGCATAATGTCTTTCCTTACTTTCAGTTATTCTTCGGCGCTATGCCGTGTTGACGAGATTAACTTTACGGGGTTTAGCGTCAATTAATCAGAGCAACGGTAAAACAATGAAAGTATAAAAAACACTTTTTCGCCAATTGTGGAGAAATTAAGGAAAAATAATGGAGAGATGAAAGTAAAATATTCAACAAGATGATTTTAAAGAGATTATGGAGAAGTATAGCGAAGTGGCGTTTAATAATAAAGCAATTATCCAGGAATATTCCGCAAACAAAACAAGAACGCTTTTATCGCTAAGAAATTAATAAACCGTTTCCCCTCCGGTCAACGCGAGGGGAAACGATCAGGCCATTTTTTCCAGCATCAGCCCGGCTCGCAGACCAAACGCGACCGACGGATTGGGGAATAACACATATTCCGTGGATTGCTGTACCACATAGCGTTCATCTCCATCTTCCGCCAGCAGGACGCCCTTCCGGAACGGCGTAAAGTTCAGCGTGTGGGGCGCCATATGCAGACGGAAAGCATCGCTGCGGCGCGTGATCTGCTGCACCACCCGATAGCGCGCCACGTGCCCCTGCGCGCGTGTCTGCATCTCACCTCCCAGCAACGCCGAAAGCGCATGCTGCGTAGGGGCAAAGCGCGTCAGGTCGTTATGCCCGAACGGCAGCGCTTTTCCCAGCTCCAGCGTGCAGGACAGCGCGCCGAAATTCTCGCAGGTGAAGTGGGTGAAGGTGCCGCCCGGCGCCTGGTGAAAGACCAGCGCCTCCAGCCCCGCGTCGCCAAGCCAGGTCAGAAACGCTTCATCCCACGGCTGGTGACGCTGCGGCAACACGCCAAAACGTACGTGGTACGAGGCGCGGATGGCGGTATGCAGATCGAGGTGCCAGCGCGCTGCCCCCGCGTCGGCAAAAAACGCGGCAACGGTAGCCTCCAGCCACCGGGCGCGCGCCGTTTCATCACTCACCGGGAACTGTGCCCAGCGGCCACCAAACATGCGGTTGAGGTCGCTTGCGAGATAGCGCTGGTTTTGCGCCAGCGCGGGCGGATTCCCCAGCACCACCAGCAGACGACAGCGCAGCGCGAACGCCCCGCGGAACAGCGCGCGCAGCACAATATCGACAATCTCCACGGGTGCCGTTTCGTTTCCGTGAATGCCGGCAGAAAGCAGCAGCGAAAGGTCATACTCCCCTGTGGGCGTCAGCTCAAGCACGCCCGGCCCCAGCCATCGCCAGTGGAACGAGGGGCCTTCCCCCTCTTGCAGCTCCGGCGTCTCTGCTGCCAGGGTCAGCGCCAGTAAATTCTCCATACCCTCTCCTTAGCGCTGGAACGGATAAACCGAACCCAGCTGCAGGATAGTCGATAATGCATCCAGCGCCTCGCGGCCTTCACGCAGCAGCTGCGGATCGACCAGATCGGCCTGAACCAGACGATCGCGATAGTAGCGGTCCACCCAGTCGTTAAGGGTGTTGAACAGCGCGTCGCTCATCATCACCGCCGGATTCACCGCCTGCAATTCGTGTGGCGTTAACACCACGCGCAGGCGCAGACAGGCCGGTCCCCCGCCGTTGGCCATACTTTCCCGCAGATCGAACACGCGGAGTTCATCAATCGGATTATCCGCCTGCACCAGCTCGCTGAGATAGCGCCAGACGCCCTGATGATTGCGGGACTCCTGGGGCAACACCAGCATCATGCTGCCGTCATCCCGGCTCAGCAGCTGGCTGTTGAAAAGGTAGGTTTCAACGGCATCCTGCACGCTAACCGCCCGCGAGGGTACCTGAATCGGCATAAATCCCGGCACGCGCTCGCGCAGCGTAGCCAGCAGCTTTTCCTGATGGACGAACGCCTGCTCGTGGCAGAACAGCACCTGACGGTTGGAAACGGCAATCACGTCGTTATGGAATACGCCCTGGTCGATCGTCTGCGGATTTTGCTGAGCAAAAATGACCTGGGACGGATTAACCTGGTTCAGCCGCGCAACCGCCTGGCTTGCGGCCAGGGTTTGCCTCGCCGGATAGCGAACCGGCGCGAGGTGGCCGCCCTCCTCACGTCCGTAGATAAACAGCTGCAGCCCCGGATCGCCATAATCGCCGCCCAGACGGTTGTGGTTAGCCGCCCCTTCGTCGCCAAACATCGCGACCTGCGGTAGCGCCTGATGCACCTCAAAATGGGCGTCATGATTAAAGATGGCGCGCAGCACGCGCCAGGTGGTGTCCGCTTCGCTGGCGCGGTGGAATTTGTTGTTCAGGTTAGCGACGGTCAGATGCACTTTGCCGTCCAGCGTATCCGCCGACGGTGCGACGGTGGCGGCATTCGCCACCCACATCGAGGAGGCAGAGCTGGCAGCAGAAAGCAGGTGTGGCTCCTGCGTGCCCGCTTTTTCCACCACCTGCTCATCCGTGCCGCTAAAACCCAGCTGGCGCAGCACCGCCACGTTCGGGCGCTCCTGCGGCGGGATCACCGCCTGCGGGAAACCGGCATCGGACAGCGCCTTCATTTTCAGCAGCCCCTGCTTCGCCGCCAGCTTCGGGTTCGAAACCTGGAACCGGTGCTTTGTCGAGGCTTCATTACCGAAGGAGAGCCCGGCATAGTGGTGCGTCAGCCCCACCAGCCCGTCGAAGTTAACCTCACGCGCTTTCATGGGCGTCTCCCTGGGTGAAGTCCAGCCCCGGATTGAGCGTTTCCGGCAGCGTCAGCGACGGGGTTTCGAGGCTTGCCATCGGCCACGCGCAGTAATCAGCGGCATACCACGCGCTGGCGCGATGGTTGCCCGAGGCGCCTACGCCGCCAAACGGCGCGGTGCTCGCCGCCCCGGTCAGCGGTTTGTTCCAGTTCACGATCCCGGCGCGCGCTTCGAGCAGCAGCTGCTCGAACTTCTCGCGGTGCGGCGATATCAGGCCGCTCGACAGGCCGTATCGGGTATTGTTGGCCATCCCGATTGCCGCATCAAAATCGTCATAGCGCCAGACGCACAGCAGCGGGCCAAAGACCTCCTCGTCCGGCACGCCCTCGGCGCCGCTCATCTCAATAATCCCCGGCGTCAGTAACGACGTGCCGGGGGCTAACAGTTTCGGCTCCAGCAAAGTTTTGGCCCCGCGGTTGACGCGATCCTGCCAGGCCTTCAGCACGTTCTGCGCGGCCTGTTCGGAGATCAGCCCGCCAATAAACGGCTGCGGCTCGGCGTCCCACCGGGCGGGCACCAGACGCGCGCTCACCTCAACCAGACGCTTCAGGAATGCATCCCCCTGCGCGCCGCGCCTGACCAGCAGACGACGCGCGCAGGTGCAGCGCTGCCCGGCGGTAATAAAGGCCGACTGGATAGTCAGGTGCACGGCGGCATCAATATCGTCCGGATCCTCGACGATCAGCGGGTTATTGCCGCCCATCTCCAGCGCCAGAATTTTTTCCGGCTGCCCCGCCAGCTGGCGATGGAGCTGATAGCCCGTTCCGGCACTGCCGGTGAACAGCAGGCCGTCAACGTCGCTCAGCGCGCTCAGCGCCTGACCGGTTTCACGCCCGCCCTGCACCAGGTTCAGCACGCCCGGCGGCAGCCCGGCCTGCTTCCACAGCTTCACCACCGCCTCGCCGGTTAACGGCGTGAGCTCGCTCGGCTTGAAGATGACGGTATTCCCCGCCAGCAGCGCGGGGACGATATGCCCGTTCGGCAGATGCCCGGGGAAGTTATACGGGCCAAACACCGCCAGCACCCCGTGCGGACGATGGCGCAGCGTGGCGGCGCCGTCGGGCATCTCGGTATGCTGCTCGCCGGTGCGGGCGTGGTACGCCTTCACCGATATACCGATTTTGTTGATCATCGCCGTGACTTCGGTTGTCGCCTCCCAGCGCGGCTTGCTGGTTTCGGCGGCGATAATGCGGGTCAGCTCGGCTTTATTGGCCTCCAGCAGCGCCGCAAATTTCTCAACCAGCGCCTGGCGCTCGGTGAAAGGCCGTTTCGCCCATGCCGGAAACGCGCGGCGTGCGGCGCGGCAGGCCTGCTCAACCTGTCCGGCGCTGGCGTCGTTTCCCTTCCAGAGCACCTCCTGACCCACCGGATTGGTTTTAATCCGCGCCTCGCCTTCGCCCGTTATCCAGTCGCCGTTAATCCATAAAGTCATGCTGTTTTCTCCTCAGGGCAGAGTCGCACCAGGCGAACCGCGTCGCCGGCGTTACATTTCAGGGCATCCAGCTGCGCGGCGGTCAGTACTAGCCGCTCGCAGGTCGGGTTGGTTCGCACCAGCATGGCGCGGAAGTTGGCGTAATTCTCGTTCGATACCAGGCAGGCGGGCCACTCGCCCGGCGCGGGCTGGCCTTCAGAGACTTCAACCAGACGGCTCTTGCGGATGGCGCGCACGCGGTCGATGTCGCATTCCAGCGTGGGGCCGCCGTCGAAGATGTCGACGTAGTTACGGTAGCGAAATCCCTCTTTCTCCAGCACCGCGCGGGCCGGAGCGGTTTGCGGATGGACCTCGCCAATCACCGCCTGCGCCTCCGGCGTTAAGAAATGGGTATAAATAGGATGCTTCGGCATCAGCTCGGCGATAAACGCCTTCTGGCCGGTGCCGCACAGGTAGTCCGCACGGCTGAACTCCATGGAGAAGAAGCGTTCCCCCAGGCTCTCCCAGAACGGCGAGTAGCCCGTCTCGTCGATCACGCCGCGCATTTCGGCAACCACCTTTTCGTTGAAGCGGTCACGGAAGGCGGCCATGAACATAAAGCGCGATTTGGAAAGCAGATAGCCGTTGCCCTCCTTGCGCCAGTCCGGATCGAGGAAAAGCGTGCAGAGCTCGCTGGCGCCGGTATGGTCATTGCAGAGAAAGAGCGTCGGCAGCGCGTTGTAGACGTTCAGCTCTTTCGAGGCGTGAACCATCGTGCCGACGCGGTAGTTGTACCAGGGATCGTTAAGCCCGACGGCCACCTCGATGGCGCAGATCCCCGCCACGGTTCCCGTGTCGGTATCTTCCAGCACGAACACATAGCCCTGTTCGCTCTTTGGCAACGTCCCCTGCCAGGTTTGCAGGGCGCGCTCAATGCGCGCCGACAGCGTTTTTTCATCGGCAGGCAGCGAGGTCAGCCCGCCGCCTGTCTTACCGGCAAGCTGCATAAGCCCGGCGAGATCGCCGTGCGCAACGGGACGGATAACCATCATGATGACACCCCGGCCTTCACCCCTTCGCAGGCCAGCGCAAAACGGTCCAGCCCGGTTCTGACCTCTTCTTCGCTGACGATCAGCGCAGGGGCAAAGCGCACCACGCTGGCACCGGCAATCAGCACCATCACGCCCTGTTTTGCCGCCTCCTGCGAAATCAGCTTCGCCTTGCCGGCAAACTCAGGGGCGAGTTCGCAGCCAATCAGCAGCCCCAGGCCGCGGATCTCTTTAAACAGGCCGGTCTTACTGTTAATGGCATTCAGACGCTCCACAAACCAGTCGTGACGCTGTTTAACACCCTTCAGCACTTCCGGGGTATTGATGATATCCAGAACCTGTCCGGCCACGGCCGTTGCCAGCGGGTTGCCGCCGTAGGTGGTGCCGTGCGTGCCCACGGTCATCACGCTGGCGAATTTTTCCGTGGTCAGCATCGCGCCGATCGGGAAGCCGCCGCCCAGCGCTTTGGCCGTCGACAGCACATCCGGGGTTACGCCATAGTGCATGTAGGCGTACAGCTCGCCGGTGCGGCCCACGCCCGTCTGCACTTCGTCAAAAATCAGTACCGCGTTATGACGGTCGCACAGCTCGCGCAGCCCCTGAAGGAACGCCTGCTGCGCGGGCATGACGCCGCCCTCGCCCTGCATGGGCTCCACGATCACCGCGCAGGTGGCGTCGTCAATCAGCTCGCTGGCGGACTGCAAATCGTTGTACGCCGCGTGACGGATATCGGGCGGCAGCGGTGCAAAATCCTGCGAATACGAGGGCTGACCGCCCGCGCTGACGGTAAACAGCGTGCGGCCATGGAACGCGTTCCTGAACGCGACGATCCCGCTCTTGTGCGCGCCAAATTTATCGTGGGCATACTTACGCGCCAGCTTCAGCGCCGCTTCGTTAGCTTCCGCCCCGGAGTTACAGAAAAAGACTTTTTCTGCAAACGTGGCGTCGATCAGCTTCTTCGCCAGACGCAGCGCGGGCTCGTTGGTATACCCGTTGCCGGTGTGCCAGAACTTCGCCGCCTGATCGTTCAGCGCCTGACGCAGCGCCGGGTTCGCATGGCCCAGCGCATTTACCGCAATGCCACCCGCAAAGTCGATGTACTCCTTGCCCTGCTGATCCCACAGGCGCGAGCCTTCCCCACGTACCGGAATAAAAGCCGCCGGAGCGTATACCGGCATCATCCATTCATCGAAATTTTCACGCGTAATTGACAGAGACATAGCGACCTCATCCGGTAAATAAAAGGTTGTTTAAATGTTAAATAATTGAGTGTTTGCACTGTGAATGTAGATTGCAGCGTTCGTGCCAGCCAGCGATAAAAATGCATAAAAGGGAGGAGGTAACAGAATATCAACGGGTTAGAATATGGAGTTATTCACTGTTAATGCATAAAAAGTGAATATTTTTACGGTAAGCGGCGCTTTGCGGCATGAAAACAAGAAAGAGTATGCAGAAGCCAAATATAATTCTGGAATTGTGATCGCTCGCGAAATTTATTGGTTCTTTACGCCCTGTCAGAGAGCAATGCGCGTTGAAATGGTGCAAATATTGCACCACCGGCATTATCTGTCGCAGTAATTGGGCGAAGCGGATAACAGACGACGCAAATTCTGCTACCATCCTTCCACTATTCACCTTGCATTGGCAGCGACTATGAAATTTGTCTCTTTTAATATCAACGGCCTGCGTGCCCGCCCTCACCAGCTTCAAGCGATTGTTGAGCAACATCAGCCAGATGTGATCGGCCTGCAGGAGACAAAAGTTCACGACGATATGTTCCCTCTCGAAGAGGTAGCGAAGCTGGGCTATAACGTCTTTTACCACGGACAGAAAGGCCACTACGGCGTTGCGCTACTGACTAAAGACACGCCGGTTTCGGTGCGTCGTGGCTTCCCGGGCGACGGGGAAGAGGCGCAGCGCCGCATCATCATGGCGGAAATTCCTTCCGCACTGGGCAACATTACCGTTATCAACGGCTATTTCCCGCAGGGTGAAAGCCGCGATCATGAAACCAAATTCCCGGCCAAGGCGAAGTTTTACCAGGACCTGCAAAACTACCTGGCAACCGAGCTCAAAAAAGAGAATCCGGTGCTGATCATGGGCGACATGAACATCAGCCCGACGGATCTGGATATCGGCATTGGCGAAGAGAACCGCAAGCGCTGGCTGCGCACCGGTAAATGCTCCTTCCTGCCGGAAGAGCGCGAGTGGATGGAGCGCCTGCTCGGCTGGGGCCTGGTGGATACCTTCCGTAATGCCAACCCGGAAACGCAGGACCGCTTCTCGTGGTTTGACTACCGCTCGAAAGGCTTCGATGACAACCGCGGCCTGCGCATCGATCTGCTTCTTGCCAGTTCGCCGCTGGCCGAGCGCTGCATCGAAACCGGAATCGACTATGACATCCGCAGCATGGACAAGCCGTCCGACCATGCGCCCGTATGGGCAACGTTCAAGCTGTAACTCCCGGTGAACATAAAAAAATCCATTCTCCTGTGCGCCCTTACGGGCGCATTTGTTTCGATCGTTGTTTTGCTTCCTCCGGGCACCCTCACCCTCGACGCGTTAAAAATGCACCAGCAAACGTTGCTCGAGCGGGTGGAGCAGGCACCCGTTCAGAGTGCGCTGTTCTATTTTGCGATTTACGTCGCGGTCTCCGCGCTGTCGATACCCGGCGCGGCCCTTCTGACGCTGCTCGGCGGGGCGCTGTTCAGCCTGTGGGAGGCGGTGCTGCTGGTTTCATTTGCCTCAACGCTCGGCGCGACGCTTGCCATGCTCGCCAGCCGCTACCTGCTGCGCAACGGGGTTCAGCGGCGCTTTGCCGCCCAGATGCAAACGATCGATGCGGGAATGGCGCGCGACGGCGCGCGCTACCTTTTTGCCCTGCGCCTGATGCCGCTGTTCCCCTTTTTTCTGGTCAACCTGCTGATGGGGCTGACCCGGATTACGGTGCGTCGCTACTGGTGGGTAAGCCAGCTTGCCATGCTGCCCGCCACCGTCATCTATCTGAACGCGGGACGCGAGCTGGGGAAACTCGCCTCGCTGCGCGATATTCTGTCGCCGGGATTGCTGTTCGCCTTTACACTATTAGGGCTATTACCGCTGGTCACTCGCTGGCTGTTTTCCCGTTACAACCCTTCGAATAAAAAGTGAGGCATTATGCGCCGGGTGCGTTTTTGCGCGTTTCTGACTGGTCTGCTGCTGGCAACGTCTGCCGCTGCCGCAGAGGGCTGGCAGACCATTCAACAGCAGGCTAAAGGGCAGACCGTCTGGTTTAACGCCTGGGGCGGCGATGGGGCCGTTAACCGCTATCTCGACTGGGTAAGCGGCGAAATGAAAACGCACTACGCCATTAACCTTAAGATCGTTCATCTGGCCGATGCCGCCGACGCGGTCAAACGGATCCAGACGGAACGGGCCGCGGGACGCGGCAGCAACGGGTCGGTAGATCTGCTCTGGGTGAACGGCGAAAATTTTCGCACGCTGAAAGAGGCAAACCTGCTGCTCAGCGGCTGGGCGCAGACCCTGCCCAACTGGCGCTACGTCGATACCCGTAAGCCGGTGACGGAAGATTTTGCCGTCCCGACCGACGGGGCGGAATCACCGTGGGGCGGCGCGCAGCTGACCTTTATCGCCCGGAAAGCGAGCATGCCGACGCCTTTGGCAGATCCGCAGGCGCTGCTGGCCTACGCGCAGCAGCACCCTGGCAAGGTGAGCTATCCGCGCCCGCCGGATTTTACCGGCACCGCGTTTCTTGAGCAGCTGCTTTTAACGCTGACCGCCCGCCCGGACGCGTTAAAAAAAGCGCCTGACGGCACCTTTGCCCAGGTCACCGCTCCGCTGTGGGCCTATCTTGATATCCTGCACCCCCTGCTCTGGCGCGAAGGGAACGATTTTCCCGCCTCGCCCGCGCGCATGGATACCCTTCTCGCCAGCGGCAGCCTTAACCTGTCGCTGACCTTCAACCCCGCTCACGCGCGGCAAAAGGTGGCGAACGGTGAACTGCCTGCCGACAGCTACAGCTTCGGCTTTCGTCAGGGCATGCTCGGCAACGTCCATTTTGTCGCTATCCCGGCAAATGCCGGCGCGAGCGCGGGCGCAAAAGTCGTGGCGAACTTTCTGCTTTCACCGCAGGCGCAGATCCGCAAAGCCGATCCTGCCGTCTGGGGTGACCCGACCGTGCTGGATGCCGACAGGCTGCCTGCGGATGAGGCAAAACGGCTTCGTCTATTTACGCCCGCTGGCACCCCTGACGTGCTTCCCGAACCGCACGCCGCCTGGGTTAACGCCCTGGAGCAGGAATGGCTTCGCCGCTACGGTACCCGCTAGCCGGGCTGGCGTGGGCTGCTATGGCAGCCATCTATCTGCCGCTGCTTCCCGCCAGCGGAATGCTGCTCGCACCGGCGTTTTCCCCCGCCGGCTGGGCGGCGCTGTTTGCCGACCCGCAGCTGCCGCAGGCGCTGGCTGCCACGCTGGTTTCATCGCTTATCGCGACGCTGGGCTCTCTGTTCATCGCCCTGAGCCTGCTTGCGCTTCTCTGGCCGGGTGAAGGCTGGCAGCGCCTGACCGCCCGCCTGCCGTGGCTGTTAGCCGTGCCGCACGTCGCCTTCGCCACCAGCGCGCTGCTGCTGTTCGCCGAAGGGGGCGCGTTTTACCGGATGTGCACGCTCTGCTCGCCGCAGCTGGACCGCTACGGTATCGGGCTTGGGCTTACGCTCGCGGTCAAAGAGAGCGCGTTCGTCCTGTGGGCGCTGTACGCCGCGCTGCCTGAAAAGCGTCTCGCTCAGCAGAAGATTGTGCTGCATACCCTGGGCTACGGACGGATGCAGGCACTCTGCTGGCTGATAATCCCGGCAATCGCCCCCGCGCTGGGCGCCGTGATGCTGGCGGTGCTCGCCTGGTCGCTTTCCGTGGTGGACGTGGCGATCGTGCTCGGGCCGGGCAATCCGCCCACGCTGGCGGTGCTGGCCTGGCAGTGGCTTACCCAGGGCGATGCGCAGCAGCAGATAAAGGGAACGTTGCTGTGCCTGGCGCTGCTCCTGCTGCTGGCCGCGCTGGCCGCGGCGGGATACGGCCTCTGGGCCGCATGGCGGCGCTCGCAGCCTGACGTCTCGGGGCGTCGTCGTGCTTCGCACAGCGCGTTGCCCGCGCGGACCCTTGGCGGATTACTGCCGCTGTGCGGCGCGCTTTGTGCCATTGTCCTGCTGATGCTGGCGGGTCGGGACGACGTCGGCCCGGTCAGCGACAGCCTGTCTCTGGGGCTGCTGTCCAGCCTGCTTGCGCTGGCGCTCCTCTTTCTCTGGCTTGAGTGGGGACCGCCGCGCGGCGCGCGGTGGATCTGGCTGCCGCTTGCGCTTCCCGCACTGCCGCTTGTGTCCGGACAGTATGCCGTTGCGCTGCGGCTGGGCATCGACGGTCAGTACGCCACCGTACTCTGGAGCCATTTGCTCTGGGTTATCCCGTGGATGCTTCTGGTGCTGCAGCCGGCCTGGCGCAGGCTCGATCCCCGCCTGATCCTGACCGCCAGAACGCTGGGATGGGGACAGGCAAAAATTTTCTGGTTAGTAAAATGCCCCCTGATGGTTCGTCCGGCCCTGCTGGCCTATGCCACCGGATTTTCCGTGAGCATGGCGCAGTACATGCCCACCCTCTGGCTGGGGGCTGGACGCTTCGCCACGCTGACGACGGAGGCGGTTGCCCTCAGCAGCGGCGGCAGCGTTCCCATTCTGGCGTCCCGGGCGCTGGGCCTGCTGCTGTTGACCAGCAGCGTCTTCGCCCTTGCCGTGCTGCTCTCGCGGCTCGCAGGCCGCTACCGACAAGGATTACGTTAATGCTGAACGTGAAGAATCTCACCATCTCCCCCCTGTTTCATGATGTGAACTTCAGCGTCCCGGCGGGTGAAATCGTGACGCTGATGGGACCATCCGGCAGCGGCAAATCGACCCTTTTTTCCTGGATGGTGGGGGCATTGTCCGCTGATTTTAAGGCGCACGGCGAGCTGTGGCTGAACGATCGTCGCTGCGATACCCTCGCCGTGGAAGTGCGCGGGATCGGCATCCTGTTTCAGGATGCCCTGCTGTTCGACGCCTTCAGCGTCGGGCAAAACCTGATGCTGGCGCTGCCGGCGCGCGTCGCCGGGCGCGCACGACGCCAGGCGGTAGAGCAGGCCCTGGCGTCAGCCGGGCTGGCAAACCACTACGCCAGCGATCCGGCCACCCTGTCCGGCGGCGAGCGCGCCCGGGTCAGCCTGCTGCGCGCCCTGCTCGCCGAGCCGCAGGCGCTGCTGCTCGACGAGCCGTTCAGCCGCCTTGATAAAGCGCTGCGCGCGTCATTTCGCGCCTGGGTATTTGAGGAGGCTCGCCAGCGCGCTATTCCAGTGGTGCTGGTCACGCACGATGAGGACGATATTCCCCCCGGCGGGCAGGTGATTGAAATTTCTCGCTGGCAATAATGTGCTAACGCAATGTTTTTGGCGGCAGGAGAGACGACAATGCCATCCCCTTTTAATGACGTCAGGTTTTTCGATGAAACGTGTTTCTCAACTGACCGCGCTGGCCCTGCTCTGCGGCCTCGCCTCACTCTCCTCCACGGCGGCTGATATGCCCCACGCCCTCACGCTGGCCCAGCTACAGGCACAGAACGGCGCGGTAATCGATACGCGTATCAGCGCGTTCTATAACGGCTGGCCGCAAACCCTGAGCGGAACGTCCGGACATGAGCCCGCCGCGCTTAATCTCTCCGCCAGCTGGCTTGGGGCGATGAGCGATGACCAGCTCAGCGGCTGGGCAACGCGGCATCGTCTTTCGCCGGACGCGCCAATTGCGCTCTATGGCAGCGATGAAGACAACCGGGCCGTCAAAGCGCGGCTGGAAAACGCGGGCTTTAGCCGCATCACCACCCTGAGCGATGCCCTGCAGCAGGCCGATCGCCTGCAGCGGCTGGCGCACTTCGAGCAGCTGGTCTATCCGCAGTGGATCCACCGGCTACAGCAGGGCAAACCGGTTACGGCCGCACCGGCAGGCGACTGGAAGGTGATTGAGGCCGGATGGGGCGCGCCAAAGCTGTATCTGCTGAGCCATATTCCCGGCGCGGGCTACATCGACACCAACGAAGTGGAAAGCGAGCCGCTGTGGAATAAAGTCTCTGACGAGGCGCTGAAAGCGATGCTGGCGAAGCACGGGATCCGTCACGATACCACCGTCATTCTGTACGGTCGTGACGTCTATGCGGCCGCGCGCGTGGCGCAGATTATGCTCTACGCGGGCGTGAAGGATGTGCGCATTCTGGACGGCGGCTGGAGGGCGTGGTCCGACGCAAACCTGCCCGTTGAACGCGGTACGCCTGCAAGCGTGAAGCCAGCCCCTGATTTTGGCGCGCCGATCCCGGGCCAGCCCCAGCTGATGGTGGATATGGATCGGGCCCGCGGGATGCTGCACCGTCAGGATGCGTCGCTGGTGAGCATTCGCTCCTGGCCGGAATTCACCGGCGAAACCAGCGGCTACAGCTATATCAAGCCGAAAGGTGAAATTGCCGGCGCGCGCTGGGGCCACGCGGGCAGCGACGCGACCCACATGGAAGACTTCCACAACCCGGACGGCACCATGCGCAGCGCCGACGATATCGCCGCCATGTGGAAAACGTGGAATATCCTGCCGGAACAGCACGTTGCGTTTTACTGTGGTACCGGCTGGCGCGCCTCTGAAGCCTTTATGTACGCCCGCGCCATGGGCTGGCAGAACGTCGCGGTCTATGACGGAGGCTGGTACGAATGGAGTAGCCATCCGCAAAACCCGGTCTCCCGCGGCGAGCGAGGCCCCGAGAGTTCACGCTAGCGGTTGAGCGATCTCAGCGTCGCGTAACCGCTCCAGACGCGCGTTGTGGTGGTCAGCCAGCACAGCGCGCCAAACGCCCAGGCAAACAGCGTGAAGTGCGCCGGAAACAGGCAGCACAGCACAAACAGCGCGATGGTCTCCGTCCCTTCCGTCAAACCTCCGATGTAATAAAACGACTTGTGCGCATAGCCTGGATTATCAATATCGTGTTTCGCGGCCAGCGCGGCGAAGGCGAGGAAGCTGCTGCCCGTGCCGATAAACGCGAACAGCAGCCAGGCGGCGGCCAGCGCATTTTCAGCCGGTGCAGCCAGCGCAAAGCCAAACGGCACCAGGGCGTAAAACAGGAAGTCGAGGGCGATATCAAGAAATCCTCCCGCGTCCGTCAGGCCGCGTCGACGCGCCAGCGCACCGTCCAGCCCATCCAGCAGCCGGTTCAGCACAATGGCGACCAGCGCCGCCGGGTACCAGCCGAGCGCCAGAAAGGGCAACGCCAGCGCGCCTGCGGCAAACCCGACGAGCGTTAGCCCGTCGGGCGTGATAAACGGCTTATCCAGGGCGGCAGCCAGCTGGTTAAGCCCGGGCTTCAGCCGGGGGTGCAGATGTTTATCCAGCATGCGGTTTTCCTTTAAACGTGGCGCACAGCCCCTGAGCCGGAATATCGAGTGCCGCATTGAAGCGGGCGGACAGGTTCTGAAACGCAATCAGGGCCGTCATTTCGGTGATAGCATCCTGCGTAAAGTGGCGCTTGAGCTGGCTTTTGATGCTGTCATCGACACGAGGCGGCGTGGCGCTGACCGCTTCTGCAAAGGCCAGCGCGGCGCGCTCCTCCTCGCTGAACAGGGTGGACGTTTGCCAGTCGCTAACGGCCTGCACTTTATCCAGCGCCCCGCTCCGCTCGGCCAGACGCAGGCTGTTGGCATCGATACAAAATGCGCAGTGGCAAATCTGCGAGACGCGGGTCATCAGCAGCGATCGCAGCGCCGGGGACAAACGCGCCTGGCGCCGCTCCAGATAGCCGACAAACAGCGCCACCAGCCAGAAAAGACGCGGCATGCGCCCCCACCAGCGGGTGGGATTAAGCACCGAGCCAAAATGTTTTTTCTGCATGGCGGCAATGGGCTTGAGGCTGACGGGAAGGGATTCGATGGGGGCAACCCAGGCGGATGTCTCTTTCACCTGATTCTCCTGATGACTGGACTCTTTGAAAGGGGACGATAATATGTCGTTTTCCGCTATTAATTATTGACGAACATGCTGAAAACACTCGATGTTGTTGCGGCCATCCTCGAAAAAGAGGGCAAAATTTTACTGGCGCAGCGTCCAGCCCATGCCGATCAGCCCGGAATGTGGGAGTTTGCAGGGGGCAAGGTTGAAGCCGGTGAGACCCAGCCACAGGCGCTGATCCGCGAACTGCGTGAAGAACTCGGCATTGAGGCCGTACCCGCGCGGTACGTGGCAAGCCACCAGCGGGAGGTGTCGCAGCGCCTGATCCATCTCCACGCGTGGCACGTGCCCGACTTTAGCGGCGAGCTCAGGGCGCATTACCACTCGGCGCTGGTGTGGTGCACGCCGGAAGAGGCTTTCGCCTATGATTTAGCCCCGGCGGATATTCCGCTGCTTGAGGCGTTTATTCTTTTACGCGACGCCAGACCAGCGGGTTCGTACTGATGGTGCGCTCATCGCGCTGGCACTGCAGCAGCACGCCCTCCGCCCTGACCACCGCGCCTTCTGAGTAGTTTTGATCCTGATAGATACAGCACTGATTGCACGGCTGGGCACGCTGGCCGCCGCTGCTAAAGACCTCCGGCGGCACGTTAACCTCGACATCCGGTCGAAAGCGGTCAGCCTGCGCGCCTGCGGATAACGTCAAACATATCGCGGCCATTGCGTAACGGTTCATAGACTTTATTTCCTTTGCATCGTTTATATCTATAACGGTAGATCGGGACGGGATCTTTAATTTATCGCATCATCGCTTTTGGTTATGACGCGCGCCTCGTCATTAATTTCCCTTTCGGGCTGCATTTCTGCTTGCCTCTCAAAGCGGTGCGGGTGGTATAGTCAAAAAAACGACACAAAACATCCACGCCACGCGCATAAAATATTATAAGAGGTTCTTATATCTATGGATCAGACACGCTCTCTGGAAAGCTTCCTTGCCCACGTTCAGCAGCGCGACCCGCACCAAAGCGAGTTTGCCCAGGCCGTTCGTGAAGTGATGACCACCCTGTGGCCCTTCCTTGAAGAAAATCCGCGCTACCGCCAGATGGCGCTGCTCGAACGTCTGGTGGAGCCCGAGCGCGTGATCCAGTTCCGCGTGGCATGGGTGGACGACCGCAATCAGGTGCAGGTGAACCGCGCGTGGCGCGTGCAGTTTAACTCCGCCATTGGGCCGTTTAAGGGCGGAATGCGCTTCCACCCTTCGGTGAACCTGTCGATCCTTAAATTCCTCGGCTTCGAGCAGACCTTCAAAAACGCGCTCACTACCCTGCCGATGGGCGGCGGAAAAGGCGGCAGTGATTTCGATCCTAAAGGTAAAAGCGAAGGTGAAGTGATGCGCTTCTGCCAGGCGCTGGTTACCGAACTCTATCGCCACCTTGGCCCGGACACCGACGTACCTGCCGGAGATATCGGCGTGGGCGGGCGTGAAGTGGGCTTTATGGCCGGGATGATGAAAAAGCTTTCCAACAACAGCGCCTGCGTCTTTACCGGCAAAGGCCTGTCGTTTGGCGGCAGCCTGATTCGCCCTGAAGCGACGGGCTACGGCCTGGTCTATTTCACCGAAGCGATGCTCAAGCGTCACGGGCTGAGCTTTGAGGGGATGCGCGTAGCGGTCTCCGGCTCCGGCAACGTGGCGCAGTACGCTATCGAGAAAGCGATGGCGTTCGGCGCGCGCGTGGTTACCGCCTCCGACTCCAGCGGTACCGTGGTAGATGAAACCGGCTTTACGGCAGAAAAACTGGCGCGCCTGTGCGACATTAAAGCCAGCCGCGACGGCCGCGTGGCAGATTATGCCCGCGAGTTTGGCCTGACCTATCTGGAAGGTAAACAGCCGTGGGGCGTGCCGGTGGATATCGCCCTGCCGTGCGCAACGCAAAACGAGCTGGACGTGGAGGCCGCCCGTACGTTGATTAGCAATGGCGTAAAAGCGGTAGCGGAAGGGGCGAACATGCCTACCACCATCGAAGCGACAGACCTGTTCCTCGACGCGGGCGTGCTGTTTGCGCCGGGCAAGGCGGCGAACGCGGGCGGCGTGGCAACGTCCGGTCTGGAAATGGCGCAGAACGCCGCAAGAATGGGCTGGAAGGCAGAGAAAGTGGATGCCCGCCTGCATCACATCATGCTTGATATTCACCATGCCTGCGTGGAGTACGGCGGCGAGGCCTCGCAGACCAACTACGTGCGCGGGGCGAACATTGCCGGGTTCGTGAAGGTGGCGGATGCAATGATTGGGCAGGGTGTGATTTAAGTTTTATCGTGCGGCCGGGGCCCCTCACCCCGGCCCTCTCCCACGGGGAGAGGGAAAAAACGGGCGTATCAGGCCGCGCTCTTTTTCTTCTTAAACGGTTTCTTCGCACCGCTGCCCGGCGCCACCATTCCCCTGAACCGCTTCACCGGCGTGCTGCGCGCCTGGTCAATCAGCTGGTAAAGCGTCCCGACCAGCGGCTGCATAAAGTCCTGGTAACGGCACTGCTTTTCGCTGATTTGCGTCAGCACCGACTCCCAGTGCGCCGTCATGTCCGGCCTTGCCGCAAGCTCAGGAAGGGAATGTATGAGCGCCCGGCCCGGTTCCGTTGAGTGGATGTAACGTCCCTTTTTCTCCAGGAAACCGCGCTTGAACAGCAGTTCAATGATCCCTGCTCGCGTCGCTTCCGTACCCAGCCCGTCGGTCGCGCGAAGGATCTTCTTCAGATCTTTGTCCTGCACAAAGCGGGCGATCCCGGTCATGGCGGACAGCAGCGTCGCGTCGGTGAAGTGACGCGGCGGCTGGGTCTGACGCTCTATCACTTCGCCCTTCTCACACAACAGCTCATCGTCTTTAGCCACCACCGGCAGCGGCGTGCCGTCGTTCTCCTCGTCACGCTCTTTGTTGCCAAGCAGGGTGCGCCAGCCCGCTTCCGCCAGAAAACGCGCTTTGGCAATAAATTTGCCTTTGGCGATGTCCAGCTCAATGACGCACTTGCGAAACACCGCGTCCGGGCAGAACTGCATCAGGTACTGACGGGCAATCAGGTTATAGACCTTCGCTTCGTTGTCGGTCAGGTTGACGCTGCTGGCGCGCGCCGTCGGGATAATCGCGTGGTGGGCATCGACTTTTTTATCGTCCCAGCAGCGGTTATGGGTGTCCGGGTTAACGACCGGCTGAGGAAGCAGATCCGGCGCGTGCACGCCGATGGCGTTCATCACCGCGTGGCGTCCGGCAAAATGTTCTTCCGGGAGATAGCGGCTGTCCGAACGCGGATAGGTGATAAGCTTATGGGTTTCGTAGAGCTTCTGGCAGATATCGAGCACGTTCTGCGCGCTCAGGCCAAATTTTTTGGCGGCCTCAATCTGTAACGCCGACAGGGAGAACGGCAGCGGCGCGGGTTCTGATTCCCGTTTATCGTTATAGCTGGTGACGATAGCGGGCTGGCCGGTAATGCGGTTGACCACGTGCTCCGCCAGCGGGCGATGCAGAAGGCGACCCTCTTCATCCTGATACGATTCACAGGCATCGCTCGGCTGCCAGACGGCGGTAAAGCGCTCGTCTTTTGGCGTGACGATATGCGCTTTAACCTCAAAGAAGTCCTTCGCGACGAAATTCTCGATCTCTTCGTCACGACGCACCACCAGGCCCAGCACCGGGGTCTGCACGCGGCCCACGGAGAGCACGCCCTGATAGCCCGCATTGCGCCCCAGGATCGTGTAGGCGCGGGTCATGTTGATCCCGTACAGCCAGTCGGCGCGCGCCCGCGCCAGCGCGGAGACGCACAGCGGAATAAACTCGCTGTTGGCGCGCAGGCGCGAAATCGCGCGCTCAACCGCCTGCGGGTTGAGGTCGTTGATCAGGCAGCGCTGCACCTGCTGGCGTTTTTCGGGTGCCAGCTCAAGATAGTCCAGCACCTCGTCCACCAGCAGCTGCCCTTCCCTGTCCGGGTCACCCGCGTGGACAACCTCCGTCGCCTCATGCAGAAAGCGCTTGATGACGTTGAGCTGTTTGGTGACGGAAGGTCGGGGTTGCAGGCGCCACTTTTCCGGGACAATCGGCAGATCGCTGAGGTTCCAGCGGGCATAGCGGCTGTCGTAGACATCCGGCTGCGCCTGCTCAAGCAGGTGGCCGATGCACCAGGTGACCACCTGCCCGTTACCGCATTCGATAAAGCCGTCGCCTTTGCGATGCGGCTTAGGCAGCACGTCGGCGATGGCGCGCGCCAGGCTCGGCTTTTCGGCAATAAACAACCGCATCGAATTAACGGATCTCAATCATCGGGCGGCCGCCGCGGGCGGTTACCAGCTCGCCGATGGCCGTCAGGGTGATGCCGAACTCGGCGGCCGTCGCCTGCACGTCAGCTTCCGCTTCCGGGGTGACCGCCAGCAGCAGGCCGCCGGAGGTTTGCGGATCGCACAGCAGGTTGCGCCATTCTTCAGGCATCTCGCCCATCAGGTGGCCGTAGCTGGCGAAGTTGCGCTGCGTACCGCCCGGCACCGCGCCCTGGGCAATGTACTCCTCCACGCCCGGCAGCTTCGGCACGTCCTGGTACCAGATCTGCGCCTGCACGCCCGCCCCCTGACACACTTCGGACAGGTGCCCGAGCAGACCAAAACCGGTCACGTCGGTCATGGCCTTCACGCCGTCGATACAGGCGAACGCCGCACCCGCGAGGTTCATCTGGCACATGACTTCTGTAGCCAGACCTTTGTGCTCGGGCTTCAGCAGGGATTTTTTCTCGGCGGTGGTCAGCACGCCAATGCCAAGCGGCTTGGTCAGGTACAGCTTGCAGCCCGCCTGCGCGGTGCTGTTACGCTTCACGCGCTCGGTCGGCACCACGCCGGTAACGGCCAGGCCGAAGATCGGCTCAGGTGCATCGATAGAGTGACCGCCGGCCAGGGCGATCCCCGCCTGCTGGCAGGCAAAGCGTCCGCCTTCGATCACGTCGCGGGCGATTTCCGGCGGGATGGTGTTGATCGGCCAGCCCAGAATAGCGATCGCCATGATGGGCTTACCGCCCATCGCGAAGATATCGCTGATGGCGTTGGTGGCCGCAATTTGGCCGAAGTCGAACGGGTTGTCGACGATCGGCATAAAGAAATCGGTGGTGCTGATAATGCTGGTGCCGTTACCTAAGTCATAAACCGCTGCATCGTCACGCGTTTCGTTACCGACAAGCAGGTTCGGGTCGACAAACTTCGCCTGTTCACTGTGCAGGATGGTTTCCAGCACTTTTGGGGAAATTTTACAACCGCAACCGGCTCCGTGGCTGTATTGCGTTAAACGAATGGTTTGCTCGCTCATGGACATCTCCTGTCATTGCAATCGCGCTATGGTAGCGCTCATTCCATAAAGAGGTAAGTATGACTGTCTGAATTCTGCGGCGGATGCTCAGAATCCAGACAGTTTAGCGCGTGGGATTAAAAACGGCTGACGAAAGGCGTGGTGTCCGGCACGCTAATGGTGCTGGACGCTTTAAGCTGCGGGGTACCGAGGTAGAGGAAACCGACAATTTTATCGTGCTCACCGCAGGAGAACCCTTCCCGCACGGCGGCGCTTTCGGTCAGCGGACCGGTACGCCAGATGCCGTTAAAGCCCTGCGCGACGGCGGCCATCTGCATCGCCATCACGGCGCAGCCGGCGGACATTTCCTGCTCCCAGACCGGCACCTTATGATCGGCCCTGCACTTCGCAACCACGGCAACGATCATCGGCGCGCGGAACGGCGCGTTGCGGGCTTTATCAATGCCCTTTTCATCCTGACCGGCGGCTACAGCGCCCTGCTCCAGCAGCTGGCTGAAGCGATCGCGTCCTTCGCCTTCAATGATAAAGAAGTGCCACGGCTGTAAGGTGCCATGGTCCGGCGCACGCATTCCGGCACGCAGAATGTTTTCCAGCTGCTCGCCGACCGGTGCCGGTTCAGCCAGGCGGGAAGCGCTACGACGGTTAACAAGCAGTTCTAGTGCGTCCATTGGTTAACTCCTTTCTTGAAATTTACTCACAAAATTAACACGACAGCAGAATTTGTTACAGCGTGGCAGGCGATTCCTGCTGACAAGTGGCGGTTGGGTCATTACGATAACCGCACATTACCGTCCCGTGGCGACGGAAACAGTCATTTTCTGGTTAGGGAGAATACATGCGAACCCTTTGGCGAATCTTTGCCGGTTTCTTTAAATGGACGTGGCGACTGCTCAACTTCGTCCGCAACCTGGTGATGAATATCTTCTTCATCTTCCTGGTACTGGTCTGCGCAGGTATCTGGATGCATCTCAGCAGCGCCAGCCAGTCGCAGAACTCGACGCGCGGCGCGCTGCTCCTCGATATCACCGGGGTAATTGTCGATAAGCCCTCCACCAGCAACCGTCTGGGCGTGATTGGCCGCCAGCTGTTCGGCGCAACGTCTGACCGCCTGCAGGAAAACTCCCTGTTTGATATCGTCGACACGATCCGTCAGGCCAAAGACGATCGCAACATTACCGGTATCGTGCTGGATCTGAAAGATTTTGCCGGTGCCGATCAGCCTTCGATGCAGTACATCGGTAAAGCGCTGCGCGAATTCCGCGACAGCGGTAAACCGGTGATTGCCGTCGGCGACAGCTACACCCAGGGGCAATATTATCTGGCGAGCTTTGCTAACAAAATCTGGCTCTCTCCGCAGGGCACGGTCGACCTGCATGGCTTTGCCACGAACGGTCTGTACTACAAATCGCTGCTCGACAAGCTGAAGGTCACCACCCACGTCTTCCGCGTCGGGACCTATAAGTCTGCCGTAGAGCCGTTTATCCGCGATGATATGTCCCCGGCGGCCCGTGAAGCGGACAGCCGCTGGATCGGCGAGCTGTGGCAGAACTACCTCGGCACCATTGCCGCTAACCGTCAGATGCCCCCTGAACAGATCTTCCCGGGCGCGCGCGGCGTGCTGGACGGTCTGCGTAAGGTGGATGGCGATACGGCGAAATACGCGCTCGACAACAAGCTGGTCGATCGTCTGGGCTCCAGCGCCGAGATTGAAAAAGCGCTCACCAAACAGTTCGGCTGGAGCAAAGAAGACAAAAACTACAGCGCCATCAGCATGTATGACTACGCCGCGAAAAAACCGGACGACAGCGGCGACAGCGTTGCAGTGGTGTTTGCTAACGGTGCCATCATGGACGGTCAGGAAACGCCGGGGAACGTTGGCGGAGATACCACTGCCTCGCAGATCCGCGATGCCCGCCTCGATCCGAAAGTGAAGGCGATTGTCCTGCGCGTAAACAGCCCTGGCGGCAGCGTCAGCGCCTCAGAGGTGATCCGTGCGGAGCTGGCCGCCGCCCGCGCCGCGGGTAAACCGGTTGTTGTTTCCATGGGCGGCATGGCGGCGTCCGGGGGATACTGGATCTCAACGCCTGCTAACTACATCGTCGCTAACCCGAGCACCCTGACCGGCTCGATTGGCATCTTCGGGGTTATCAACACCGTTGAAAACAGCCTTGATTATCTTGGCGTTCATACCGATGGCGTTTCCACCTCACCGCTGGCCGACGTGTCCGTGACGAAATCGCTGCCGCCTGAGGTCTCTGAGATGATGCAGCTCAGCATTGAGAGCGGCTATAAGCGCTTTATCACGCTGGTTGCTGATTCCCGTAAAAAGACGCCAGATCAGATCGACCAGATTGCGCAGGGCCACGTCTGGACAGGCCAGGATGCAAAAAGCAACGGTCTGGTAGACAGCCTGGGTGACTTTGATGATGCGGTGAAGAAAGCAGCAGAGCTGGCCAAACTGAAGCAGTGGCACGTGGACTACTATCAGGACGAACCTACGTTCTTCGATATGATCGTGGACAGCATGTCCGGTTCCGTTCGCGCCATGCTGCCGGAGGCGCTTCAGGCTTACCTGCCTGCGCCTGTTGCCACGGCAGCGAAAGCGATGAAGGCGGAAAGCGACAAGCTCGCGGCCTTTAACGATCCACAGAGTCGTTACGCGTTCTGCCTGACCTGCGCGAACGTCCGTTAAAACCCGTCCCCTCTTCCCGCGAAGAGGGGATTTTTTTCTTTTGAAGAACAAGAACTCACTACCATGCAGAAGAAATCAATTTATGTCGCCTATACCGGCGGTACCATCGGTATGCAGCGCTCTGAAAATGGCTATATCCCGGTTTCCGGCCACCTGCAGCGCCAGCTGGCGCTGATGCCCGAATTCCATCGCCCGGAAATGCCGGACTTCACCATCCACGAATACGAGCCGCTGATGGACTCCTCCGACATGACGCCGGAAGACTGGCAGCATATTGCGGATGACATTAAAGCCCATTACGACCAGTACGACGGCTTCGTGATCCTGCACGGCACCGACACCATGGCGTTTACCGCCTCGGCGCTCTCCTTCATGCTGGAGAACCTGAGCAAGCCGGTCATCGTGACGGGCTCGCAGATCCCGCTGGCGGAACTGCGTTCAGACGGGCAGATCAACCTGCTTAACTCCCTCTACGTTGCGGCCAATTACCCGATCAACGAAGTGTCGCTGTTCTTCAACAACCGCCTTTACCGCGGCAACCGCACCACCAAAGCGCACGCCGACGGCTTTGACGCGTTTGCCTCACCGAACCTGCAGCCGCTGCTGGAGGCGGGTATCCATATCCGTCGTCTGGGCACGCCGCCTGCGCCAAACACCGCGGGCGAGCTGATTGTTCACCCGATCACCCCGCAGCCGATTGGCGTGGTGACGATTTATCCGGGCATCTCCGCCGACGTGGTGCGCAACTTCCTGCGCCAGCCGGTGAAGGCGCTGATCCTGCGCTCCTATGGCGTGGGTAACGCGCCGCAAAACGGTGAGTTCCTGAAGGAGCTACAGGAGGCAAGCGATCGCGGAATTGTGGTGGTCAACCTCACCCAGTGTATGTCCGGTAAGGTCAACATGGGCGGCTATGCCACCGGTAATGCCCTGGCGCACGCGGGCGTTATCAGCGGTTTCGATATGACCGTTGAGGCAACCCTGACTAAACTTCACTATTTACTGAGTCAGGATCTGGATATAGATTCCATTCGCCGCGCGATGATGCAAAACCTGCGCGGTGAGCTGACGCCGGACGAATAAGGAGTTCCCATGAAGCAACGCGCCCTGTTACTGGTCGATTTGCAAAATGATTTTTGTGCGGGCGGCGCGCTGGCCGTCGCCGAAGGTGACAGCACCGTGGACGTGGCAAACACGCTGATTGACTGGTGCAAAACCCGCGCCGAAGCGGTGGTCGCAAGTCAGGACTGGCATCCGGCAAACCACGGCAGCTTTGCCAGCCAGCATAGCGTTGAGCCTTTCACTCAGGGCGAACTCGACGGGCTGGCGCAAACCTTCTGGCCGGATCACTGCGTTCAGCAAACGGAAGGCGCAGAGCTGCATCCGCTGCTGAACCAGAAGGCCATCGACGCGGTGTTCCATAAAGGCGAAGATCCGCTTATCGACAGCTACAGCGCGTTTTTTGATAACGGACATCGTCAGAAAACGGCGCTCGACGCCTGGCTGCGCCATCACGAAATCACGGAGCTGATCGTGCTGGGGCTGGCGACGGACTACTGCGTGAAGTTCACCGTGCTCGACGCGCTCCAGCTTGGCTACACGGTTAGCGTCATTACCGACGGCTGTCGCGGGGTGAACCTTCTGCCGCAGGACAGCCCCCAGGCGTTTATGGACATGGCTGCCGAAGGCGCAACGCTTTATACGCTGGCCGACTGGCTGGAAACGCAGGCCTGATGCTTTTGCCGGGTGGCGCTAGCGCTTACCCGGCACTCTCCTCTCTATCTCCCATAAAGTGAACTCCCTCGCATCACCAGCGAAACGGTAATGGTATTCTTTTCAGGCTGTTTTTTCGCCACGCCTTTTCTGTGGCGTGGTTATTTTTGTTTAGTCAAAGAGGAACACCTATGAAACGTTTGCCCTTGCTGGCAGCTCTACCCCTGCTTTGCGCGTCGGTTGCTACTGCCGCACCTCTGATGTCCGTGGGCTACTTCAACGGCGGCGGTGACGTCACCGCAGGACCAGGCGGCGATATTAATAAACTCGATGTCCGCCAGATAACCCACCTGAACTACTCGTTTGGTCTGGTCTATAACAGCGAGAAAGACGAAACCAACGCCGCGCTGAAAGATCCGACAAAGCTGCATCAAATCTGGTTATCCCCGAAGGTGGCGTCCGACCTGGCGCTGATCCCTCAGCTTCGTAAACAAAACCCTGACATTAAGATTCTGCTTTCCGTGGGCGGCTGGGGGGCGCGCGGCTTTTCTGGCGCGGCGGCGACGAAAGAGACCCGCGCGGTGTTTATTCGTTCCGCGCAGGAGATCGTCGATAAGTACGGCCTGGACGGTATCGATCTCGACTGGGAATTTCCGGTCAACGGCGCGTGGGGCCTGGTGGAAAGCTCACCTGCCGACCGGGATAACTTCACCGCGCTGCTAAAAGAGATGCGTGACGCGTTCGGCAAGAAAAAGCTGGTCACCATTGCGGTGGGCGCGAATGCGGAAAGTCCGAAAAGCTGGATTGACGTTAAGGCCATTGCGCCGCTGCTCGACTACATCAACCTGATGACCTACGACATGGCGTACGGCACGCAGTATTTTAACGCGAACCTGTATGACTCCAGCGACTGGCCGACCGTGGCGGCAGCAGATAAATACAGCGTCGATTTTGTGGTGAACAATTATCTGGCCGCTGGCCTGAAGCCGCAGCAGATGAACCTCGGGATTGGCTTCTACGGGCGCGTGCCAAAACGGTCCGTTGAGCCGGGCATTGACTGGAGCAAGCCCGATGCGCAAAAAAAACCGGTGACGCAGCCTTACTTCGGCCCTCGGGAGATCGCTTTGTTCCGCTCACTCGGTTATGACCTGACCAAAGACACCTACGTGAAATACAACGATATCGTTAAGAAGCTGCTGAACGACCCGCAAAAGCGCTTTACCGAACGCTGGGACGACCAGGCGAAGGTGCCGTGGCTTTCCGTGAAGGGTGCAGACGGGAAGGATCTGTTTGCTATCTCTTATGAAAATCCGCGTTCCGTTGCCATCAAAGCGGACTACATCAAAGAGAAAGGTCTGGCAGGCGCAATGTTTTGGGAGTACGGGGCCGACGACGAAAACCGGCTCGCGAAGCAGCTGGCAGCGTCGTTAGGGATTAAGCACTAGCTGGATTGTGCCGGGTGGCGCGAGGGCTCACCCGGCCTGTTCAGGGGCGTTATTTGAACGTCGCAATCGGCTTTGGCGTGATGCCAAACTCTTCTTTCAGCTCGCGCTTGCTCTTCATCACCATCTGCCCTTTAGTGTCGATGGTCATATGCTGCGCGTCCGTATTGTTGCGCGCCTGCCACAGCATCACCAGCTGGAGGCTGTTCTCTTTTTGCTCCGGCGTCAGCGCTACCCCGTCCGGCCATTTTCCCAGCTCAACGGCCGTTACCAGACGCTGATAAACCTCCGGGGTCATTCCCGCAATCATGTCATCAATATTCACGATTTCTCCCTTACAAAGGAATAATTTGCTGAATCGTTTTTTCAACCTTTGGTCTGGTCGCCGTTTTCGTCATCGGTGAAGCTCATGGAGGCCGAATTTACGCAGAAACGTTCGCCCGTTGGCTGGGGGCCATCCGGGAAGACGTGGCCCAGATGCGCATCACAGTTCCCGCAGCGAATTTCAGTGCGCACCATCCCGTGGGAGGAGTCCGTTAGGTAGCGGATCGCCTCGTCGCTGACGGGCTCGTAGAAGCTTGGCCAGCCGCAGCCAGAGTCATACTTGGTCTGGGAGTTAAACAGCGGTGCATCACACACCAGGCAGTGGTAGACGCCTTCCCGCTTATTGTGCAGTAAACGCCCGGTAAACGGCGGCTCGGTGCCGTGATTCTGCGTCACGTAAAACTGCATTTCCGTGAGGTTTTTTTTCAAATCGTCGGGGTTACGTTGGTTCGACATATGCTTACATCTCGCTGTTGAAACAGACATCTTTTAACCCAGATTCTAACAAAACATTAACACCCGCGCGTGCACTTTTGTTCTAAACTTATGTGTCGCGAAAAGGCGGTCAGGCAATTGTGATCTGTTTCACATTTTAATCCTGCGAGGCCTTTAAAATTCCGGGCGCAGCCCCCATGTGGTTGCTAGCTCAAAGGGAAAGTGAGGCGAGTCAGTCGCACAAACGTTAGTCACAGGATTGATTTGTCGCAATGATTGACACGATTCCGCTTGACGCTGCGTAAGGTTTTTGTAATTTTACAGGCAACCTTTTATTCACTAACAAATAGCTGGTGGAATATATGACTATCAAAGTAGGTATCAACGGTTTTGGCCGTATCGGCCGTATTGTTTTCCGTGCTGCTCAGAAACGTTCTGACATCGAAATCGTTGGTATCAACGATCTCCTGGACGCTGAATACATGGCGTACATGCTGAAGTACGACTCAACTCACGGTCGTTTCGACGGCACCGTTGAAGTGAAAGACGGCCACCTGGTTGTTAACGGCAAAACCATCCGCGTTACTGCTGAGAAAGACCCAGCTAACCTGAAATGGAACGAAATCGGTGTTGATGTTGTAGCTGAAGCTACCGGTATCTTCCTGACCGACGAAACTGCACGTAAACACATCACTGCGGGTGCGAAGAAAGTTGTTCTGACTGGTCCTTCCAAAGACAACACCCCAATGTTCGTTCGTGGTGCAAACTTCGAAACTTACGCTGGCCAGGACATCGTTTCCAACGCATCCTGCACCACCAACTGCCTGGCACCGCTGGCTAAAGTTATCAACGACAACTTCGGCATCATCGAAGGTCTGATGACTACCGTTCACGCTACCACCGCTACTCAGAAAACCGTTGATGGCCCGTCTCACAAAGACTGGCGCGGCGGCCGTGGCGCGGCTCAGAACATCATCCCATCCTCTACCGGTGCTGCTAAAGCAGTAGGTAAAGTACTGCCAGAACTGAATGGCAAACTGACTGGTATGGCGTTCCGCGTTCCAACTCCTAACGTATCCGTTGTTGACCTGACCGTTCGTCTGGAAAAAGCTGCTTCTTATGAAGAAATTAAGAAAGCAATCAAAGCTGCTTCCGAAGGCCCAATGAAAGGCGTTCTGGGTTACACCGAAGACGACGTTGTATCTACCGATTTCAACGGCGAAGTGTGCACTTCCGTGTTCGATGCTAAAGCAGGTATCGCACTGAACGACAACTTCGTGAAACTGGTTTCCTGGTACGACAATGAAACTGGCTACTCTAACAAAGTACTGGACCTGATCGCTCACATCTCCAAATAAGTTGAGATGAGTTCTTGATCCTAAAAGGCGACTTCGGTCGCCTTTTTTATTGTTTTTAGACAGAGGATTGCGTAATGATTAATAAAATATTTGCACTTCCGGTAGTCGAACAACTTACCCCTGTGCTCTCCCGCCGTCAGATTGACGGTGCCGACGTTATTGTCGTTGACCATCCGCGCGTGAAAGCCTCCGTGGCGCTCAATGGCGCCCACCTGCTCTCCTGGAAACCAGAAGGCGAAGAAGAAGGCCTGTGGCTGAGCGAGGCCACCTCGTTTAAGAAAGGCGCGGCGATCCGCGGCGGCGTACCGATCTGCTGGCCATGGTTTGGCCCGTCCGCGCAGCAGGGTCTACCCTCTCACGGTTTCGCCCGTAACCAGCAGTGGACGCTGAAGGCGCACAACGACGATGACAACGGTGCGGTGCTGACCTTTGAGCTACAGGCGAATGAGGAAACGCGCGCCCTGTGGCCGCACGAGTTCACCCTGTATGCCCGCTTCAAGCTGGGTAAAACCTGTGAGATTGAGCTGGAGGCGCACGGCGAGTTCGAAACCACCTCCGCGCTGCACACCTATTTCAACGTGGGTGATATCCAGGCGGTTAAGGTTAGCGGCCTTGGCGATACCTTTATCGACAAAGTGGATAACGCGAAAGAAGGCAAACTGGACGACGGCGTGCAGACCTTCCCGGACCGTACCGACCGCGTTTACCTGCACCCTGAAGCCTGCAGCATGATCCACGACAGCGCCCTGAACCGCGGAATCGAAGTGGTTCATCACCACCACAGCAACGTGGTGGGCTGGAACCCGGGCCCGGCCCTTTCCGTCAGCATGGCGGATATTCCGGACGACGGTTACAAGACCTTTGTCTGCGTGGAAACGGCGTGCGTGACTGCCCCGCAGAAAACCAGCGAAGAAAAACCGTCCCGCTTAGGCCAGACGATTAAGATTGTGAAGCGTTGATTTTTCTGAAGCTTGAAAAAACAAACGGGGCGCAAGCGCCCCGTTTTAATGCATAGCATTCCGATCAGAACTTGTAGGTTACACCCACAGAGAAGATGCCCGCCCAGGACTTATCGACCATCGGGCTGTCTTTCACTTCATCGCTCAGACGGATATAACGACCGGTACCGTATACGTTCCAGTCACCCAGGAAGTTATAGGACGCGGTGAGTTCCAGGTACGGATCCCAGCCATCATCCGCGCTGTAGCTCTTCAGGCCACTGCGGCGAGACTCATCTTTAGAGACGCCATAGTAGTAGTCGTTGTAATTCTCGCTGCTGTACTGCACGCCGATACCCGGCGTCAGGGTCACCGCGCCGTTGGTGTAGCGATAAAGCCATGCCAGATCCCAGATGAAGCCGTTACTGTTATCCAGCGTATCGCCCGCCAGCGCAGTGCGCAGGAAGCCATACTCGGTGTTATGCACGTAAGAAAGCCCCGCCATCAGTGAGCTTCTGCGCTTGTCCAGCTGGCGAAGCGCATTGCTGTCGCTGTCGCCCGGCTTAAAGTGCGTTGGATCGTAGTACGCCATGATGGAGAGCTTATCTGCCGTGTCGTTCCACAGATAGTAACCGCCGCCCAGTCCACGGAACCAGAAGTTATCGCCTTCATAGGTGACAACGGGGACAGGATATACGTCGCGGTCATACTGTTTGTACGGGCTGTTAATCACGCCAGCACCCGCGCCAACCGTCCACTGGCCTTCAGCCTGTACGGTGCTCGCTGCGGTAGCGGCAAGGATGCCCAATGCCAGAAGTTTGAGTTTGGTCACAATCCATTCTTTCCTGTAGTCAAATAATCAGCGGAAGAAGTGTAACCGCCAATCCCGCACATCCCAAAATTTTTTGCGCGCTAATCAGTTTGATTAACCCGTTATTTTTCATTTTTCAGATGACAACCCGCTTTCATTTATGTGACCGATAAATGAAAAACCCACTTTCGCCTTATACGCGCAGTGGAAATTTTTGGATGAGTTATTGATATGTCATTGAAAGTAGATTTTATGCGTATGCAAGTTTTGCAATTGCCATCTACGCTTTAATTTAAGAAGAGGTTTTGCTGAACACCCTGCGGTTCTTAGCCTTCGACCTGGCACACAGGTTGCTGCTCTGGCAGTGAGGTGCGAGAAATTCTCTTCCGGGAGCCTCCACTACTCATACGAACGGCTCTTATCCTGTGCTAAAAAACGAAAGGACGGCATGCCATGAATATATTCGATCACTATCGCCAGCGCTACGAAGCTGCCAAGGACGAAGAGTTCACACTGCAGGAGTTTCTTACCATTTGTCGGCAAGATCGCAGTGCCTATGCCAATGCGGCAGAACGGCTATTGATGGCTATTGGTGAGCCAAACATGGTTGATACTGCCCTGGAGCCACGGCTTTCCCGTCTATTTTCGAATCGGGTAGTCGCCCGATATCCGGCGTTCGAAGAGTTCTATGGTATGGAAGATGCCATAGAGCAGATCGTCTCCTACCTGAAGCATGCCGCTCAGGGGCTGGAAGAGAAGAAACAGATCCTCTATCTGCTGGGCCCGGTTGGCGGTGGTAAATCCTCGCTGGCCGAACGGCTGAAGGCGCTGATGCAGCGCGTGCCGATCTATGTCCTGAGCGCCAACGGCGAACGCAGCCCGGTGAATGACCATCCGCTGTGCCTGTTTAACCCGCAGGAAGATGCGCAGATTCTGGATAAAGAGTTTGGCATTCCGCATCGCTATCTCGGCACGATCATGTCGCCGTGGGCGGCGAAACGTCTGCACGAGTTTGGCGGGGATATCACCAAATTCCGCGTCGTCAAAGTCTGGCCGTCAATCCTTGAGCAGATCGCCATCGCCAAAACCGAACCCGGCGACGAGAACAACCAGGATATCTCGGCGCTGGTGGGTAAAGTCGATATCCGTAAGCTGGAGCATCACGCGCAAAACGACCCGGACGCCTACGGTTATTCCGGCGCGCTGTGCCGCGCCAACCAGGGGATAATGGAATTTGTCGAGATGTTCAAAGCGCCGATCAAGGTGCTGCATCCGCTGCTGACCGCTACCCAGGAAGGGAACTACAACGGCACGGAAGGTATCTCCGCCCTGCCGTTTAACGGCATTATCCTTGCCCACTCAAACGAATCTGAATGGGTCACCTTCCGTAATAACAAAAACAATGAGGCGTTCCTTGACCGCGTGTACATCGTCAAAGTGCCTTATTGCCTGCGGATCTCGGAAGAGATCAAGATTTACGAGAAACTGCTTAACCACAGCGAGCTGATGCATGCCCCCTGCGCGCCGGGAACGCTGGAAACGCTGTCGCGCTTCTCTATCCTGTCGCGTCTGAAAGAGCCGGAAAACTCCAGTATCTACTCCAAAATGCGCGTATATGACGGTGAAAGCCTGAAGGATACCGACCCGAAAGCGAAATCGTACCAGGAGTACCGCGATTACGCCGGGGTCGATGAAGGGATGAACGGCCTGTCGACGCGTTTTGCGTTTAAGATCCTCTCCCGCGTCTTTAACTTCGACCATGCGGAGGTGGCCGCCAACCCGGTTCATCTGTTCTACGTGCTGGAACAGCAAATCGAGCGCGAGCAGTTCCCGCAGGAGCAGGCTGAACGCTACCTTGAGTTCCTGAAAGGCTACCTGATCCCGAAATATGCGGAGTTCATCGGTAAAGAGATCCAGACCGCCTATCTGGAATCCTATTCAGAATACGGTCAGAACATCTTCGACCGCTACGTCACCTATGCTGACTTCTGGATCCAGGATCAGGAGTATCGCGACCCGGACACCGGCCAGCTGTTTGACCGTGAATCTCTTAACGCCGAGCTGGAAAAAATCGAGAAGCCGGCCGGGATCAGCAACCCGAAAGACTTCCGAAACGAGATTGTGAACTTTGTCCTGCGCGCCAGAGCGCATAACAACGGACGCAACCCGAACTGGACCAGCTACGAAAAACTGCGCACGGTCATTGAGAAGAAAATGTTCTCCAATACCGAAGAGCTGTTGCCGGTAATTTCGTTTAACGCCAAAACCTCAACCGACGAGCAGAAAAAACACGACGATTTTGTCGACCGTATGATGGAGAAAGGTTACACCCGCAAGCAGGTACGCCTGCTCTGCGAATGGTATCTGCGCGTGCGTAAATCGTCCTAAAACAAGTGCCCGGTAGCGCTCGCGCATACCGGGCCGACAAATGCTAGTTGGCAAATGCAGTACGGGGGGTATATGACCTGGTTTATTGACCGGCGTCTTAACGGCAAAAACAAGAGCACGGTTAACCGCCAGCGCTTCTTGCGTCGTTATAAATCGCAAATTAAACAGTCGATCTCCGAGGCCATCAACAAACGCTCGGTGACCGACGTCGACAGCGGCGAATCCGTCTCCATCCCCAACGATGACATCAGCGAACCGATGTTTCATCAGGGGCGTGGCGGCCTGCGCCATCGCGTCCACCCAGGTAACGACCACTTCGTCCAGAACGACAGAATCGAGCGTCCGCAAGGCGGAGGCGGCGGTTCCGGAAGCGGTCAGGGCCAGGCCAGCCAGGACGGTGAGGGCCAGGACGAGTTCGTCTTCCAGATTTCTAAAGATGAATATCTTGACCTGCTGTTTGAAGATCTGGCCCTGCCGAATCTGAAAAAGAATCAGCACCGCCAGCTCAACGAATATAAAACGCACCGCGCGGGGTATACCGCAAACGGGGTGCCCGCCAACATCAGCGTCGTACGTTCGCTGCAAAACTCGCTGGCGCGACGCACGGCAATGACGGCAGGTAAGCGACGCGAGCTGCGCGAGCTGGAAACCAGCCTGAAAGTGGTGGAAAACACGGAACCGGCGCAGCTGCTGGAAGAGGAGCGCCTGCGTAAAGAGATTGCCGAACTGCGGGCGAAGATCGACCGCGTGCCGTTCATCGACACCTTCGACCTGCGATACAAAAACTACGAAAAACGTCCGGAGCCTTCCAGCCAGGCGGTGATGTTCTGCCTGATGGACGTGTCAGGCTCAATGGATCAGGCCACCAAGGATATGGCGAAGCGTTTTTATATCCTGCTCTATCTGTTCCTGAGCAGAACCTATAAGAACGTGGAGGTGGTCTACATTCGCCATCACACTCAGGCGAAAGAGGTGGACGAGCATGAGTTCTTTTACTCGCAGGAGACCGGCGGCACCATCGTGTCGAGCGCCCTGAAGCTGATGGATGAGGTGGTGAAGGAGCGCTACGATCCGGCGCAGTGGAACATCTACGCCGCGCAGGCATCTGATGGCGATAACTGGGCGGATGACTCGCCGCTGTGTCATGAAATTCTGGCGAAGAAAATTCTGCCGGTGGTGCGTTACTACAGCTACATTGAAATTACCCATCGCGCCCACCAGACGCTGTGGCGTGAATATGAGCATCTGCAATCGATGTTCGATAACTTCGCGATGCAGCACATACGTGACCAGGATGACATCTATCCGGTCTTCCGGGAACTGTTCCAGAAACAGTCATCCACCAGCAATGCGTGACTCAACGGCCAGCGAAAACCCGCTGGCCGTCTTCTTTCGACCCTCTCCTTCCCGTGCTAAGGTAGCAAGCTGCATAGTGGCAACTTACAGGTAAATTCGTTATGTCTGATGACGTTATTGGGATGACTACCCATCAGCAGCTAATCAGCTTATTAACCGAGCAGGGCGCGCGCTTTCGCGTGATCGAGCATGAAGCGGTCGGGAAATGCGAAGCAGTCAGTGAAATTCGTGGAACCGCTCTCGGGCAGGGTGCAAAAGCGCTGGTCTGTAAGGTGAAAGGCAACGGCGTAAAAAAACACGTGCTGGCGATCCTCGCCGCCGATCTGCAGGCCGATTTAAGCCGGCTGGCGAGCCATTTCGGTGGGCTGAAAGCCTCACTCGCCAGCCCGGCGGAAGTGGATGCGCTTACCGGCTGCGTTTTCGGCGCCATTCCCCCCTTCAGCTTTCACCCGGATCTGACGCTGGTCGCCGACCCGCTGCTGTTTGAGCGCTTCGACGAGATCGCCTTTAACGCCGGCCTGCTGGAAAAGTCGGTGGTTATGGATACCCAGGACTATCTGCGTATTGCCCGCCCTGAACGGGTGACGTTCCGTAAAGGATAATTTATGCGGCTGGCTAAGGGTCAGCCGTTTTCCAGCAACAGCACGGATGCGATCAGAATAATGGCGATGACGAAAAACGATGAGGAGATAATCAGCGTTTCAACAAACATGGGATCGTTCATGATGCGCTCTGCTTTGCCCTGAATACCTCTTTTTTACCCCCGCCCGGTGACGGTTAAATGACGGTGATGCGTCAGCTAAATGACGTTTTATTGGCTGAAACGATTCCTGGATAATTATCCTCCGCCGCGCAATGTCACTCTTTTAACGCTTTATTTGTTACCGGTATCACGAAAAGAAATTTACGTAACCCCGATGCCAGATCTCGCAATTGTTAACCTTTTCCCCGTGGTTAAACCTGTTTAACGGAGCACCTCAATAATAAACCTTACACTGGCAAGGTGATTACAATGACCGAGAAAATTACCCGTAAAGAAAAAATCAGTTATGGGTTAGGCGATATGGCAAGCCATATTGGGCTGGATAACGTTATTATTTTTCTGACGTTTTACTATACGGATGTGGTGGGATTACCCGCGGCATTCGTGGGAACCATGTTTTTACTGGCACGAACGGCGGATGCCATTATTGACCCGGCGATGGGCTATATCGCAGACCGGACGCGCACCCGCTGGGGAAAATTTCGTCCGTGGATGCTGTGGCTGGCGCTGCCCTTTGGCGCAAGCTGCCTGCTGACCTACGCCGTACCGGAGTCGCTCGACCTGCACGGTAAAATGATTTTCGCCACCGTCAGCTACACCCTGATGATGCTGATGTATACCGCTATTAATATTCCCTACTGCTCCATGGGCGCGGTCATTACCCCCGACAACGACGCGCGAATTTCCCTGCAGTCCTGGCGCTTTTTCCTGGCCACGCTGGGCGGCGCGCTGTCGACATTCTTTATGATGCCGCTGGCGGAATTTTTGGGCGGCGACGATAAATTACTGGGCTATCGCTGGGCGATGGCCATAATGGCAACCGTCGCGGTAGTGATGTTCTGGATCTGCTTCGCCAACACGCGTGAACGTATTAACGCCCCCGCGACCCACAATAATTATCTTGCGGAGCTGCGGGATTTATTGCGTAACGACCAGTGGCGCGTGGTCGCCGTCCTGGTATTAACCAATATTGGCTTTGGCGTTATTCGCCTTGGCGCAATGATGTATTTCGTCACCTACTATCTCGGCAGCGCCAGCTATTTTATGTGGATGCTCGGCGCGCATATTCTTGGCAAAGCCGCGGGCAGCGCGCTGGCCAAACGCCTGACGCAAAACGTCAGCAAAGTGCAGATGTTTGGCTACTGCTCCGTGCTGGCGGGCGTGTTCAGCATCGCCCTGTTCTTTGCGCCTAAGTCGGTGCTGATCCTGGTGCCCATGACGTTCATCGTCTCTACCCTTTACCAGGCCACCACCACGCTGATGTGGGTAATGATGGCAGACGTCGCCGACTACGGGGAATGGAAACAGGGCAAGCGCATGGACGGCGTGATCTTCTCCACCTTCCTCGCCGTGCTCAAGCTGGGTATGGCCATCAGCGGCGCGATTGTTGGCTGGACGCTGGGCTTAAGCGGCTATGTGGCGAATGCCCCGGAACAGACCACCACGGCCATGTACTGCATCATCGCCCTCTTCACCCTCGTGCCCGGCCTACTGTCGCTCTGCGCGTTCGCCACGCTGCGCTGGTACAGGCTTGACGACAGCACCATGAAATCCATCCATCTCGCCAAACACCCCATTTAACAGGACGCATTATCCATGAGTGAGCTGATTCAGCATTCCAACAGTATTGAATGGCGATTTGAACGCCAGACCCTGCGTATTGAACCCTGGGGGGAAAACAGCCTGCGCGTCAGGGCCACCTGCTCGCCCACGTTTGATGACGCCCTGCAGGCGCTGCTGCCCGCAGCACCTTGCCAGGCAGAGATTACCGCCGAAGCAGAAAGCCTGACGCTGCGTAACGGCAATATTACCGCGACGCTGAACCTGAAAGGCCAGCTGGCCTTCTACAACCAGCGCGGTGAACTGCTGCTGGAGGAGATGTGGCGCCAGCGCTCAACCGTCGGGATCGGCGCCAGCGAGAAGAGTCAGGATAAGTATGTCAGCGCCCTGAAGCTGGATGGCCGCGAGTTTAAGCCGCTGACGGGAGGGAAATACCAGCTCACCGTTCGCTTTGAGTCGCGGGCGGATGAACGCCTCTACGGCATGGGTCAGTATCAACAGCCGTGGCTGGATCTGAAAGGCTGTACGCTGGAGCTGGCGCAGCGCAATTCCCAGGCCAGCGTGCCCTTTATGCAGTCCAGCCTTGGCTACGGCCTGCTGTGGAACAATCCGGCGATTGGTGAAGTCAGTTTTGCGAAAAATCAGACGGAGTGGCGCGCCCGCGTGACCGGCGAAATGGACTACTGGATCACAGCCGCCGACGCGGTGGCGGATATCACCCGCCAGTACGCGAAAGCCACCGGTACGCCACCGCCAGCCCCGGCGTTTATCAGTGGCCTGTGGCAGTGTAAATTGCGCTACCGCACGCAGCAGGAGGTGCTGGAGGTCGCCCGCGAGTATCGCCGCCGCAACCTGCCGCTGTCGGTTATGGTCATCGACTTTTTCCACTGGCCGAACCAGGGCACCTGGTGCTTCGATCCCGTGGACTGGCCCAATCCTGAAGCGATGGTCAACGAACTGCGCGAAATGGGCATTGCCCTGATGGTATCGGTGTGGCCAACGGTAGAAGCCCGCAGCCCGCTTTATCCGCTGATGAAGGCGAAGGGCTGGCTGGTCAGCAGCGAACGCGGCGTGCAGGTTAACCTCGATTTTATGGGCAATACCACGTTCTTTGACGCCACGCACCCCGAGGCGCGCAGGTTCGTCTGGGACACGGTGAAGAAGAATTATTATGACCTGGGGATAAAGCTGTTCTGGCTCGACGAGGCGGAGCCGGAATACCGCGCCTATGATTTTGACAACTACCGCTATCACGCCGGCCCGGTGCTGGAGGTGGGCAACCGCTATCCGCGTGATTTTGCGCAGGGATTTTACGATGGGCTACGGGCAAACGGTGAAACCGACATTGTTAACCTCGTACGCTGCGCCTGGGCAGGCAGCCAGCGCTACGGCGTGCTGGCGTGGTCGGGGGACGTTCACTCCTCGTTTCACGCCTTCCGCAATCAGCTCGCCGCCGGGCTGAATATGGGGCTGGCGGGGATCCCCTGGTGGACCACCGATATCGGCGGCTTCCAGGGAGGTAACGTTAACGATCCGGCGTTTCACGAACTACTGGTTCGCTGGTTCCAGTGGGCGGTGTTCACGCCGGTTCTGCGCATGCACGGCTACCGCGAGCCGCAGATCCAGCCACCGGAGCGCTACCGGGACGGCATTCCTCAGTGTAACAGCGGTTCGCCTAACGAGCTGTGGAGCTACGGTGAAGAGAATTACGCCATCATGCAGCACTGGCTTACCGTGCGTGAAACCCTGCGTCCGTATATTGACGCGCTGTATCAACAGGCGCATCAGCACGGCGACCCGCTTATGCGCCCGCTGTTCTGGCACTATCCGCAGGATAAGCAGAGCTGGGAGTGCGAAGATCAGTACCTGTTCGGCGAAGACCTTCTCGTGGCGCCGGTAATGCACGCCGGCCAGCGCGAGCGCGAGGTCTGGCTTCCGCCAGGCAATGGCTGGATCGCCCTGAACGGCGAGCGCTACCCTGGCGGTGAACATATCCGCGTCGCCGCCGCGCTCGAAACCATCCCGGTATTTATCCGTGAGGGCAGCCCGCTGGTGGACGATCTGGTGAACTGATTTCAGGCAAGCGCCCAAAAATAGACAATTTTTTTCGTAAAGCCTGTTTGCTGCCGCGTTTGCGCGTAAAGTAAGCAGGCTTACTATTTTTGGCAAGGATCACCTCATGCTCGACCCTACTCTTCTCATCCTTCTGGCGCTGGCAGCGCTGGGTTTTGTCAGCCACAACACGACGGTGGCTATCTCCATTCTGGTGCTTATCATTGTTCGCGTCACGCCGTTAAACACCTTCTTCCCGTGGATAGAAAAACAGGGGCTTACCATCGGGATCATCATTTTAACCATCGGCGTGATGGCACCGATTGCCAGCGGTACGCTTCCGGCCTCAACGCTGCTCCACTCCTTTGTGAACTGGAAGTCGCTGGTGGCAATTGCGGTGGGTATTTTTGTCTCATGGCTTGGCGGACGCGGCGTGACCCTGATGAGCAGCCAGCCTTCTCTGGTAGCGGGTCTGCTGGTCGGCACCGTGCTGGGCGTGGCGCTGTTTCGCGGTGTGCCGGTTGGCCCGCTGATTGCCGCCGGGCTGGTTTCGCTGTTTATCGGGAAGTCGTAGTCAGGCTGGCAATATAGCGGGCAGGCGTCTGGCCCAGCCCTTTCTTAAACATGGTGATGAAGGCGGTGGTGGAGTCATACCCCAGCGCCTGCGCCACCTGCTGCACCGACCTGCCGCCGATAAGCAGCTGCAACGCGACGATCAGCTGGAGCTGGTGCCGCCAGCGGCGAAAGCTTAAGCCGGTCTCTTTCACCACCAGCCGCGCCAGATTGCGCTCGCTCATGGCAAAGCGGCTTGCCCACTGGGCGAGCGTCTGCCAGGCGGCTGGCTCGTTTGCCATGGTCTCACTCATCAGACGAATTTTCGGATGCGGAGAAACCGGCAGCTGTAAATGCTCTTGCGGCTGCAGGGGCAGTTCATCAAACAGGACGTCAACCAGCCGGGCGGTGGCGGGAAGATGCCGTTCATCCCGGGATCTGTCCGCCAGCGACAGCACCAGCTCCCGGACCAGGGGCGATATTTTGAGGGTGCAGGAGCGCGTCGGCAGCTCGAGCGCTCCGGGCTCAATAAACAGCAGGCAGAGCTGCGCGCCGGGCGTCGCCTTGTTGCTGTGCGGCGTTTGACCGGGGATCCACACCGCATACTGTGGCGGTACCATCAGCATCGCGTTCTGCACCTCGCAGGTGATCGCGCCACCCAGCGCCATTATCAGCTGCCCCTTGCGGTGCTGATGCAGCGGTATATGCTGTTCTTCCGCCACGACGCGAATGCGAAAGGCAACCGCCGCATCGTGCTGGCTGTCGGGATCGTAGCCATCGAGACCCAGTCCGTGCATAATTTTGTCCGATATTAGCGATAAACTGTCATTTTAGCCTGATTTCAACCACGACTTAAATCGGTATCGTATGCGCTCGCCTGAACGTAAGAGACAATGATGACTACTGCTATTCAACCTTCCGGGAAACAGGGTGCGCTGCTGATTGCCGGCATCCTGATGATTGCCACAACGCTGCGCGTCACGTTTACCGGCGTCGCCCCCCTGCTCGACACCATTCGCCAGGACTATGGCTTAAGCACTGCGCAAACCGGCCTGCTCACGACGCTGACTCTGCTGGCCTTCGCCTTTATTTCGCCCCTTGCCGCAGGCGTCGCGCGAAAAATGGGCATGGAGCGCAGCCTCTTCGTTGCCCTGCTGCTGATTTGCATCGGGATTGGGGTGCGTTCACTGCCGTCAGCCTCTCTGCTGTTTACCGGTACCGCGATCGTCGGCTGCGGGATTGCGCTGGGCAACGTGCTGTTGCCCGGACTCATCAAACGCGATTTTCCGGGCCAGGTGGCGAAACTCACCGGGGCTTACTCGCTGACGATGGGGGCCGCCGCTGCCGCAGGATCGGCGCTGATCGTCCCGCTGTCGCTGGGAAGCGCAGGCTGGCACGGTGCGCTGCTGATGCTGATGTTCTTCCCGCTGGTGGCGCTGCTCCTGTGGTTACCGCAGTGGCGCCACAGGCCTGCCGCCACCCTGACGGGAGCGGGCGCGTTGCACAATCGCGCCATCTGGCGCTCCGCCCTCGCCTGGCAGGTAACGCTTTTTCTGGGTATCAACTCGCTGATTTACTACGTCATTATCGGCTGGTTGCCCGCGATTCTGCTCAGCCACGGCTACAGCGAAACGCAGGCTGGCTCCATGCACGGGCTTCTCCAGCTGGCGACCGCTGTCCCCGGCCTCGCTATCCCGCTGATCCTGCATCGTCTTAACGATCAGCGCGGCATTGCGGGGGCTGTCGCCCTGATGTGCGCCGTGAGCGCGGCCGGATTCTGGTTTGCACCGACGCTGGCCGTCGTGTGGACGCTGGTGTTTGGCTTTGGATCTGGCGCCACCATGATCCTCGGCCTGACGTTCATCGGGCTGCGGGCCAGCTCGGCCCATCAGGCCGCCGCGCTCTCCGGTATGGCCCAGTCGATTGGCTATCTGCTGGCGGCCTGCGGTCCACCGCTGATGGGGAAAATTCACGACGCTGCCGGAGACTGGCACATTCCCCTGATCGCCTGCGCGCTGGCCGCGGTGGTGATGGCCCTCTGCGGCGTGCTTGCCGGGCGTGACCGGGAAATCACGCCCCGCTGACAGCCAGAGCAGACCTTCCGGTCTGCTTTATCAACCCTGCGCCGCCCGCAGCATGGCCTGCACCAGCACTACCGGGCGCCCTTGCAGCGCGGCGCGTTCATGCTGGAACAGGGTGATCACAAAGAAGGGATGAGTCACCAGCTCTGCCGCGCGGATCTCGCCCTGCTCGTCCCAGCCCGTCACGCGCATGTCGCCCCGCTCAAGTTCGAGGGCAAACTCAGGCGAGACGCCGTAGCTGCAATGATAGCCTTCCTCAATTTCCGGCCTACCGTACGCTTTAGCAATCAGCGTGTTATTACGCAGCTCAATTGCATCGGTCTTTTCCACCAGCGAGCAGGCCAGGGGCGCAATCACCATCGTTCCTTCCGCGTCGGTTTCGGCGTGGGCCGCGTCGTGCCAGCCCAGCACGTTGCGGGCGTATTCAATCAGCGCATGCTGGAACCCGCCGCAGGTCCCGAGGAACGGAATGCCGTTTTCTCGGGCGTAACGCGCCGCGATAAACGCCGCCTCGGCGTTTTTATACGGGCTTGCCGGCACCAGCCAGATGGCGTCGTAACCGACCAGGTCTTCGGGGCTGGTGAGCTCTTGCGTGGCGATCCAGTCATAATCAGCGGTGAGCTCCAGCACCGCAGCGGCGTCGTCGATCGCCAGCGGAATCGCCTGGTGCGCAATAACATCGGAATTGTAATCACCAACCAGCGCAATGCGCAGCGTCGTTTTAACCGGGGAGAGTTCCATGAGGGATTCCTTATGCCAGAGGATTTTCAGATAACATAAGGAACCTCAGACTACCGATCTTTTGCAGTTATCACAATACCTTAAATTGGGTGGGTTAAAAGCTGATGCTATAGTGTTCTCGCTAAACGTCTTACGGTATGAGGAGGAAGCGTGATTCAGTGTAAGCGCGTGTATGAGCAACCGCATTCAGAAGATGGTTACCGTATCCTGGTAGACAGGCTCTGGCCGAGGGGAATTAAAAAGACCGACCTCGCGTATGATGAGTGGTGCAAATCCCTGACGCCTTCCGGCGAACTGCGAAAAGCCTTCCACGGTGAAGCTATCGATTTCACCGCGTTCAGCGAAGCGTACCGAAAAGAGCTGGCGCAGCATGTGGACGAAGGAAAACGCGTCGCAGCCATCGCCCGCCAGCAGACGGTAACGCTACTCTATGGCGCAAAAGATACGCAGCAGAATCACGCCCGTGTGCTGGCGGACTGGCTGCGCAGCCTGTAGTTAACCGATCGCCAGCTCATCGTGGACCTCAGGCATGGCGTCCGGGGTGAGCGGTATAAGATGCTCCGGGCGGACAAAGGCAAAGCCGTGCTGGTTATCAAACGCGAATACGTCACCGGTAACCAGCCACAGCGCACGCTCTGACGTGGCGGGTAGCTGCGTCATGACGCCGTTAACCGGGTTGACGAAACGCTGGCCAGGCTGACAAAGGCCAAACAGCTCAACGGATTTACCGATATTTCTACGGCCTGCCGCCGTACGCGCACCCACGATCATCGCCATGCTGCCCGGTTTTAACTGAAACATACTTCTTCTCGCAATCGTGCCGCCAGAAACTGGCTAAGAATAATCCTAAAGAGAAGTGTATCGCAGTTTTAATACCGCTGTCATCTGGTCGGTTGCGGGCGATCGCGACGGTAGAGCTCCCATTCATCGATCGCTTCTCCCCCAGGCAGCTTACATTTGGTGCGCACGCCCTGAGGGCTTTGTACGGGGATTTGCTCTCCCCCTTTCTCCAGGCAGTGTACTGAAGCCGGATTCGCCATACCGATAGCGTGCGGGGGCTTAGGCGCATCGGGCGGGGTTGGCTTTGTTGAACATGCGGCAAGGGGTAACGCCAGCGCCAGAAGAAGATATTTCATCATTACGATCCTTCAGGTGTTGTAAAAACCTCAGAGTAACGGCTCATCACCGTTTTCTCCATGATTTCTCCATTAAACCTGCACTATTCACCCCTATAGTGGTACTCGTTCTCACACTGACCAGAGAACAACATTCCATAATCAAGATGTTTTGCCCCGATCTCCGCGTCGGGGCTTTTTTTTGGCATCTCATCCCCGCGCCCTGAAGAATATATAAAATTTTTCATATTCATGTTTTACTATTACTGGAGTCTATATTTTCAGCATAACATGCAGTTACAGAGGCCTTCTGCATGGGAGTCGACCAGCCTAATGTCAGATATCATTCTTGCCCGCGTTTCGGAAACCCTCTCAACTGAGCAATCTCTCGACAGCCTGGTGCGACAGCTGCTGGAAATGCTGGAAATTGTGACGGATATGGAGTCAACCTACCTGACCAAAGTCGATATCGACGCGCGTTTGCAGCACATTCTCTATGCCCGTAACAGCAAGCAGATGCAGATCCCGGAAGGGTTCAGCGTGCCCTGGGACGAGACGCTGTGCAAGCGCGCCATCGACAGCGATACGTTGTTCAGCAACGAGGTGCCCGACCGCTGGCCGGAGTGCGTGGCAGCAAAAGCGCTGGGTATCACGACCTATATGAGCGTGCCCGTTCATCTTGCCGATGGTTCTCTGTACGGAACGCTATGCGCAGCCAGCACCGAAAAGAAACTGTTCAGCGATCGCGGCGAACAGGTGATCCGACTCTTCGCCGGGTTAATTGCCCAGTACATCCAGAAAGAGTCGCTTGTGCTCCAGCTTCGCGAAGCAAACGCGGCGCTGATTGCCCACTCCTACACCGACGCCCTCACCGGCCTGCCGAACCGGCGCGCCATATTCGAAAACCTGACGACCCTGTTTTCGCTGGCGCGCCATCTTCAGCGCAACGTCACGATCGCCTTTATCGACCTTGATGATTTCAAGCGCATTAATGACCATTACGGGCATGAAGCGGGAGATCGGTTCCTTATTCAGGTCGGCGCGCGTCTGACGGACCAACAAACCCAGGACGAGATCATTGGCCGCCTCGGCGGGGATGAATTTCTGGTTGCCTGCCTGAGTAAAAGCGATGATGGCGATACCGGTTCAGAGATAAGCGCGATTAAGACCAGCCTCAACGATCGTATCGCGGGCGAATACGGGTTGGGGAATGTCACTATCAGATATCCGGGGGCAAGTATTGGCGTGATTATTGTCGATCCGCACAGCACCGATGAGGATAGCGCCCTGCGCACCGCTGACGTCGCGATGTATCAGGATAAAAAAGGAAAAAGCAAAACAGGCTTTGTCGCACTGGATTAAGCCCGTACACTCTACGGCCTTAAGCAAACAAAACGGGTGATGGTATGAGAATAGGGATCCTCTTTCCGGTTGTGATATTTATCACGGCAGTCGTCTTTTTGGGCTGGTTTTTCATTGGCGGATACGCCGCGCCGGGGGCATAAATGAGAAAAACGACCATTATCATGCTCATCGTGGCCGCAGTGGCCGTCGCCGGTACGCAGATGGGCTGGTGGTAACGCTCAAAGTAAAAAGGCCGCCGTCAGGCAGCCTTTTTTTAACACAGGTCAGATTTAGCTTTTGATTTTTCTGTAGATAAACAGAACAACCAGCGCGCCAATCACCGCGACGACAAAGCTGCCGAAGTTGAAGCCATCAACTCTGCCAAATCCGAACAGGGTACTGATCCAGCCACCGACGACTGCACCCACAATCCCCAGAATGATCGTGACGATGAAACCGCCGCCATCTTTGCCCGGCATAATCCACTTCGCCAGGATACCCGCAATCAGCCCAAAGATAATCCAGGATAAAATTCCCATAGCTTTCCTCTCTGTATGGTTTTTGTCATTAAATCAACGACACAGAAAAGGATAGCACAGGATCTGAGAAAGGAAATTTGTGATAAGAATCACACGGTTCGTTTGAGCAAAATCTGAACAGAAAAAAATCGTCGTTCCACATAAAACGTGGGGTTGCATCTTTTGTTGAGAAAGATTATCTTTCTCAATACTGAATAGTTGAGCAAAACACTCAGGTATTCAGTACGACATTGCTCACATTGCTTCCAGTATTTCTTGCCCACCTCTGAGTGGGCTTTTTTTTGCGCAAAACCACCAGAATTCAGCGTTTTTTCTGCATCCGTGAGACGCTATTCTCTACGGCTTCTTAACAGCACAATGGCTTTGATAACATGAACGTATCGAGCAAGTTTGTCATTTGCCTTAACCTTGTTTCTGCCAGTACGCTACTGTTACTGCTTTCAGCCCGGTATGCGTGGTTCTGAAAGGCATGAAGCCCGGCACGCCTGCGGGCTTTATCGTTGACCCCATGCGGGTTTCATTCTGCGATTTGTAGCTTTTATAGCCTGTGTTAAGATCCCAGCACTTAAGGACGTGGCGGGACAGCAGGAAAATGAAGAAGATCATTACCGTTGCTATCATCTCAACATTACTGGTCATCCTGTCCCTGTATGCTGTTAACGCCATCATCGTTGAGCAGCAAAAGAACCGGCAGCTGGACGTTTCCCGGACGCTTTTGCACTATTCCGAAGACCTGACGCAAAATATTACCAGCACCCTCAAAAATACCTCCGCCCGGGGATGCGATAACGCAAGCCTGGACATATACCGAAAATTAAAAATCCAGAGCCCCCATATCGCCGACGTGGGGTTTATCGAAAAAGGTAAAATCGTCTGCACCGCGTTCTGGGGCAGGCTGGCAAACCCCGTCGCCCTGCCCTCCGAGCTTCATAACACCTTAAACGGATTCAGCCTCGCGCAATTTTCGCAGAAAGGGTTCTTTACGGGCAACGCGACCATTTTTAATCATCTTATTATTTTCACCTCACGTTCGGCTTACGACAAATTTACTCCCGTTACGGCGAACTACTCGCTTCGCACTTCCACCCGGGATTTCGACAGAACCTTTTTCACCGTCGCGCCGTCCAGTGACGAACAGAGCCAGATAACATCCCCGTTATTTACGCAGTCCGTTACGCAATGCAGCAGGCAATGGGATTTGTGCGTTACCGTCACCCACTACGACGCCGGGCTGGCCTCGCTGTCGGGCATCGTCATGGTGCTGCTTTGCCTGTTTTTATATTTTATCTGGGTCGCCCTGACGCTGTTTTCGTTTCGAATTTACGAAGACCGCCTTTCGCTGGAGCGCACGCTGGTCAAAGCGGTTAAAGCGAACACGATAAGCGTGCATTTTCAGCCCATTATCCGGGTTAGCGATAAAAAAATTGTCGGCGTAGAGGTTCTGTCGAGATGGCGGGATAACAACCATAAAGACGTCTCTCCTGAGCTATTCATTCCGTTAATCAAAAAGATTGGGCTGTATCCCTATTACTACACCAACATGATTAAAAAATCGCTTGCAGAAATTGCCCCGCTGGCCAATGAATATCAGCTGATGGTTTCAGTGAACGTTGGCAGAACGGAAATTGAAGACGGCAAATTCCTGGCCGTTTTACGTCGCGAATGTTTGCTGAACAACATGCCGTTATCGCTGATAAAGGTTGAGTTATCCGAGAATGGGGTCTCTACGTCGGCGATCCTTGAGGAATTTTGTGAAGAACTCAAATCAGCGGGGGTGAAGATCTCTATCGACGATTTTGGCGTGCAAAACTCTAATCTTGCCAGGCTGACGAACCTGAAGTATGACGAGATCAAGGTCGATAAGTCGCTAGTGGATGGCATCAACGAAGATTACAAACAGGATATCCTGGCGATCTTTAGCGATGCGCTCGCCAAACTGCAAAAAACCCTTGTTTTTGAAGGGGTTGAGAGCGAAACGCAATATCAATTTATCGCCCAGAGATATCCCGATGCCCTGATACAAGGGTGGTATTTTTCAAAATCGCTGCCGCGGCAGGATCTGGCCCGCCTGCTGGCAAACACGGCGCGATAGTGCGTTACTCATTACCCCACTGATTCAGGAACCTGGCGATATCGTCAATACGTTCTTCATCAATAGCCGCCTGGGCCGCCATCTCATGCTGCGCCTCTTCATCAATCTCTTCATTATTGTACAGACGGGTGAGCAGCATCTGGAAATAGCGGGCCAGCGGCGTGCGTTCCGCCTCATCCACCGGCTTCGCAGATTCTGTGGCATATTCATCGACAATGTCGTAAAACCTGAGCGGGATATCGTTGGTCATAGCGTTGTTTCCCTCTTTTATGCATAAAAAACGGGAACCCTCAGGCTCCCGTTCACGTTTAACCCAGCGAGTGGATTACATGTTCGCGACGATCGCGTCGCCAAACTCTGAGCATTTCAGCAGCTTAGCGACTTCCATACCTTCAACGATCCGGCCAGGGGCTTCGTACCATTCCATGTGACGCAGGAGTATTTCATCGGAAATTTGATTATTGATGGATAGAAAAGGAAACACAACAGATAAATTATAATTTTAATGCAACCCTGGCTCCTCACCAACCAATGATTTAGCGTAACCATCTTTGGGATTGTTTGGTACTTTTGAGGATTAAGTAATTATTCACTTTCTGGTATTGGCGTATCCCTCTTTTCTTCCATGGCCTATACTTTCAGTTTGCTCTCTGGCTGCAGCCATTTGCATAAGCTTCCCGCAGCGTTGATAATGCGGGCGAACGCTGAGTGGGTATGAGAACCTTCTTTGTCGCACTAAAGCCGTAATTTTGCTCTTTAAACGCAACGGGGGACGTTGCTGCATACGTTTTTCAGCTTAGCCGAAGCTATTGCTTCTGACGAGGCAGCTCGGTTAGCATTAGGATAAATTATCAATATTTCAAGATAAGGGGAAGAGCGTGATCAAATGGCTTAGGAAAGCAAACAGATCAAAAAATTATTATCTGAAAAGGACGAAATTAAAGCTTAAGCTTAGCCTCTTAAGTGAAATTACTGCTCGCGCTCGCTCTAAAAATATCGGTCATGATTTAGGCACAGATCATTTAGTAATCCCTTTCATCGCTAAGGGTATCGGAGATGCGGTTGTTATCGGGGGAGTGATTGATACTCTGGTGAAAAACGATTTCCAGGTCTCTGTTATTGCTGATAAAAAAACGCATTTTTTATTTAAGGAATGGACGACATTAGCAGGTTTGTATTTATATGAACCTCATAATAAAAAACCTTTGCTTAATGAACTGAAGACAATAGGGCCCTTCGCGTTCATTGACTCGCATGAGATTACTCATTCAAATATTGATACATTCAATTTAATTAGGCTTGCAAGGCCTTTTAGAACCGTCGGCTTTACGGAAAAGTATCGAATTTATGATGAAGTCATCAATATTAAACATCCTCAGTCACACATAAGCACCAGGTATGTAGATTTACTTGAACGCTTAGGTATCTCGGTAACAGATTATGATTATTCTGTAATCATTCCTGAAAAAGATGCTGCAGCCGCCCGGAAATTCATGCAAAAAACCACCGATAAAAAGATAATTTCCTTTATTCCTTACGGTAGCGTTAGTGAACGTTTTTTCTCCGACTTACAAATTGAAGCTATAACGAACCATATTTCAAAATACAGTCATTCATATCACACCATCATCATCGGTGAACAACACAAAATTGCCGCTATCCCTGATTCAGAGAATGTCACAAAAAACACAGTTCCATCATTCTTTTCAGCTGCACAGATAATTAAAGATAGCGCGCTGATCATTTCGCCAGATACATCATTTGTACATGTCTCAAGAGCTTTTAACAAAAAAATTATATGCGTCTACCCCTTCAAGATTATCGGCGAATCTGCTGATAACGCCGATGTTTGGGGGCCAAATTATAAATCAGCAATACAGCTTAGATTGAAAGAACGCCGCGTTATGGATGCCGATGTTCGACCTATACTAAATATGATAGATGAACAATTGAAAGATATAACAAATTAAGGTTTCGTATAGATATAAATATAATATCGTGATCGAATTTTACTCAGTCTTCTCAGGTCTCTCTATGTTTATGGCCTGAGGCTCACTCACTCCTGGCAATTGCTTAAAGTTTGCAAATTTTTAAAAATATGCATGAATTGGTTATTTCATTCTGAGTAAAATTGAACAGCGCGCGTTTATTTCAATAACCGTTATAAGCTAAAAATAAAAAACGGGAACCCTCAGGCTCCCGTTCACGTTTAACCCAGCGAGTGGATTACATATTCGCGATGATCGCGTCGCCAAACTCTGAACATTTCAGCAGCTTAGCGCCTTCCATCAGACGTTCGAAGTCATAGGTAACGGTTTTGGCGTTGATCGCGCCTTCCATACCTTTGACGATCAGGTCTGCGGCTTCGAACCATTCCATATGACGCAGCATCATCTCTGCGGACAGGATGATAGAGCCCGGGTTCACTTTGTCCTGGCCCGCGTATTTAGGTGCAGTACCGTGGGTCGCTTCGAACAGCGCGCACTCGTCACCGATGTTCGCGCCAGGCGCGATACCGATACCGCCAACCTGCGCCGCCAGGGCGTCAGAGATGTAGTCACCGTTCAGGTTCATACAGGCGATGACGTCATATTCAGCAGGACGCAGCAGGATCTGCTGCAGGAACGCATCGGCAATCACATCTTTAATGACGATCTCTTTGCCGGTGTTCGGGTTCTTAATCTTCTGCCACGGGCCGCCGTCGATCGGTTCACCGCCGAACTCTTCGGTCGCCAGCTGGTAGCCCCAGTCTTTGAACGCGCCTTCGGTAAACTTCATGATGTTGCCTTTGTGAACCAGGGTCACAGAGTCACGGTCGTTGGTAATCGCGTATTCGATGGCTGCACGCACCAGACGCTTGGTCCCTTCTTCGGAGCACGGCTTGATACCGATACCACAGTGCTCAGGGAAGCGGATTTTCTTCACGCCCATCTCTTCACGCAGGAATTTAATCACTTTTTCCGCATCAGCAGAGTCTGCTTTCCATTCGATACCGGCGTAAATGTCTTCTGAGTTTTCACGGAAGATAACCATGTCGGTCAGCTCAGGGTGCTTAACCGGGCTTGGGGTGCCCTGATAATAACGTACCGGGCGCAGGCACACGTACAGATCCAGCTCCTGACGCAGCGCCACGTTCAGGGAGCGAATGCCGCCGCCGACGGGGGTGGTCAGTGGGCCTTTGATAGCTACGCGATAGTCGCGGATCAGGTCCAGCGTTTCGGCTGGCAGCCAGACGTCCTGGCCATAAATTTGAGTCGATTTTTCACCGGTGTAAATTTCCATCCAGGAAATTTTACGCTCGCCTTTGTAGGCTTTCTCAACAGCGGCATCAACCACTTTTAGCATTGCCGGGGTAACGTCTACGCCGATACCATCACCTTCGATGAACGGGATAATCGGGTTGTGAGGAACGTTAATCTTGCCGTTTTGCAGGGTGATCTTTTTACCTTCCGCCGGAACAACTACTTTGCTTTCCATTAACCTCTCCTTCGAGCGCTTCTGGTTGTTACTGATCTTATGTTAATAAATTGTAATGAGCCTTCCGATAGTACCTGATTGTCCGACGCCATGAAAGGTCTTCGTTATTAGGCTATAATGCGGCAATTGATAAAGCCTGAAAATACCATGAAGAAAACTTCTTTTAGAAAACACCGGGTTGAGCGATTCAGCTCACGACAAGCTACCAGAAGAACGCCAGAAACCCAGCCGACGCGGGTGATTCTGTTCAATAAACCCTACGATGTATTGCCGCAGTTCACCGACGAGGCCGGGCGCAGCACGCTGAAAGAGTACATCCCCGTTCAGGGCGTCTATGCAGCCGGGCGACTGGATCGCGACAGCGAGGGACTGTTGGTTTTAACCAACGATGGCGCCCTGCAGGCGAAGCTCACCCAGCCGGGCAAACGGACCGGGAAAATTTACTTTGTGCAGGTTGAAGGCGAGCCGGACGACGAGACGCTGGCAAAGCTGCGCAACGGCGTAACGTTAAACGACGGCCCCACCCTGCCCGCTGGTATTGAACGCGTGAATGAACCGGAGTGGCTGTGGCCGCGCAATCCGCCCATCCGTGAACGCAAATCCATACCCACCAGCTGGCTTAAGATCACCCTTTATGAAGGCCGCAACCGTCAGGTTCGCCGTATGACCGCGCACGTGGGCTTCCCTACCCTTCGCCTGATTCGCTACGCCATGGGCAGCTACACGCTGGACTCGCTGGCAAACGGGCAATGGCGGGACGTTACCCCTAAGGAGAAATAATGTTCAAACCTCATGTTACGGTTGCCTGCGTGGTTCACGCTCAGGGAAAATTTCTGGTTGTAGAAGAGAGTATCAACGGCAAGGCGCTGTGGAATCAGCCTGCCGGGCATCTTGAAGCTAATGAAACCTTACTGCAGGCAGCAAAGCGCGAGCTGTGGGAGGAAACAGGCATCCGCGCCGAGCCGCAGCACTTCATTCGCATGCACCAGTGGATTGCGCCTGACCAAACCCCTTTCCTGCGCTTTTTATTCGCCGTTGAGCTTAACGAAACGTGCGCCACTGAACCGCATGATGACGATATCGACCGCTGCCTGTGGGTCACGGCAGACGAGATACTGAACGCGCCAAACCTGCGCTCGCCGCTGGTTGCGGAAAGCATTCGCTGCTGGCAATCTGCTGGCCGCCTGCCGCTGGATGTCATCGGCGCGTTTAACTGGCCGTTTACAGAGGGTGTCAACGGTGGGGGGGCGTGATAGAATACGCCGCCTTGAAGTTCAATGTCGTGAGTATTCCATGTCAGATAACAGCCAGAAAAAAGTGATCGTCGGCATGTCCGGCGGTGTCGACTCCTCCGTTTCCGCCTACCTGTTGCAGCAGCAGGGCTATAAGGTGGAGGGCCTGTTCATGAAGAACTGGGAGGAAGACGATGGCGAGGAATACTGCACTGCCGCTGCGGATCTCGCCGATGCGCAGGCCGTGTGCGACAAGCTCGGCATCGAACTGCACACCGTTAACTTTGCCGCAGAATACTGGGACAACGTCTTTGAACTCTTCCTCGAAGAGTACAAAGCAGGCCGCACGCCTAACCCGGACATTCTGTGCAACAAAGAGATCAAATTCAAAGCCTTCCTGGAATTCGCCGCTGAAGACCTGGGCGCGGATTACATCGCGACCGGCCACTACGTGCGTCGTGCAGACGTGAATGGCAAAAGCCAGCTGCTGCGCGGTCTGGACGGCAACAAAGATCAGAGCTACTTCCTTTATACGCTGAGCCACGAACAGATTGCCCAAAGCCTGTTCCCGGTCGGCGAGCTGGAAAAGCCGGAAGTGCGTAAAATCGCTGAAGAGCTGGATCTGATCACCGCGAAGAAAAAAGACTCCACCGGTATCTGCTTTATCGGCGAGCGCAAGTTCCGCGAGTTCCTCGGCCGCTACCTGCCTGCACAGCCGGGTAAAATTGTTACCGTTGACGGCGACGAAATTGGCCAGCACCAGGGGCTGATGTACCACACCCTTGGCCAGCGTAAAGGTCTGGGTATTGGCGGCACCAAAGACGGCAGCGAAGACCCGTGGTACGTGGTCGATAAAGACGTCGAAAATAATATTCTGATTGTGGCTCAGGGTCATGACCACCCGCGCCTGATGTCCGTTGGCCTCGTCGCGCAGCAGCTGCACTGGGTCGATCGCGAGCCGCTGAAAGGCACGCTGCGCTGCACCGTGAAAACGCGCTACCGTCAGACGGATATTCCCTGCACCGTTACCGCGCTGGATGACGATCGCATTGACGTGCGTTTCGACGAACCGGTTTCCGCCGTTACCCCTGGCCAGTCTGCCGTCTTCTACAGCGGCGAGATTTGCCTCGGCGGTGGGATCATTGAACAGCGCCTGCCGCTGCCTGCTGTTTAAACCGATAGCTCACATAAAGGAGACCGTGTGGCGAAGAACTATTACGACATCACCCTGGCGCTGGCGGGAATTTGCCAGTCTGCTCGTCTGGTGCAACAGCTGGCGCATCAGGGTCACTGCGACGCCGATGCCCTGCACGTTTCGCTCAACAGCGTTATCGATCTCAACCCGGGTTCAACGCTGGGTGTGTTCGGCGGCAGTGAAGCCAATCTTCGTCTCGGTCTTGAAACCCTGCTCGGCGTGCTCAACGCCAGCAGCCGTCAGGGGCTCAATGCGGAACTGACCCGCTACACCTTAAGCCTGATGGTGCTGGAACGTAAGCTGAACGCCGCAAAGGGCGCGATGAATACCCTGGGCGACCGCATCGCCGGGCTGCAGCGCCAGCTCGACCATTTCGACCTCCAGTCGGAAACCCTGCTGAGCGCAATGGCCGGTATTTACGTCGACGTAATAAGCCCGCTCGGCCCGCGTATTCAGGTCACCGGTTCACCCGCCGTACTGCAAAGCCCTCAGGTGCAGGCGAAGGTTCGCGCCTCGCTGCTGGCCGGCATTCGTGCCGCCGTGCTCTGGCACCAGGTTGGCGGCGGCCGCCTGCAATTAATGTTTTCTCGTAATCGCCTGACGACTCAGGCAAAACAAATTCTTGCTCATTGTTAACCTCCCGGAGTTGCGAATTATGGAATTATCCTCACTGACCGCCGTATCCCCTGTCGATGGACGCTACGGCGATAAAGTCAGCGCGCTGCGCGGGATCTTCAGCGAATATGGCCTGCTGAAGTTCCGTGTTCAGGTTGAAGTACGCTGGCTGCAAAAGCTGGCCGCCCAGGCAGCAATCAAGGAAGTTCCTGCTTTTGACGCAGAGGCAAACGATTACCTTGATAAAATCGTTGCCGAGTTTAGCGAAGAAGATGCCGCGCGCATTAAAACCATTGAACGCACCACCAACCACGACGTAAAAGCGGTTGAGTACTTCCTGAAAGAGAAAGTCGAAAGCGTCCCTGCCCTGCATGCGGTTTCCGAATTTATCCACTTCGCCTGTACGTCTGAAGATATCAACAACCTGTCTCACGCGCTGATGCTCTCAACCGCGCGCCAGGAAGTGGTGCTGCCTTACTGGCGTAAAATCATTGACGCGGTAAAAGCGCTGTCCGTGGAGTACCGCGACATCCCGCTGCTCTCCCGTACTCACGGCCAGCCAGCGACCCCATCGACGATGGGTAAAGAGATGGCGAACGTGGCGTACCGCATGGAGCGGCAGTATCGTCAGCTGGAACAGGTTGAGATCCTCGGCAAAATCAACGGTGCGGTCGGTAACTATAACGCCCACATCGCCGCCTACCCTGAAGTTGACTGGCACCAGTTCAGCGAAGCGTTCGTGACCTCGCTGGGCATCCAGTGGAACCCGTACACCACCCAGATTGAGCCGCACGACTATATTGCCGAGCTGTTTGACTGCATCGCTCGCTTTAACACCATCCTGATCGACTTCGATCGTGACGTCTGGGGCTACATCGCGCTGAACCACTTCAGGCAGAAAACCATTGCCGGCGAAATCGGTTCGTCCACCATGCCGCACAAAGTGAACCCAATCGACTTCGAAAACTCCGAAGGCAACCTGGGCCTGGCGAACGCCGTGCTTCAGCATATGGCGAGCAAACTGCCGCTTTCCCGCTGGCAGCGCGACCTGACCGACTCTACGGTGCTGCGTAACCTGGGCGTGGGCATTGGCTACGCGCTGATCGCGTATCAGTCCACCCTGAAAGGCGTGAGCAAACTGGAAGTGAACCGCGATCGCCTGCTGGACGAGCTGGATCACAACTGGGAAGTGCTGGCGGAGCCAATTCAGACCGTGATGCGCCGCTACGGCATCGAAAAACCGTACGAGAAGCTTAAGGAGCTGACCCGCGGCAAACGCGTTGACGCCGAAGGCATGAAGCAGTTTATCGACGGCCTGGCGTTGCCAGAAGAAGAAAAAGCGCGCCTGAAAGAGATGACCCCGGCGAACTACATTGGCCGCGCCGTCACCATGGTCGACGAGCTGAAGTAATCACCCTCCCCCTTTCCGGCCGGAAAGGGGGCTGCTTTTTGGTATCGCGCCATTCTTCCGGATGGCGGATGCGCCTTTAAAATTCCGGCATCCGGATCCCACTCCAGCTTTGACCTCATACCGCTCCACGCCTTGCAGTGGTTAAAGCATAGTATTGGATTGATTGTTATTTTGCGGCGTGGAATAACTTTGCGGAATATACCGCTTCAGCCCGAACGGGCACAGTTTGAACTGGCAAGGTGCCTCAACCGAGCACGGGCGATCCATCTCCTGCCGATTCCCTGGGCATTCATTTTTCTTCCTGAACCCCATCCAGCCTATTGATGAAAAGGGCATTGCCTGCGCAATCCAGACCCGTCGGCGTCTGTCGTTAATCAGGATCCCTTCGTTTGAGGTAGTGATAATCTCACCTGCACGAACGTAATAATCGCCCTTAAGCCATAAAATGTAATTCAGGCCATAGTGTGTTTCAACTTTGCAAAAGATAGTGCCGCTTTCCGGACTCGCAATAGTCTCAACAACCTTCCATTCCATAAGCCCCTCTTTACTCGATATTCTGCCGGTTTGTTGTGTGAAAATGCTGCTTTTATGGTATCTGTTATGAAAATCTAATTTCGCACCATAAAATAAGTGTAGACACAGATTTATCGAATGAGAACATCCTTACAAAAAAAAGGGTAATATTTACAAAACTCATGAGCAGCTTACGCGTGTCACAGATAAGAAATCGGCGTGAAACATAAGATAAGAAGAATGAGAGGCTGTTTTCCGGGCGGTTGGTTTACGGCCTGCCTTCTCGCCTGGCAAATTGAAACGCATCTGAATGAAGGCCAGAGCAAAGATTGCCCGGGTGTCGCCGATGGGTTTGAACGTTTATGAACTCATAAAGTCAAATAAACATACTCAACCAAAGAAGGATCGTTATGACAGCATTTATGATCGCTACTGCCGTGGCAGTGGTTCTTGGGCTGATGATATTGAGCCTGGTTAAAATCGGCATCAGTACATCGAATAATCCCGATTAACTGCTTTAAGCTTTAGCCCGCTTAGCGTATGGAATCGCTGGATGGTTCTTTGTTGCCAGAGCCGCCAGAATACCTGTACTTATCAAACTCAACGCAAATAAAAAGGCCGCCTTAAGCAGCCTCTTTGAAAAATTATCCGTTCAACGGGCGGGTTCACTCGTTACATCCTCATTCGGGAGCGGGTAAAACGGTGCCTCCTGAGACAGATACTCCTGATAATCCCCCCTCTGTAACAGCGACAGCTCTGCGCATAGTTCCTGTTCGCCGTAGTCGACCCGCTTTGAAAACTGAAAGAAGAATTTCATCATACTTTTTTGTTCTCTGATGCGGCTCCCTGGTTGTGGTTGAGGGAGCCAGACGACTATGCTTTTTTAGCGCTGTAAACTTCTTCACCAGCGAAGGAAGGTTCAGCCCAGAAGTTGATATTAAACTGAGCATCATCGGTCATCTCAATGCGATGCCAGTACTGTGGTGGGCTGGTTGCGAAGCTGCCAGCGTTTATTACCACTTTCACTTCCGGCTCTGTCGCCTCTTCATTCGCAAAGCCATAGTAGGTCACTGTCCCTTCCATAACGCAAAGCTGACCAAAGACTCCGGCAGCGGTATTGTGATGGCTGAGAAGAGCAGCTGGAACATTTTCCTTTGTAAAAAAGGGAGTGGAACGTTTGATCGTCCAGTGGCTGGGAATTCTTTGATGGCTCATACATACCTCCTGCAATAAAGATGCATTTAAAATACACCTTATGATTTTCACTGTAAAGGCAATTGAGAATAAAAATCATTAACAGGAAATGCTTTTGGGACGCCCGGCAGCACGCTTACAGGATCGGGCAGACGTATAGGTGAAATTTTCATCGTATGCCGGAGGGATACCTGCCCTCTGCCCGTGGAAAAAGCTGCGCGCCTTCAACAGTCTATAAACAGATAGCTGTTTTCTCCGAAACGCGGAAGCTTACGCTCGCAACTCGGTTAATATTACGCGCTCCGTATAAGAGCGTATTGAGGGTGAAGCCTGCCCCGGACGGCCAGCGCTAACCCTCTTCTGGTACCGGCCCCAGATAAGGCACAAACGTTGCAGCAGATTGAATCCATGTGAAGGCCATGTCCAGTTAACATGCTGAATAATCAAACGCCTGCAGCGATGCGTTCAGGGGAGTGAAAACACTCATTTAATTTCATGACGCTGGTTTCAAACCCTGTAATCAGCGTTAAACTATTCATATTATTTATTAAGGGAGAAGCGATAATGCGCGTACTGGTTGTTGAAGATAACGCATTGCTACGCCATCACCTGAAGGTTCAGCTTCAGGAGATGGGCCATCAGGTGGACGATGCCGAAGATGCGAAAGAAGCCGATTATTATCTCAATGAACACCTGCCGGATATCGCCATTGTCGATTTAGGGTTGCCTGACGAAGACGGCCTGTCCCTTATTCGCCGCTGGCGCAGCCATGATATTTCTCTCCCGGTGCTGGTGCTGACTGCCCGTGAAGGCTGGCAGGACAAGGTTGAAGTGCTGAGCGCAGGCGCGGACGATTACGTTACCAAGCCGTTCCATATTGAAGAGGTGGCTGCGCGCATGCAGGCGCTGCTGCGCCGCAACAGCGGGCTGGCGTCGCAGGTGATCTCACTGCCGCCGTTCCAGGTGGATCTCTCCCGCCGCGAATTTTCAATTAACGATGAGGTCATTAAGCTGACCGCATTTGAATACACCATTATGGAAACGCTGATCCGAAACAGCGGGAAGGTGGTGAGCAAAGATTCCCTGATGCTTCAGCTTTATCCGGATGCCGAGCTGCGCGAAAGCCACACTATTGACGTGCTGATGGGCCGTTTACGTAAAAAAATTCAGGCGCAGTACCCGCATGAGGTGATCACCACCGTGCGCGGTCAGGGCTACCTGTTCGAATTACGCTGATGAAAGGAATTTTGCGCCACATTTTGCCCCTTTCGCTGCGGGTGCGTTTTCTGCTGGCTACCGCTGCCGTAGTGATGGTGCTGTCTCTTTCTTACGGGATGGTGGCTCTGGTCGGGTATAGCGTAAGCTTCGATAAAACCACCTTCCGCCTGTTACGCGGGGAAAGTAACCTGTTTTATACCCTGGCGAAATGGGAGAACAACCGGATCACCGTCGAGATGCCGGAAAACCTGAATCAGCAGAGTCCGACGCTGGCGCTGATCTACGATGAAAAGGGAAAATTGCTCTGGGCGCAGCGTAATGTCCCCTGGCTGAAAAAACGCATCCGGCCGGAATGGCTGAAAACCAATGGTTTTCATGAGATAGAAGCCGATCTCAACTCCACCAGCACCCTGCTGCATGACGATCGCGCGTTACAGAACAGGCTCAACGAGATCCGTGAAGAAGATGACGACACGGAGCTGACCCACTCGGTGGCCATCAACCTTTATCCCGCCACGGTGCACATGCCGCAGTTGACCATTGTGGTGGTAGACACGATACCGGTGGAGCTGAAACGCTCATATATGGTCTGGAACTGGTTCGTGTATGTTCTGGCCGCCAACCTGCTGCTGGTGATCCCCCTGCTGTGGGTCGCTGCGTGGTGGAGCCTACGTCCGATTGAATCCCTGGCCAAAGAGGTGCGCGAGCTGGAGGAGCATCACCGCGAAAAGCTTAACCCGGAGACCACGCGCGAACTGACCAGCCTGGTGCGCAACCTCAACCGCCTGCTGAAAAGCGAGCGAGAACGCTACGACAAATATCGTACGACCCTCACCGACCTTACGCACAGCCTGAAAACCCCGCTGGCGGTGATGCAAAGCACCCTGCGCTCAATGCGCAGTTCAAAGATGAGCGTTGATGATGCCGAGCCGGTAATGCTGGAACAGATCAGCCGCATTTCACAGCAGATAGGTTATTACCTGCACCGGGCAAGTATGCGCTCCGGAAGCGCCCTGCTGAGCCGGGAGCTGCATCCGGTCGCCCCGCTGCTGGATAACCTGACCTCCGCGCTGAACAAGGTGTACCAGCGTAAAGGGGTCAACATCAGCCTCGATATTTCACCGGAGATTAGCTTTGTCGGTGAGAAGAATGACTTCATGGAGGTGATGGGCAACCTGCTTGATAACGCCTGTAAATACTGCCTGGAGTTTGTCGAGGTGTCCGCGCGCGTTACGGATAACGAACTGCATATTATCGTTGAGGACGACGGCCCCGGCATTCCCCGCAACAAACGTGAGGTGGTATTCGATCGCGGTCAACGCGCCGACACCCTGCGTCCGGGACAAGGGGTGGGATTGTCCGTCGCCCGTGAAATTGTCGATCAGTACGATGGCAGGATCGAAACCGGCGAAAGTTTGCTGGGCGGCGCCCGAATGGAGGCCATTTTTGGCCGCCAGCTGCCTGTATCGAACGATAGTTAACCCGTTATGTGAAAAATACGCGGATCGCGCCCCCAGGGTTCTGTGCTTCCGTTATAATCCGTCTCAGTAAGAGCCTGCGGAATACAAAAATATGGATTATCAATTAACGCTTAACTGGCCCGAATTTATTGAACGTTACTGGCAAAAGCGCCCGGTCGTTCTTAAGCGCGGGATCAGCAATTTTATCGACCCTATCTCCCCTGACGAGCTTGCCGGTCTGGCGATGGAAAACGAGGTGGACAGCCGTCTGGTAAGCCACCAGGACGGAAAATGGCAGGTCAGCCACGGTCCATTTGAAAGTTACGATCACCTGGGCGAGAGCAACTGGTCTTTACTGGTGCAGGCGGTTAACAACTGGCACGAACCTACCGCAGCCTTAATGCGTCCTTTCCGCGCCCTGCCAGACTGGCGAATGGACGATCTGATGATCTCCTTCTCCGTTCCGGGGGGCGGCGTTGGCCCGCATCTGGACCAGTACGACGTGTTTATCATTCAGGGCACCGGCCGCCGCCGCTGGCGCGTAGGCGAGAAAGTGCCGATGAAGCAGCACTGTCCGCACCCGGACCTGCTTCAGGTTGATCCGTTTGAAGGGATTATTGACGAGGAGCTGGAGCCGGGCGACATCCTCTATATCCCGCCAGGATTCCCGCATGAGGGTTATTCGCTGGAAAACTCGCTTAACTATTCGGTCGGCTTCCGCGCGCCAAGCGGCCGCGAGATGATCAGCGGATTCGCAGACTATGTGTTGCAGCGCGAGCTGGGCAGCCACCGTTACAGCGACCCGGACGTACCGGCGCGTGAGCACCCGGCAGATATTCTGCCAGAGGAGCTGGATAAGCTGCGCGGCATGATGCTGGATCTGATCAACGAGCCGGAGCACTTCAGGCAGTGGTTTGGCGAGTTTATCAGCCAGTCGCGTCACGAGCTGGACGTGGCACCGCCGGAGCCGCCGTATCAGGCAGATGAAATTTACGATGCGCTCCAGCAGGGCGATAAGCTGGTGCGTCTGGGCGGGTTACGCGTCCTGCGCATTGGCGAAGAGGTTTTCGTGAACGGCGAGAAGCTCGACTCCCCGCGCCGCCCGGCGCTGGAAGCCATTGCCAGCCACATGGTGTTGACCGCGGATACCTTCGGCGACGCGCTGGACGACCCTTCTTTCCTCGCCATGCTGGCCGCGCTGGTAAACAGCGGCTACTGGTATTTTGAAGACTAAGTCATGATTGTGCCGGGTAGCGCTTCGCTTACCCGGCAACGCCTCATCGCTTCGCGGTTAACTCTGCAATTCGCACAATCACCTGCACCGCTTTCTCCATCCCTTCCAGCGTCACGAACTCATGCTTGCCGTGGTAGTTATACCCGCCGGTAAACAGGTTCGGGCACGGCAGCCCCATAAACGACAGCTGTGAACCATCGGTGCCGCCGCGGATCGGTTTCAACACCGGTTCGATGTCGCAATCGCGCATCGCCTGCTGAGCGATATCAAGAATGTGCGGATGCGCCATCACCTTCTCGCGCATGTTGTAATAGCTGTCTTCGATAATCAGCTCAATATAGCAGTCCGGGTGCAGCCCCTTGCCGACCTTCTTCGCGATCTCCATCATCTTGCGCTTGCGCGCCTCAAAGGCTTTGCGGTCAAAATCGCGGACGATGTAGTGCATCTGCGCGCTGTCTACGGTTCCCTTGATGCTGGTCAGGTGATAAAAACCTTCATACCCTTCCGTCATCTCCGGGCTCTCTTCGGCCGGAACTTCAGCATGAATGCGAGCGGCAAGCGACAGCGCATTGACCATCACCCCTTTCGCCGACCCCGGGTGCACGTTATTACCGACGATTTTGATGGCCACCGATGCCGCGTTGAAGTTCTCATACTCAAGTTCACCCACGCCGCCGCCATCAACGGTGTAGGCCCACCGGGCGTTGAAAGCCTCAACGTCAAAGTGTTTTGCCCCTTTACCCACTTCCTCATCCGGCGTGAAGGCCACGCGAATGTCGCCATGGGGAATATTTTTGCCCTTCAGCACCGCCAGCGCCGTCACGATCTCGGCGATGCCCGCTTTGTCATCGGCGCCCAGCAGGGTTTTGCCGTCGGTAGTGATTAACGTCTGCCCAAGCAGCTGATGCAGGACCGGGAACATCACCGGCGACAGCACTTCGTCGCCAATCCCCAGCGCTATATCACCGCCGCGGTAGTTTTCAACGATCTGCGGGTTAACGTGTTTACCGCTAAAATCGGGTGAAGTATCGACATGAGAAATAAAGCCAATAGCCGGGATATCTCCGTCCACGTTCGCCGGCAGCGTTCCCATCACGGTCCCTTTTTCGCTCAGCGTGACGTTCACCAGCCCCATGGCCTCAAGCTGCTCTTTCAAAAGGTTTAGCAGCTTCCACTGGCCTTCAGTGCTGGGCACCTGTCGGACACCCGGTTTAGATTGGGTATCCAGCGAAACGTAATGTAAAAAACGCTCAAGTAGTTTATCCATGCAGTCACCCTCACTTTTTGTGACAACATTATCATTAAGCAGCAAAACGCAAATATTGCGTCAGGTCACTTTTATCCCGCAAACGAGAACTTTTTACGTTTATATCGTTCTGCGTTAATAAATGTAGCTTAGGAATAAGGGAGAAGGATTGGCGATTCAATGGGTTTGCCGTAGAATGTCCGCCCTCATTACGAGTCACCAAGGTGGTTACACACAAACCCCGCTTCAGTCTGCTGCCTGAGGCGTCTATATGGGACAGCGCGAAAATTGAATACACAACCCCGTTCCCTTTCACCACTGGTGCAACTGGAACGAATTCGTAAAAGTTTTGATGGCAAAGACGTCATTTCCGACCTCAACCTGACCATCAATGACGGTGAGTTTCTCACGCTGCTTGGCCCCTCCGGCTGCGGCAAAACCACCGTACTGCGCCTTATCGCCGGGCTGGAAAGCGTCGATAACGGCCATATCCATCTTGAGAACCAGGACATTACCCAGGTTCCTGCCGAAAACCGCCACGTCAACACCGTCTTTCAGAGCTATGCCCTGTTCCCGCACATGACCGTGTTTGAGAACGTGGCGTTTGGCCTGCGCATGCAAAAAACGCCCGCCAGCGAGATCCCGCCGCGCGTCACTGAGGCCCTGCGGATGGTGCAGCTGGAGGCGTTCGCCCAGCGCAAGCCGCATCAGCTTTCAGGCGGCCAGCAGCAGCGTGTGGCCATCGCCCGCGCCGTGGTCAATAAGCCGCGCCTGCTCCTGCTCGATGAGTCGCTCTCCGCGCTGGACTACAAGCTGCGCAAGCAGATGCAGAACGAGCTGAAGGCGCTTCAGCGTAAGCTCGGCATTACGTTCGTGTTTGTCACCCACGATCAGGAAGAGGCTCTGACCATGTCAGACCGTATCGTGGTGATGCGCGACGGTAAAATTGAACAGGACGGCACGCCGCGTGAAATTTACGAAGAGCCGAAAAACCTGTTCGTCGCCAGCTTCATAGGCGAAATCAATATCTTTAACGCTACGGTGATTGAGCGCCTGGACGAACAGCGCGTTCGCGCGAACGTCGAGGGCCGCGAATGCAATATTACCGTCAACTTTGCCGTCGAAAAGGGACAAAAGCTCAACGTCCTGCTGCGCCCGGAAGATCTCCGCGTTGACGAGATCCACGATACGGCTGAAGTCGAAGGTCTGATCGGTTACGTTCGCGAACGCAACTATAAAGGGATGACCCTTGAATCCGTTGTGGAGCTGGAAAACGGTAAAATGGTAATGGTCAGCGAGTTCTTTAACGAGGACGATCCGGACTTTGACCATTCGCTGGATCAGAAAATGGTCATCAACTGGGTAGAAAGCTGGGAGGTTGTACTGGCTGATGAAGAACACGAGTAAGTTCCAGAATGTGGTGATTGCCACGATCGTCGGTTGGCTTGTGTTGTTTGTCTTTCTTCCCAACCTGATGATCATCGTGACCAGCTTCCTGACCCGCGACGACGCGAACTTCGTTGCGCTGGTCTTTACGCTGGACAACTACGCGCGCCTGCTCGATCCGCTCTATTTTGACGTGCTGCTGCACTCGCTCAATATGGCGCTGATTGCCACCGTTGCCTGCCTGGTGCTGGGGTATCCGTTCGCGTGGTTCCTGGCACGCCTGCCGCATAAAGTGCGCCCGCTGCTGCTGTTTTTACTCATTGTGCCGTTCTGGACCAACTCGCTAATCCGCATCTACGGGCTGAAAATCTTTCTCAGCACGAAAGGCTATCTGAACGAGTTTCTCCTGTGGCTGGGGGTAATCGATACGCCAATCCGCATCATGTTCACGCCGGGCGCGGTGATCGTCGGGCTGGTTTATATCCTGCTGCCGTTTATGGTGATGCCGCTCTACTCCAGCATTGAAAAGCTCGATAAGCCGCTGCTGGAAGCGGCAAAAGACCTGGGCGCCAGCCGGCTGCAAACCTTTATCCGCATCATTATTCCGCTGACCATGCCGGGCATTATCGCCGGCTGCCTGCTGGTGATGTTACCTGCGATGGGTCTGTTCTACGTGTCGGACCTGATGGGCGGCGCGAAAAACCTGCTGATCGGCAACGTGATTAAGAGCCAGTTCCTGAACATCCGCGACTGGCCGTTCGGCTCGGCCACCAGCATTACGCTGACGGTGGTGATGGGGCTGATGCTGCTGGTCTACTGGCGTGCCTCGCGCCTGCTGAACAAGAAGGTGGAGCTGGAATGATCGGTCGACTGCTTCGCGGCGGTTTTATGACCGCCATTTATGCGTATCTCTATATTCCGATTATCATTTTAATCGTGAACTCGTTTAACAGCTCCCGCTTCGGGATTAACTGGCAAGGGTTTACCACCAAATGGTATGGCCTGCTGATGAACAATGACAGCCTGCTCCAGGCCGCGCAGCACTCGCTGACGATGGCGGTGTTTTCTGCCACCTTCGCCACGCTGATTGGCTCGCTGACCGCCGTGGCGCTGTACCGCTACCGTTTTCGCGGGAAGCCGTTCGTCAGCGGCATGCTGTTTGTGGTGATGATGTCCCCGGATATCGTGATGGCCATTTCACTGCTGGTGCTGTTTATGCTGCTGGGCGTCCAGCTCGGCTTCTGGTCGCTGCTGTTCTCGCATATCACCTTCTGCCTGCCGTTCGTGGTGGTCACGGTCTATGCGCGTCTGAAAGGGTTCGATGTGCGAATGCTGGAAGCAGCGAAAGATCTCGGCGCCAGCGAGATGACGATTCTGCGCAAAATCATCCTGCCGCTGGCGATACCTGCCGTGGCCGCCGGGTGGCTGCTCAGCTTTACCCTGTCGATGGACGATGTGGTGGTCTCCTCCTTCGTCACCGGGCCGAGCTATGAAATTCTGCCGTTAAAGATCTACTCAATGGTTAAGGTCGGTGTTTCACCCGAAGTGAACGCGCTGGCGACGATTCTGCTGGTGTTATCGCTGGTTCTGGTCATCGCCAGCCAGGTTATTGCTCGTGATAAAACAAAATCTCAGGGGACACAGAAATGAAAAAAATGCTCGCCGCCGCGGCACTGGTGCTCGGAATGGGTGCCGCGCATGCTGATGACAGCAAAACGCTCTATTTCTACAACTGGACCGAGTACGTGCCGCCGGGCCTGCTGGAACAGTTCACCAAAGAGACGGGCATCAAGGTGATCTATTCCACCTATGAGTCGAATGAAACCATGTACGCCAAGCTTAAAACCTACAAAGATGGCGCGTATGACCTGGTGGTGCCGTCGACCTATTTCGTCGACAAAATGCGCAAGGAAGGCATGATCCAGAAGATCGACAAAACGAAGCTAACCAATTTTTCAAACCTCGATCCGGAGATGCTTAACAAGCCGTTTGACCCGAATAACGACTACTCCATCCCGTATATCTGGGGCGCGACGGCAATTGGCGTTAACAGCGACGCCATCGATCCCAAAACGGTTTCAGGCTGGGCCGACCTGTGGAAACCGGAATACAAAAGCAGCCTGCTGTTAACCGACGATGCGCGCGAAGTGTTCCAGATCGCGCTGCGTAAACTTGGCTACTCCGGCAACACCACCGATCCAAAAGAGATCGAGGCGGCTTACAACGAGCTGAAAAAGCTGATGCCTAACGTGGCGGCGTTCAACTCGGACAACCCGGCGAACCCGTATATGGAAGGTGAAGTGAATCTGGGTATGGTCTGGAACGGCTCTGCGTTTGTAGCGCGTCAGGCCGGTACGCCGCTGGAAGTGGTCTGGCCGAAAGAAGGTGGGATCTTCTGGATGGACAGCCTCTCGATTCCGGCCAACGCGAAAAACGTCGATGGCGCGCTGAAGCTGATTAACTTCCTGCTGCGCCCTGACGTGGCAAAAGAGGTTGCGGAAACCATCGGTTACCCGACGCCAAACCTGGCCGCGCGCAAGCTGTTAAGCCCCGACGTTGCGAACGATAAATCGCTCTATCCGGATGCGGAAACCGTCAGCAAAGGGGAATGGCAGAACGACGTCGGTGACGCGAGCCGCCTTTATGAAGAGTATTACCAGAAGCTAAAGGCGGGTCGATAAACTCTAACGGGCGACGTACAGTCGCCCGTTACGCTTACAGCCCCTTCAGAAGTTTATCCACAAAGGCCGGCACCACTTCACTCGCCAGGCCGTAATGCTTCTCTTCAAACTCGCTTCCTACCTGGCTTGGCTCCAGATTGAGCTCCACCGTGTGGGCGCCCTGCAGTCGCGCTTCGTGCACAAATCCCGCGGCCGGATAGACATGCCCTGAGGTGCCGATAGCGATAAAGACGTCCGCCATCGCCAGCGCACTGTAGATATCATCCATCCCCAGCGGCATTTCACCAAACCAGACCACGTGCGGACGCAGACGCGAAGGGAACTGGCAGCAGTGGCACCGGTCTTCGTCCAGCACGTCCTCTTTCCAGTCCAGCACCTGGCCGCTCCAGGCACAGCGCACCTTGAGCAGTTCGCCATGCATATGGATGATATTGTGGTTACCGGCTCTTTCATGAAGGTTGTCGATATTCTGCGTGACCAGCAGAAAACGATCCCCCAGCGCTTCCTCCAGCCTGGCCAGCGCCAGGTGCGCCGCGTTTGGCGCAATCTCCGGCTGCTGAAGCTGGCGGCGACGGGCGTTGTAAAACGCCTGCACCAGTGCCGGATCGCGGGCAAAGCCTTCCGGCGTCGCCACGTCTTCAACCCGATGCTCTTCCCACAGCCCGTCCGCTGCGCGGAAGGTCTGAATACCGGATTCAGCGGAGATCCCCGCCCCGGTTAACACCACCACTCTGGGTTTGTCCATCGCTTCTGGCATCATCCTGTCTCTGAAAAAGATCCGCTGACGCAGGCGTTCACGTAAGCGGCGTTTATTTTTGCGAAAACGGCTGAGTCGACCCTGGCGACGCGACAGCATAGTAACCTCGTAAACTAATCGGTGAGATGAAGGAATGCGGCTCCGCGCATGCCTCCTGCGTCCCCGTGTCGCGCACGCTCAATGCGCGGCACGCGGGCAACCGGCAATAAATGTCGGGGCAAACGCCCGGACAACCGTTCCGTAATCGCGGTAAAGTTTGACAGCCCTCCCCCGATCACCAGCAGGTCCGGGTCAACGATGGTCAGGATATTTCCCAGACACACCGCCAGCAGGTCGAGATAGCGTTCAACGTGCTCTCGCGCCTGCGCATCCCCTTGTTCCCACAAGGTAATAATTTGGGGGGCCTCACGTTTCTGATGATAGAAGTGTTCATACAGCCATGCAAACCCCCGTCCCGACAGATAGTTTTCAATGCAGCCGTGCTGGCCGCAGCCGCAGCGGGTAAGCGGGAAATCGCGCCCGACTACGTCCAGCGCGTCCACCGGGAGACGGATGTGGCCAAATTCGCCGGTGATGTAGCTGCGCCCGGTGATGGGTTTGCCGTTAATGACAATCCCCCCTCCGACGCCCGTACCGAGTATTAGCCCCATCACCAGCGGGTAGCGACGAAACTCGTCGTCCCAGGCTTCGGAGAGGGCAAAGCAGTTGGCATCGTTGTCTAAACGCACGTCGCGTTCAAGGAGGGCAGAGAGATCGGCGCGCAGCGGCTTGCCGCTGGCGGCGGGTACGTTGGCGGCATACAGCGTGCCGTCGTCGGTTTCGGGCATACCCGGAATACCAATGCCGACGCTGCCCTTGACGCCAAAGCGTTCATCCGCCTGCGCCACCAGCGCGGCGATGGCGGTTAAAAATTCATCGTAGCTATCGTGCGGCGTGGGCACGCGGGTTTCCCACTGGAGTTTGAGATCGTTATCAAAAACGCCCAGCGCAATCTTGGTGCCGCCAATATCAAATCCGTAATACATGATGCATTCCTCTGCTTGATTCAGCGGCCAAAAGACCGCTAAACCATGACGAAATTACTGGCCACTTAATACCCTCGCCGGATCGATACGGCTTGCGCGACGCGCCGGATACCAGCTTGCCAGCAGACTCAGTAAAAGTGCCGTAACCAGCACATAAATAACGTCCAGCCAGTGCAGTTCAGACGGCAGGAAGTCAATAAAATAGATATCGCCCGACAGGAACTGATGGCCAATGAGCTTTTCAATCCCGTTGATGATCGGCGTCAGCTGGAGGGAAACCACCACGCCGATCGCCACGCCGCAGAGGCTGCCAAACAGCCCCGCCAGCAAACCGTACCAGACGAAGATGGCGCGGATAAGACCGTCTTTCGCCCCCAGGGTACGCAGCACGGCAATGTCGCCGCTCTTGTCCTTCACCGCCATGACCAGCGTTGAGACGATGTTAAAGCACGCCACACCAATCACCAGCACCATCGCCAGATACATAATCGCGCGGATCATCTGGATATCACGGTACATATAGCCGTAAGTGCCGATCCAGCTTTTGATGTAAACGTAGCTATTGGTCACGCTGCCGGCATCGCGCACCAGCGTGTTGGCGTTAAAGACGTCGTTAACCTTGATGGCAATACCCGTCACGCTGTCGGGCATATCGAGGTACTGCCGCGCATCTTCCAGCGGCACCATCGCAAAGCTATGGTCAAGCTGGCCGCTCAGCTGAAGAATGCCGGTAACGTGCAGACGTACGCGCTTAGGCTGCTGCAATTTGTGGTCAGCGCTGGCGTTCGGGATCATGATTGATACCCAGTCGCCCTGCTTCACCTTCAGCGCATCGGCAACGCCTTTGCCCATGATGATCTGCTGCTCGCCGGCCTTAAAGTTTGCCCATGCGCCATTTTGCACGTAGCGCGGCAGCGCGCTCAGGCGCGCTTCCTGACGCGGATTTACCCCTTTCACCTGAATGGCGCGCAGGTTCACCCCGCTCTCCACCAGCCCGGTAAAGTTAATGTAAGGAGCAGCCGCGGCAATGCCGGGCACGTTTTCCACTTTGTTAAGTGCATTGCTCCAGTCAGACCACGGCTGGTTAACCGGCTCGATTTCACCATGGGGCACAACGGCCAGAATGCGGTTATTCAGCTCACGCTCAAAGCCGTTCATGGCGCTCAGACCGACGATCAGCACCGCCACGCCAAGGGCAATACCGATGGTGGAGATTACGGAGATAAGCGACACCATTCCGCTCCGGCGACGACCGCGGCTGAAGCGTAACCCGATGAGTAACGATAACGGTGAAGCCATTACTCCGCTCCCATCAGGGTCAGTTCTGCATTCAGGTGGCCATCGCGCATTTCCAGCTGACGCCCCATCCGTTTAGCCAGCTGCAGATCGTGGGTTACCACCAGAAACGCGGTGCCCTGCGAGGCGTTCAGCTCGCCGAGAAGCTGGAAAATGCTGTCCGCGTTGCGCGCGTCGAGGTTACCGGTCGGTTCATCCGCCAGCACCAGCCGCGGATTATTGACCAGCGCGCGGGCAATCGCCACGCGCTGACGCTCGCCGCCGGAGAGCTCGGACGGGCGGTGATTACCGCGATGACCAAGCCCTACCGCTTTCAGCATGTCGCTGGCGCGGGCGTTGATCTCTGCCGGCTTCTTTTTACCAATCAGCAGCGGCATCGCCACGTTTTCCAGCGCGGTGAAGTCCGGCAGCAGATGGTGGAACTGGTAGATAAAGCCCAGCTCGCGGTTACGCAACTCGGCTTTCGCCGTAGAGGACATTTTGCTCAACGGCTGGCCGGAGAAGATCACATCGCCTTCGGTTGGCGTGTCCAGCCCGCCCAGCAGGTGCAGCAGCGTACTTTTGCCGGAGCCGGAGCTGCCGACAATCGCCATCATTTCGCCTTCACCCACGCTAAAACTCACATTGTGCAGCACGTCGGTCTGCACGGTGCCTTCCTGATAGCGTTTGGACAGGTTGTCGCACTGCAACAGGATCTTATTCATAACGTAAAGCCTCAGCGGGTTGAGTGGCGGCAGCGCGCCAGGAAGGATAAAGCGTAGAAAGCAGCGCAACGGCCATCGCGGCCAGCGCAATACCGACCACCTGCAGCGGCTCGATAGCCACCGGCAGCGCCGCGCCATCAAGCAGCGCGCCGATAATCGGCATGAGGTTATTCAGCTGGCTGGCCAGCAGCGCGCCCAGCGCCGCGCCCAGCAGCGCGCCGATGATGCCGGCGCTGGCCCCCTGGACCATAAACACCGCCATAATCTGGCGCGGCGTCAGCCCCTGGGTTTGCAGAATGGCGACTTCGCCCTGCTTCTCCATCACCATCAGACCCAGCGAGGTGATGATGTTAAAGGCGGCAACGGCCACGATCAGGCTCAGCAGCAGCCCCATCATGTTTTTCTCCATGCGCACGGCCTGGAACAGCTCGCCTTTACGCTCGCGCCAGTCCTGCCATTTTGCCCCTTCCGGCAGCGTCTGCTGGCTGAGGGTATCCACCTTCAGCGGCGCGTCCAGCCACAGGCGCCAGCCGGTGATATTGCCCGCCGGATAACGCATCAGACGCGAGGCGTCCTGAATATTGACCAGCATCTGATAGCCGTCGACTTCGCTGTTCGCCGCAAAGGTGCCAATCACGTTGAACAGGCGCTGGCTCGGCAGGCGCCCCATCGGCGTAAACTGGCTGGCCGATGGCACCATCACGCGCAGCCGATCGCCACGGTTGACGCCAAGCTGCCCGGCGAGCTGCTCGCCGAGGATCACGTTATATTTGCCTGCCTGCAGGTCGGTTTGTTTCACATTGACCAGGAACGGCGTCAGCGGGTCTTTTTGTGCTGGATCGATACCCAGCATCACCCCCACCGCCACGCTGCGGGCGCTTTGCAGCACCACATCACCCGTCGTGAGCGGCGCAACGCGCGTGACGCCCTGTAACTTCGCCGCGCTTTCCGGCAGCTGCTGTGGGTTAACGGAACCGTTAGTCGAAGAGAGTACGGCCTGCGGCATCAGCCCCAGGATATTGTTTTGCAGCTCGCGCTCGAAGCCATTCATGACGGAAAGCACCGTCACCAGCGCCATCACGCCAAGCGTAATGCCGATGGTTGAAAGCCAGGAGACAAAGCGACCGAAGCGGTCCGCGGCGCGCCCACGCATGTAACGTAAGCCTATGAAGAGTGCGACAGGTTGATACATGAAATCCGTCTGTTTGCTGGTAGCAGACCCACGAGTATATAAGCGAATCCGCTGAGCGTAAATGACTGAAACCGTAAGATTTGGTAATCATTTTTCCGAAAAATTCAGATAAATCATCATGCTACTGGCTGAAGTTGCGCCAGCCAGCCTCCACCTTTTCTGAAAATCGTCCTGATACAGACTGTTACCCGTTACATCAGGTTTTCAATTTACAACAATCGGCCTTTCGTTTATGGCAAAAGGTCTTCACGCACGATGAAACAAAAAGCATTATGGATTAACCAGATAAAGGGGCTGTGCATCTGTCTGGTGGTGATTTACCACTCGGTGATCACCTTTTATCCGCACCTGGACGGCCTTCAGCACCCGTTATCGGGCCTGCTCGCCAAATGCTGGGTCTACTTTAACCTTTATCTTGCTCCGTTCCGTATGCCGGTATTTTTCTTTATCTCCGGCTATTTAATCCGTCGCTATATTGACGACGTGAACTGGCGGGACAGCCTCGACAAGCGGATCTGGAGCATCGTCTGGGTGCTGGCCCTGTGGGGCGTACTGCAATGGCAGGCGCTAACCCATCTGAATGCCTGGCTCGCGCCCGAGCGTGAACTGGCAACATCCTCCAATGCGGCCTACGCCGATTCTGTCTCAGGGTTTGTGCTGGGCATGCTCACGGCCAGCACCAGCCTGTGGTATCTGTACGCTCTGGTGGTCTACTTTACCCTCTGTAAGCTGCTGAGCCGCTGGAAACTGCCGGTGTTAGGGCTTCTGGCGCTGGCAAGCGTCGCGATCAACTTCCTGCCGCTGCCGTGGTGGGGCATGAACAGCGTGGTGCGCAATATGGTCTACTACAGCATCGGCGCATGGTACGGCGCGCAGCTGATGGCGTGGATGAAAGGGCTGAATCTGCGCCGCGGCTGGCTGGTGCTTATTGCATCCGGGGCGGTGTCGGTAGCGCTTTGGTTCGCTAACGTCCCGCTGCCGCTCTCTTTGCTGTCGATCGTGGTTATCATGAAGCTCTTCTACAGCGTCGAGCAGCGTTATGCCGTTCACCCCAATAACCTGCTGAACGTCATTGGCTCAAACACCATCGCCATTTATACCACTCACCGTATTTTAATCGAGGCGTTTAGCCTGCTCCTGATTGGCGAAATGAACGCGGCGTACTGGCCGGTGTGGGCTGAGCTGGCGCTGATTCTGGTCTATCCGTTTGTCAGCCTCCTCGTGTGCACCCTGGCTGGGCTGGGGGTTCGCAAGCTATCCACCGCCCTCTTTGGCGACCTTTTCTTCTCCCCTCCCGCGCGTCTTACGCCACAGCCCGCCAGCCGCTAATCTTCCCTGCCCCCATCCGGGGGCACTTTTCCTCTTGTGCGGTTACGATTTGCTTATGCAAAACGATCGAGGATAATAAAGACATTGCGTATCAGTGATATGCCCCAATACTGTTGGTATATCCCAAAGAGACTCTGACATAGCCATGCCTGAACACTATCGTTACTCCTTGCCTGTTAAAGCAGGTGACCAACGCCAGCTGGGCGAACTTACAGGCGCGGCCTGCGCCACGCTGGTGGCGGAAATTGCTGAACGGCACCCAGGGCCGGTGGTGCTGGTTGCCCCGGACATGCAAAACGCCCTGCGCCTGCACGACGAAATTCGTCAGTTCACCGACAGTCTGGTATTCAGCCTGGCCGACTGGGAAACGCTTCCCTATGACAGTTTCTCCCCGCACCAGGAGATAATCTCCTCGCGCCTGTCGACCCTGTATCAGCTTCCCACCATGCAGCGCGGCGTGCTGATTGTGCCGGTGAATACGCTGATGCAGCGCGTCTGTCCGCACAGCTATCTGCACGGCCATGCGCTGGTGATGAAAAAAGGCCAGCGCCTGTCGCGCGACGCCCTGCGCGTGCAGCTGGACGGTGCCGGTTACCGTCATGTCGACCAGGTAATGGAGCACGGGGAATACGCGACGCGCGGCGCGCTGCTGGATCTCTATCCGATGGGCAGCGACCAGCCGTATCGTCTGGATTTCTTCGATGATGAGATCGACAGCCTTCGCGTGTTCGACGCCGACACCCAGCGCACGCTGGAAGAGGTGGAATCTATTAACCTGCTGCCCGCCCATGAATTCCCGACGGATAAAACCGCCATCGAACTGTTCCGCAGCCAGTGGCGCGACAGGTTTGACGTAAAGCGCGATGCCGAACATATCTATCAGCAGGTCAGCAAAGGGACTCTGCCTGCCGGGATTGAATACTGGCAGCCGCTGTTCTTTAACGAACCCTTGCCTGTGCTGTTCAGCTATTTCCCGGCGAATACGCTGATTGTGAATACCGGTGATATCGACGCCAGCGCCAGTCGTTTTGAAAGCGAGACCCGCGCGCGCTTTGAAAACCGGGGCGTAGATCCTATGCGTCCGCTGCTGCCGCCGGAAATGCTGTGGCTGCGCACCGACGAGCTGAACGCCGAGCTGAAACGCTGGCCGCGCATGCAGCTCAAAACCGATTCTCTTGCGGACAAGGCGGCGAATACCAATCTGGCGTTCAGAACGCTGCCCGATCTTTCCGTGCAGGCGCAGCAGAAAGCGCCGCTGGATAATCTGCGCAAGTTTCTTGAGTCCTTTACCGGACCGGTGGTGTTCTCCGTAGAGAGTGAAGGCCGTCGTGAAGCGCTGGGCGAGCTGCTGGGGCGGATTAAGATAGCGCCGAAGCGCATTCTTCGCCTGAGCGAAGCGACAGGCAATGGCCGTTACCTGATGATCGGGGCCGCCGAGCACGGATTCATTGATACGCTCAATAACCTGGCGCTGATTTGCGAAAGCGATCTGCTGGGCGAGCGCGTGGCGCGCCGTCGTCAGGACAGCCGTCGCACCATCAACCCGGACACGCTGATCCGCAACCTGGCCGAGCTGCACCCCGGCCAGCCGATCGTTCATCTGGAGCACGGCGTGGGCCGCTATCAGGGGATGACCACCCTTGAAGCAGGCGGCATCAAAGGTGAATACCTGATGCTGACTTACGCTAACGACGCCAAACTGTACGTGCCGGTGTCGTCCCTGCACCTGATTAGCCGCTACGCCGGGGGCGCGGAAGAGAACGCGCCGCTGCACAAGCTGGGCGGCGACGCCTGGGCCCGCGCGCGGCAGAAGGCGGCGGAAAAAGTGCGCGACGTGGCCGCCGAGCTGCTGGACATTTACGCCCAGCGTGCGGCCAAAGAGGGCTATGCGTTTAAGCATGATAAAGAGCAGTACCAGCTGTTCTGCGACAGCTTCCCGTTTGAAACCACGCCGGACCAGGCTCAGGCCATCAACGCCGTGCTGAGCGACATGTGCCAGCCGCTGGCGATGGACCGACTGGTGTGCGGCGACGTGGGCTTCGGTAAAACGGAAGTGGCGATGCGCGCCGCTTTCCTGGCCGTTGAGAACAACAAGCAGGTGGCCGTGCTGGTGCCCACCACCCTTCTTGCCCAGCAGCACTTTGACAACTTCCGCGACCGCTTCGCCAACTGGCCGGTACGTATTGAGATGCTGTCCCGTTTCCGCAGCGCCAAAGAGCAGACGCAGATCCTGGAGCAGGCCAGCGAAGGCAAAATCGATATTCTCATTGGCACCCACAAGCTGCTGCAAAGCGACGTGAAGTGGAAAGATTTAGGGCTTCTGATCGTCGATGAAGAGCACCGCTTCGGGGTGCGCCATAAAGAGCGCATCAAAGCGATGCGCGCCGACGTCGACATTCTGACCCTGACCGCAACGCCGATCCCGCGTACGCTTAACATGGCGATGAGCGGCATGCGCGATCTGTCGATCATTGCCACCCCACCGGCGCGCCGTCTGGCGGTGAAAACCTTCGTACGCGAGTACGACAATCTGGTGGTACGAGAGGCGATCCTGCGTGAAGTGCTGCGCGGTGGCCAGGTTTATTATCTCTATAACGATGTCGAAAACATCCAGAAAGCCGCCGACAGGCTGGCGGAGCTGGTGCCGGAAGCGCGCATCGCCATTGGCCACGGCCAGATGCGCGAGCGCGAGCTTGAGCGGGTGATGAATGATTTCCACCACCAGCGCTTCAACGTGCTGGTGTGTACCACCATTATTGAGACCGGCATCGATATTCCAACCGCGAACACGATTATTATCGAACGCGCGGATCACTTCGGTCTGGCCCAGCTGCACCAGCTGCGGGGGCGCGTCGGGCGTTCGCACCATCAGGCCTATGCGTGGCTGCTTACGCCGCATCCGAAGGCGATGACCACCGACGCGCAAAAGCGTCTGGAAGCTATCGCCTCGCTCGAAGATCTTGGCGCTGGCTTTGCGCTGGCGACGCACGACCTGGAGATCCGCGGCGCCGGTGAGCTGCTGGGTGAAGATCAGAGCGGCTCTATGGAAACCATCGGTTTCTCGCTGTACATGGAGCTGCTGGAAAATGCCGTCGACGCCCTTAAGGCCGGACGTGAACCGTCTCTGGAAGATCTCACCAGCCAGCAGACCGAAGTGGAGCTGCGCATGCCTTCCCTGCTGCCGGATGATTTCATTCCTGACGTGAACACTCGCCTGTCATTCTACAAACGCATTGCCAGCGCGAAAAGCGAAGGCGAGCTGGAAGAGATCAAAGTCGAGCTGATCGACCGTTTCGGCATACTGCCCGACCCGGCGCGCAACCTCCTTGATATTGCCCGACTGCGTCAGCAGGCGCAGAAGCTGGGGATCCGCAAGCTTGAAGGCAACGAAAAAGGCGGCGTGATTGAGTTTGCCGAGAAGAACCATGTCGATCCGATGTGGCTGATTGGCCTTCTGCAAAAACAGCCGCAGCATTTCCGACTAGATGGCCCGACGCGCCTGAAATTTACGCAGGATCTGACGGAACGTAAAACCCGCATGGACTGGGTGCGTAACTTTATGCGCCAGCTGGAAGAAAACGCCATCGCCTAAGCCGCTCCCCCGCCAGCGCCCGGCTGGTGGGGGACAATTTACAAACTCTTTGCACTTCGCCCGATCTTCCCGACTATACATTCGCCATAATTATCATTAACCCCTTATAAAACAATAACCTTATCATTTATATGGATTTTGATAATGATGACCTCTTCGCGTTTTACCCGCTGGCTAACCGTGTTTGCGCTGGCCGCAGCGGTTGCCGTTGCGCTCCCCGCCGGAGCCAATACCTGGCCACTTCCTCCTCCCGGCAGCAACGTGGTGGGGGAAAACCGCTTTCACGTGGTTGAAAACGATGGCGGTTCGCTTGAAGCCATTGCCAAAAAATATAACGTCGGGTTCCTGGCGCTGCTGCAGGCCAACCCGGGCGTTGACCCTTACGTTCCTCGTGCCGGCAGCGTGCTGACTATTCCGCTGCAAACCATACTGCCGGACGCGCCGCGTCAGGGGATTGTGATAAACCTCGCCGAGCTGCGTCTTTACTATTACCCGCCGGGGAAAAATGAAGTAACCGTCTACCCTATCGGCATCGGCCAGCTGGGGGGCGATACGCTCACGCCGACCATGGTGACCACCGTCTCCGACAAGCGCGCTAATCCAACCTGGACTCCGACGGCAAATATCCGCGCCCGCTATAAGGCGCAGGGTATCGATCTCCCTGCCGTGGTACCTGCGGGCCCGGATAACCCGATGGGGCACCATGCCATTCGCCTGGCGGCATACGGTGGAGTTTACCTGCTGCACGGAACAAATGCGGATTTCGGGATCGGGATGCGCGTCAGTTCCGGCTGTATTCGCCTGCGTGATAACGACATCAAAACGCTGTACAGCGTGATCTCACCGGGGACGAAAGTGAATATTATCAATACCCCGATTAAGGTGTCTGAAGAGCCGGGCGGCGTCCGTCTGGTAGAGATCCACCAGCCGTTATCGAAAAACATCAACGACGATCCGCAGACGCTGCCTATTAACCTGAATGCGGCGATGGTGAGCTTTAAAACGAATGCGAATACCGATGGCACGGTAATGGAGCGGGCGATGGAGGCACGTTCGGGTATGCCGACTGACGTCACGCGCCATCCCGACATCGCTCAGCAGTCGCTGTAATCAAGCCATAACGAAAAACGCCCTGCTTGTGCAGGGCGTTTTTTATTGCAGTGGCATAACGGAGGGTTGCGTTACGCTTATTTGTAGATAACTGCGGTACCGTGCAGGGTGTTAGGACCGGTCACGGAGGTGATGCGGAACGATTTTGCACCCATTGCGTCAGCTTTTTGCGCCAGCTGATCTTCCAGAGAGCCCAGGTTAGTCCCGGCAGTGGCGGAGATGGTACCGACTTTTTGCTGGTCTGCTGGAGTAGATTGCACTTCAACAGCAGCGAAGCTTGCGAAAGAGAGTGAACTCAGAACGGCGGCAGCGATGAGGGTTTTAACGTTTTTCATAATTTATACCTTTGGGCAGATGATGTAGTGGTCGTTAGCTATTTACTTAACGATCGATAGGTAAATGATAGGTGTGATCCAGGTCACACGTCAACCCATTTTTATAACGACCATTAAATTAATTTCATTTCCCTTATTTTTCATGAAGATAAAATTAAATTTTTTTTCAGAAATCACCGCTGGTGATAGCTGACGTTTATTTTTATAATGATTATTCAACAAAACAACTGAGGACCAACGGCACATGACAACCGACGTCACGAGTTGCGCAAAAAAAAGCCGTGGCCGACCAAAAGTGTTCGACAGGGATGCGGCGCTCGATAAGGCCATGACGCTCTTCTGGCAGCATGGGTATGAAGCCACCTCGCTTTCCGACCTGGTGGAAGCAACCGGCGCAAAAGCCCCTACCCTGTATGCAGAGTTCACCAACAAAGAGGGCCTGTTCCGGGCCGTTCTGGACAGATACATCTCGCGCTTCGCGGCAAAACACGAAGCGCAGCTGTTCTGTGAAGAGAAAACGGTAGAACAGGCGTTGCAGGATTATTTCTGCGCGGTCGCCACCTGCTTTACCAGTAAAGACACCCCGGCGGGCTGTTTTATGATCAACACTTCCGCCACCCTCGCGGCATCGTCAAAAGAGATAGCCAACACGGTTAAATCACGTCATGCGATGCAGGAGGAGACCCTAAGCACGTTTCTGGCACAGCGCCAGCAGCGCGGCGAAATACCGGCGCACTGCCGTCCGCAGGAGCTTGCCCGGTATCTGAGCTGTATTTTGCAGGGTATGTCGATCAGCGCCCGTGAAGGCGCGACGCTTGAAAAGTTACAGAGCATTACGCAGACAACGCTGCGCCTGTGGCCTGAGCTGCTGAAACTCTGAGGCAAAAAAAAAGCTCCTCAGCCTGAGCGCATGAGGAGCTAAGTTCAGAGAACATCTTTTTTACACTTTGTTATTCAGTATCAGCTGACCATTCCCGTCCAGTGGGATCTGCGTGCCGGGGTCTCTGTCCATGCGGATTTTGCCCTGCTGATCGCCAATTTTGTAGGTCACGTCGTAACCCAGCATTTTTTCCGATTTGTCATAAACGGTTTTGCAGCGCTGCTGCGTCGTGGTGTAGGTGTCATTTTCCTGCATGGCGCCCTGCACCTGATTACCGGCATAGCCACCGCCCAGCGCGCCGACAACCGTCGCCACGTCCTTACCGCGTCCACCGCCGAACTGATGACCAATCACCCCACCCGCGACCGCACCCAGCACGGAGCCGGCGATACGGTTTTCATCCTGAACCGGACGACGATGGGTAACAGAAACGTTACGGCACTCCTGACGAGGCGTTTTGATCGTCTCTTTAATGGGAGTAGCGGAAACAACCTGAGCGTACTGCGGGCCACGATCCAGAACGTTGAGACTGGCAACGGCAGCCACACCTAACGCAGCAGCGACGCCAATCCCTATACCCGCCAACATTGATTTATTCACGGGACTTCCTCCTTTGTTGCTATTGAGAGCAAGTTTGCAACGCGGCAAGCGCTTCGCCAATAAGATAAAGGATCAAAAACAGGGAGGTTGATAAGGAATATATCGTCTTTAAGAGAACTCTTAGGCACTCAGGGGGAAATGAGCAGCATGATATGCTAAAAACTCCCTCCGGCGGGCCCGGAGGGAGAGAATAATTAGTGCAGCTTCAGACGCGGGCGGATCACGCGGTTGATTCGACCGACCAGCATCATCAAGCCGGTTTTGAAGTAGCCGTGCAGCGCTATCTGGTGCATACGGTACAGAGAAATGTACACGAAGCGTGCGATACGCCCTTCAACCATCATTGAGCCGCGCATCAGATTGCCCATCAGGCTGCCCACGGTGGAGAAGTTTGAGAGCGATACCAGAGAGCCGTGATCTTTGTAGACATAGGCCTTCATCGGTTTGCCTTTTATCTGCGCCAGGATGTTATGCAGCACGAGGCTTGCCATCTGGTGTGCAGCCTGAGCGCGCGGTGGCACAAAGCCGCCCTCCGGACGCGCGCAGGAGGCGCAGTCACCGATGGCGAAGATGTCCGGATCGCGCGTGGTTTGCAGCGTCGGCTCCGTCACCAGCTGGTTAATGCGGTTCGTCTCCAGCCCACCGATGTCCTTCATGAAATCAGGCGCTTTGATCCCCGCGGCCCATACCATCAGGTCGGCCTGGATGTATTCCCCGTCTTTGGTGTGCAGGCCGCCCTCGTCCGCGCTGGTGACCATGGTCTGGGTCAGTACGCGCACGCCCAGTTTGGTCAGCTCGTTATGCGCAGCGCCGGAAATGCGCGGCGGCAGCGCAGGCAGAATGCGCTCACCCGCTTCCACCAGCGTGACGTTCAGCGCTTCGTTGGTCAGCCCTTTGTAGCCATAGCTGTGAAGCTGCTTCACCGCGTTGTGCAGTTCGGCCGACAGTTCAACGCCCGTTGCGCCGCCGCCCACGATGGCGATATTGACCTTACCGTTGGCACCCATGTTGCTGGTGTACTTCAGGAACAGGTTAAGCATCTCCTGATGGAAACGACGCGCCTGATGCGGGTTATCCAGGAAGATGCAGTGCTCCTTCACGCCCGGGGTGTTGAAGTCGTTAGAGGTGCTGCCCAGCGCCATTACCAGCGTGTCATAAGCCAGCTTGCGCTCGGGAACCAGCAGCTCGCCTTTGTCGTCGCGCAGCTCTGCGAGCGTAATGGTTTTGTTTTCACGGTTGATGTCTACCACAGAACCCAGCTGGAACTGGAAATGATGGTTACGCGCATGGGCCAGATAGCTCAGCGCATCAACGCCCTCATCCAGCGAACCGGTCGCCACTTCGTGCAGCAGCGGTTTCCACAGGTGGCTGTGGTTACGATCCACCAGCGTAATTTTGGCTTTCTTGCCGCGGCCCAGCTTTTTACCCAGCTGCGTCGCCAGCTCAAGCCCGCCAGCACCACCGCCGACAATCACTATCTTTTTCAATGGCGTAGTCAACGTGACCCCCTCAAATTATTAACCAATTGTTAATTAAAAGTTATAGAAATAACCCTTAATTAACAACAGGTTACTGCGCTGAAACCATTCAGATTCATTGAGAATAGCACGTCAGGCGCATTGGTCATACCAAAATTGATATGTATCAAGTTTTGATGGTTTAAAAGTAGACAACTCTGACAAAAAAGAGGCCCGGCACGCTTTCACGTACCGGGCCTTTGTCAGGTTCAGGGAGGTCAGCCCAGCGTTTTGAAGGCTTTGATACGCTGCAGGTGCGGCGAAATGTTTTTGAACTTGTGGGTCTGCTCTTCGTCCCAGACAATTTCATAGTAATGATGCAGAAGGTCGGCGGCGCGGGAGCTGTCCAGCGCTTCATCGTTGCGGGAGAGGATCACCAGACAACGGTCGCGGTTCTTTTCACGGAAATTGCTCACGCACTTAGTCGCAATGTCGGCGTACTCTTCCGGGCGATCGATCTTGCCTTCCATGTTCTCGTTCGGGAACAGATTCGGGTTGAAAATGACCTGACGGATATCGCACAAAAAACCGATGCGCTCTGCCCAGTATCCACCAAGCCCGACGCCGCAGATCAGCGGCCGCTCGTCGATATTGAGCTGCAACATTTTGTCCACTTCCTTGAGCAGATGCTGCATGTCATGCTTCGGATGACGCGTGCTGTAACCGATCAGCCGGACATCCGGATCGATAAACTGCAGTTGCAGCACTTTCTCATGATTACCAGGACTGTTTGAGTCAAAACCGTGTAAATAGATGATCATCGTCTCACCACGCTACGCCTTCCGGGATGAATTAAAGGGCCGCTTTATGCGCCTGCCAGCGTTCGTTCAGGGCTTCAAGCTGGGCGTGGACCGTTTTCCAGCGCGCCGAGTCCATCAGCTCCTGACGGCTAAATGAACCTTTATGATACAATTGTGTAACACGTTCAGCATTGATCGGCGACAGGTTATCCAGCACGCTTACCGCACCCTTACGATTATTGCAGACGAGGATCATATCGCAACCCGCATCCAGTGAGGCCTGCCCACGTTCGGCATAGCTGCCCATGATTGCGGCCCCTTCCATGGATAAATCGTCAGAAAAAATCACGCCGTTGAAGCCCAGCTCCTGACGCAGCACGGTTTTCAGCCAGTGCGGAGAGCCGCTGGCCGGACGCGGATCGACCTCGCTGTAGATAACGTGCGCAGGCATGATGGCGTCCAGCCTGTTATCGGTAATCAGCGAGCGGAAAACGGACATATCCTTAGCGCGAATTTCCGCTTCCGGGCGCGGATCGCGCGGGGTTTCTTTATGGGAATCCGCCGTCACCGCGCCGTGACCGGGGAAGTGTTTACCGGTGGTTTTCATCCCCGCATCGTGCATGCCGTCAATGAAGCGCGTCGCCATTGCCAGCGCGATACGCGGATCTTCATGATAAGAACGCTCGCCGATTGCCGCGCTGATATGCCCCACGTCCAGCACCGGGGCGAAGCTGATATCGATATCCATGGCGATCATCTCGCTGGCCATCAGCCAGCCAGCGTCCTGCGCCAGCTTACTGCCCTCTTCGGTGCCCAGCAGCGCAGCAAAAGACTGCGCGGCGGGTAAGCGGGTAAACCCGTCGCGGAAACGCTGTACGCGGCCGCCTTCCTGATCTACCGCCACCACAAGGTGATTGCGCGAAGACGCACGGATCTGGCGAACCAGCTCGCGCAACTGTTCCGGGTCATGATAGTTGCGGGTGAAAAGAATCAGCCCCCCCACCAGCGGGTGCGCCAGAATTTCGCGCTCTTCCGCGTCCAGCTCATACCCTTCAACATCCAACATTACTGGACCCACACCAACCTCTCTTATCCTTTCGTTTGTAACTGACGCCAGGCATCATCTGCCAGCGCCATAAATTGTTTGTCATTCGTCTGCTGGAAGCGCATTTCAAACCAGCCCGCCATCAGCATGAGCACCCACGGACGCCAGCGCGCAACCTGTCGCGCAAGCGTGAGCGCATTCATGTTCGCGTTGCGCGCATAGGCGCTTACCAGCCGCTCGCGCGATGGCGCGTCGGGCATCCAGACTGCGGCAAGTTCGAGCGCCACGTCTCCATCTCCGGCATATTCCCAGTCAATCAGCTTTTCACCTGCCGCGGTATGAACGATGTTTCCGGCGTGGATATCCATATGCAGCGGCGCCAGGCGTAGCGGCTGCGGCTCTCCCGCTTTGCGCAGCCGCTTAAGCTGCGCCAGCCACAATGGCGTGCGTCGTTCTGGCGCAGCCTGCTGCCAGTAGCGTTCAAGCAAGGGAAGCAGCGTTACCCGCCAGCCCAGACGCGGCTGCCGGTGCAGATGATACAGCATGGCTGCCAGCGTGGGAGCGTCGGGCAACTCGCTTTTGATCTCACCCGCAATAAACGCCACCGCCATCCAGCCCCTGATAAAGAAATGGGGCTGGGGCGCAAGGTCTGCGGGCAGGCGCTTCAGGGCGCGGAACTGGCGACGAAAATGGAAGGCAGGCGCGGCGGCATCGTGATGCTGGCGTAACACCAGCCGATGCTCTCCGCGCGCAATAATGCAACTCGCGCCGCCAAGCCCGACGGGGGCCTGCGGCGCGATAACACGATACTGAGGGAAATAACGCGTCAGGACATCATTACGCGTGGGCTTACTGTTGCGTAACGGCACCTTTACCTGACCAGATAATTTCGCCGGTCTGAACCAGCATTAGCTGCATCTGCAGCGACGGGGTATTCACGTTACCGGTCGCGTTTGAATAAAGGACATACTGCGCGCCAACGTTGCGGGCGATGCCGATCGCTTTACTGCGCGATCCCAAGCTGTCCTGCGGCGACAGGCCAAGCTGCTGCTTCGCCACCGCCAGCTGCTGAGCCGAAACCAGCGTGAACTTACCGTTGTTCGCCAGCGCGTTACGCAGGGTATCCGTCGCTTCGCTCGCGTTCAGCGAACCGTTGGTGCGGTTATTCACGCTGTCCACCAGCAGCACGCTGCCAGGCGTCACGCCCTGCGCCTGCAGCATTTTGCCCACCATTGGCTGCATGGCGCCGTTCCAGTCATAGTGGCGCACGCGCGGCGTCGGCTGTGCGGTGTCGTCCGGATGTTCAATCGGCCCAGGCTGCGCCGGAATGGTTGGTACGGACGGCACGGTTGGCACAGGTTCCGCTGGCGTTGTTGGCTGTTCCGTTCCCGGTTTCGCCTGATCTACAGGTGCAGGTTCTTCAGTTCGCGTCACGCAACCGGCCAGAAAGAGTGCAAACGCACTCAGGAGCGCATAACGGCTCATTGTTTTAATCAAGGTTCACCCCTTACAAATAAAGATAAAGTCTCACCTTATGTGCACCCAGATAGCTGGCGCTGCCGTAGAGCGTGACCGACGATCTAGCCGGGATCGTCACGCTGCGCGGCGCTTCAAGCGGGTGCATCTCGAGACCTCTCACGTCATACCAGTAGAAGCGATAATGCACCGTCACTGGCTCCTGCCTTTCGTTATAGAGCGTAGAGGAGGCAGAAGACTGGATTTCGCTTATGGTCAGCGAAGGCTGCTCCGCCGTAATCCCCGCTGCAAGCACCGAGGACTCCATCACCAGCGTCTGTTCATCGCTGACCGGAATAGCAGGACGCGCGCTGCACCCCACCATTACCAGCGTCACGATCAGCGCTGCAATACGCCCAATTAACATATTAAAGACCTTTATGTGCCAGCATCGGTCCCAGTGGACGTCCACCCAGCAGATGCATATGAATATGATAGACTTCCTGCCCGCCATGGCGATTGCAGTTCATGATCAAACGGTAGCCGTCTTCAGCGATTCCTTCCTGCTCGGCAATTTTCGCGGCAACCGTAAGCATACGGCCTAACGCCACTTCATGCTCGGTTTTAACGTCATTGACGGTCGGAATCAGAATATTGGGAATAATAAGGATGTGCGTCGGCGCCTGGGGTGAAATATCCCGGAAAGCCGTTACCAGTTCGTCCTGATAGACAATATCCGACGGAATTTCGCGGCGAATAATTTTACTGAAAATCGTTTCTTCAGCCATGACCTTTTCCTTATACGTTTAATCTGGCGTCGTGCGTCCGTTGTTAACACACATTGTCTGTTTAAGTGAGTGACACAACACAAGAGTATGAGCGAGTTTCTCCTGTCCTTTCAACCTTCTCCCGTGATTTCTTTCCTGATTGTCCTCCATCTGGCTGAAGAGCCATCGCTTTAGGACATTTCGCTTCTGAAACCTTATTTCAGTTCATCCCGAAACATCTGTTTACAGCGTTAATCACAATGCGTATATTTCGCATTTGCATTTTCATGCGCATTTTTAACATAGAAAACGACGTCAGCCCGTGCCAGCGGAGCTTTCGCGCACCACCTTCACCATTCATTAAGGGTTTGATAATGTCTTTCATTAATCACTCCAGGGATGGGCAACGTCAGCCTGCCGCAACACCTTCGTTGCTGGCAGCCTGCATTGCTATGGCATTGACGCCAACCGCCGCTTTCTCTGCTTCAACGACTGAAGACACCGTTGTGGTAGACGGGGGTTTTGACAACACACAGGATCCTTCAGCAGGTCAGGACCGGGATTACAGCGTAAAAACCACCACCACCGGCACCAAACTGCTGCTGGTCCCCCGCGATATCCCGCAGTCCGTCAGCGTAATCAGCCAGCAGCGTATGGCTGACCAGAATCTGCAGTCCATCGGGCAGGTGCTGAGTAACACCACGGGCGTGACTGCGCAGGTGCAGGACAGCGACCGCACCGTGTTCTACTCCCGTGGATTCTTCGTCAGCAACTATGCCTATGACGACCTGCCGACCTCCATCAGCGAGGTGTGGAACTTTGGCGATACCGCCGCCGATACCGCGATTTACGATCGTATCGAAGTGGTCCGCGGCGCCACCGGCCTGATGTCCGGTACGGGCAACCCGGCGGCGTATGTCAACATGGTGCGTAAGCATGCGGACAGCGCGGAATTTAAGGGTAACGTCTCGGCCAGCTACGGCAGCTGGGACAAGCAGCGCTACGTGCTGGATCTCCAGTCTCCCCTGGTGGAGTCCGGTAAGGTACGGGGACGCCTGATCGCGGGCTATCAGGACAACGACAGCTTCGTGGATAATTATCACTACCGTAAGAAATTCCTCTACGGCGTGATGGATGCGGACGTCACCGACAGCACGACCCTCTCGGTGGGGTATGAGTATCAGGAGAGCCATACCGCCGACCCAACCTGGGGCGGACTGCCGACCTGGTACAGCGACGGAAGTAAGACCAACTACAATCGCAGCCAGACCGTTGCGCCTGACTGGGCCTATTCGGATAAAGACAGCACCCGCATCTTCGCTAACCTGACTCAGCGTTTCGATAACGGCTGGGAAGCGCACGTTAACGGCATGCACGCTGAAACCAACTTTGACTCCAAACTGATGTATATGTCCGGCTATCCGGATAAAGAGACCGGTGCGGGCATGGTGGGTTACGGCGGCTGGAACCGCGGTGAACGTAAACAGGATGCGGTTGACGCCTTCCTGCGCGGCGGCTTCGATCTCTTTGGCCGTCAGCACGAAATGATGTTCGGCGGCAGCTACAGCCGTCAGCGTAACCATTATGACAATACCATGCCGGATGCGCTTTACGGCATGGTTGACGTCGGCAACTTTAAGAACTGGAACGGGAACATCGCCGATCCGCAGTGGACGCCGTGGAAGCTCTACAGCAAGGACGATATTCGCCAGTCCTCTGCGTATACCTCCGCCCGTTTCTCGCTGGCCGATCCGCTGCACCTGATTCTGGGCGCGCGCTACACCAGCTACAACATTCGCTATAATCCGGCGGGTTCCCCGAACACCCGCCTGGAGAGCACCGAAGATGATGTTACCCCGTACGCGGGCCTGGTGTATGACATCAACGAAGACTGGTCGACCTACGTCAGCTATACCTCCATCTTCCAGCCGCAGGATAAACGCAACGCCAGCGGACGTTACCTCGACCCGACCACGGGCAAAAGCTACGAAGCCGGCGTGAAGGCAGACTGGTTTAATACACGTCTCACCACCTCGCTGGCGATTTTCCGCATTGAGCAGGATAACGTCGCAAGCAATACCTATACCTACATGCCGAGCGGTGAATCAATTTATGAATCGCTGGACGGCGTGGTCAGTAAAGGGATTGAGTTCGAGCTGAACGGTGCGCTGACCGATAACTGGCAGCTGACGTTTGGTGCGACCCGCTACATCGCTGAAGACAAGAATGGCAACGCCGTCAGCTCCGATCAGCCGCGCACGACCATGAAGCTGTTCACCCGCTACCAGCTGCCAATGCTGCCCGAGCTGACCGTGGGCGGTGGCGTAAACTGGCAGAACAAAGTGTGGACGGATGTCGATGGCGGCCCGGCGGGACAATCCCGTGCAGAGCAAGGCAGCTATGGTCTGGTTAACCTGTTCAGCCGCTATCAGGTCACCAAAGACTTCGCTCTTCAGGCTAACGTCAATAACCTGTTCGACAAAGAGTACTACGACTACGTTGGCTCTTACGTGGTGTATGGCGCGCCGCTGAACTTCTCCGTGAGCGCGAGCTACGACTTCTGATTGTAAAGCCGGGCGGCGGCTACGCCCTGCCCGGCCTGCATTTGCTTACCGGCACTATCCCCGCCAATAAAAAAGGCAGCCATTCGGCTGCCTTAGTCTCCCCAGGTCACAGCTTAGTTGTTGCGGATGTACTCATCCATTTCGGTTTTCAGGTTATCGGATTTCGTACCGAAGATTGCCTGAACACCAGAACCTGCAACAACCACGCCCGCTGCGCCCAGCTTTTTCAGACCCGGCTGGTCTACTTTCGCAACGTCGGCAACGCTCACACGCAGACGGGTGATACACGCGTCCAGGTTAGTGATGTTTTCTTTACCGCCGAAAGCAGCTACCAGCGCAGGTGCCATTTCGCTGGTCACACCGGCTTTGCTGTCCTCAGTTGCATCTTCACGACCCGGCGTTTTCAGATCCAGCGCTTTGATCAACACGCGGAAGACGGTGTAGTACACCACCGCGTAGCCTGCACCCACGATTGGGAACAGCCACAGCTTGCTGCTGTTACCGGACAGAACGATGAAGTCGATCAGGCCGTGAGAGAAGGACGTACCGTCACGCATACCCAGCAGAATACAGATTGGGAATGCCAGACCTGCCAGTACCGCGTGGATGAAGTACAGGATCGGCGCAACGAACATGAAGGAGAACTCGATCGGCTCGGTAATACCGGTCAGGAACGAGGTCAGCGCTGCGGAGATCATGATACCGCCCACTTTTGCACGGTTCTCTGGCTTAGCAGAGTGCCAGATAGCAATTGCCGCAGCCGGCAGACCGTACATTTTGAACAGGAAGCCGCCAGACAGTTTGCCAGCGGTTGGGTCACCCGCCATGTAACGAGGGATATCGCCGTGGAACACCTGACCTGCCGCGTTGGTGTATTCACCAATCTGCATCTGGAATGGAACGTTCCAGATGTGGTGCAGACCAAATGGTACCAGGCAGCGCTCAATGAAGCCGTAGATACCGAACGCCACTACCGGGTTCTGATAGGCAGCCCACTGAGAGAAGGTCTGGATAGCCGTACCGATTGGTGGCCAGATGAAGGACAGAACCACACCGGTGAAAATCGCTGCCAGACCAGAAATGATCGGAACGAAACGTTTACCCGCGAAGAAGCCCAGATACTCAGGCAGCTTGATACGATAGAAGCGGTTAAACATATACGCTGCAATCGCACCGGAGATGATACCACCGAGAACACCGGTATCTGCCAGGTGTTTAGCGGCAATCTCTTCAGCAGGTAAATGCAGAACCAGCGGCGCAACCACAGCCATGGTTTTCACCATAATGCCGTAGGCAACCACGGACGCCAGAGCGGATACACCGTCGTTATTGGTGAAGCCCAGAGCAACACCGATAGCGAAGATCAGCGGCATGTTAGCAAAAACAGAACCGCCTGCTTCTGCCATCACGTGGGAAACTACGGCTGGCAGCCAGCTGAAGTTAGCAGAACCGACGCCCAGCAGGATACCTGCGATAGGCAGTACGGATACTGGCAGCATCAGCGATTTACCGACCTTTTGCAGGTTAGCAAATGCATTCTTAAACATAATTGAGAGTGCTCCTGAGTATTTGTGCTTTTTTTACGCTTTCACGCATTGGCCCGGGGGGAGTACCGCGCCGTGGACAGGACATCTAAGCGCCCTTTATTTATTACACAGAGTAAAATAATTCCCTCTGAGTTTGTTTGACGGCTATCACGTTTCAGTTCAAGACGGCCAAAAAACTTGCAGATATTTACATAAAGCATGTCTGGATGTGTCTAAAAACGCCATCACCGCCCCGAATGAGGCGGTGAACTTTACTCGTTTTACCTATTAATTACGAGCCTAAAAAAAACAGGTGTATCAGACAGACTGCAGGCGGGCGGGGTCGATATGGAACAGGCTGGCGAAGTTTTCCGTCGTTACACGAGCCAGTTCGTCAATACTGACACCCTTCAGTACGGCCATGTACTCAGCCACATCTCGGGTCATCGCCGGCTGGTTCTCTTTACCCCGATGCGGCACGGGTGCCAGGTACGGGGAATCAGTTTCCACCAGAATACGATCCAGCGGTACGTAACGCGCCGCATCACGCAGTTGCTCAGCATTACGGAACGTCACGATCCCCGAAAACGAGATATAAAAGCCCAAATCAAGCAGTTTACCCGCCGTTTCTCTGTCTTCTGTGAAACAGTGTAGTACGCCACCGCAATCCGTCACCTTTTCTTCCCGCAGGATCTCAAGCGTGTCGGCACGCGCGTCGCGGGTGTGAACGATAACGGGCTTGTTCAGCTCGCGGCCAATCCGGATATGGTTACGGAAAGATTCCTGCTGGCGGGGCTTAGTTTCCGGCGTGTAGAAATAGTCGAGACCGGTCTCGCCCATCGCCACTACGCCCTCTTCTGCGGCAAGGCGGCGTAAATCTTCAACGTCATACGCGTCGTCCTGATTGAGCGGATGGACGCCGCAGGAGAAGACGACGTTTTCGCGCTCGCCAACCAGCTCACGCATTGAGCGGTAGCCCGGCAGCGTGGTCGCCACGGCCAGGCAAAATTTCACATCGCGCGCGGCGGCTTTCGCCAGCACGTCGTCCACGTCTTTATGCAGGGATTGGTAATCGAGGCCATCAAGATGGCAGTGTGAGTCGACTAAAAACATAATGTCTCTCTCAGAGATGGGAAACCGGCGGTATGACGCCGGGTTGCAGGTAATGTTCGATACGCAGCAACTGGTCGGTCAGTAAAAGCTCGCGATTAAGACCGGTTACCGTCAAAAGTTGTTCACGACTCTGGCAGATATCGTGGAGGATAGCGCGCAGCGACTGTCCTGACAGACGATTCGCCAGCGTGTTAACCAGCGGCCAGACGTCGGGATTCGTCAGAAGCGTAGCCCCCTGCTGAATTTTAAGGGCATCGAGCAGCAGCGCGGCCAGCCAGTGCAGGCGCTCCGGGGCCGGATCGCCGTTCAGGGCGGGCAGCACGCTCAGCCAGTCATGGCTGTCCAGGGCAGATTCAATCGCACGACAAAGGGTTTCGCGCTGGGACCAGACTTGCGGCTGCAGTAGCGCCAGCGCAGCCGCAGGCGCGCCGCTGCACAGGCGCAACGCTGACAGCGCGGCGTCCTGTGACACCGTCACTTCACGTTCAAGCCAGGCGAGTGCCCACGATTCCTGGGGAACAGCCAGATGATGAAGACGACAGCGGCTGCGCAGCGTCGCCAGCAGTCGGCCCGGCTCGCGGCAGGAGAGGAAGAACCACGTTTTCTCAGGCGGCTCTTCCAGCGTTTTTAAAAGCGCATTGGCAGCGGCCTCCGTGAGCAGCTCGGCGTCCTTCAGCCACACCACCTTTGCCCCGCCCAGACGCGCGTGTTCATACAGCTTCTCGCCGACCTCACGCACCGCGTCTATCCCGAGCGTACTTTTGCCTTTTTCGGGTTCGAGGATGTAGTAATCCGGATGCGTGCCGGCCTGCATCAGCTGGCAGCCGCGGCACTTACCGCAGCTTTTATGCCCATCAGGCTGGTGGCACATCAGAAAGCGCGTAATGGCGTAAATCAACGCATCATCGCCCATTCCCGGCAGCGCCTGTATCAGTAACGCATGATGCCCCCGTCCAACCTGATAGCTGCCGATCAGCTGTTCAAAGTGCGGGCGCAGCCATGGATACCATTTCATGCCCGCTGCTCCTGCACCCAGCGAGTGACCGTTTCCTGAATAGCACGGGTAACGTCGTCGAGGGATTGTGTCGCATCGATGGTGCGAATAGCGCTGTCCTGTCCGGCCAGCTCAAGGTAACGCGCGCGGGTGCGGTTAAAGAAGTCGTAAGACTCCTGCTCAATGCGATCCAGCTCGCCGCGCGCCCTGGCGCGCTTCAGGCCCACCTCAGGGGTGACGTCCAGATAGAGCGTCAGGTCCGGACGAAAATCGCCGAGCACCGCGTCGCGAAGCGTAGCCAGCATGGTACGATCGATACCGCGCCCTCCCCCCTGATACGCCTGGGTGGAGAGATCGTGACGATCGCCGATCACCCATTTTCCCTCTGCCAGCGCGGGTTTAATCACCGTCTCGACCAGCTGAACGCGCGCCGCATAAAACATCAGCACTTCCGCTTTGTCAGTGATAACCTCGTCGCCAACGGATTTGATATCCAGCACCAGGCTGCGCAGTTTTTCCGCCAGCTGCGTACCGCCCGGCTCACGGGTGAAGACCATCTCGGCGACGCCAAGCGATTTAAGCGTATCAACCACCACGTTACGGGCGGTGGTTTTCCCCGCCCCTTCGAGTCCCTCAATGACGATGTATTTACTGCGCATTTTTTTCCTTAAGTGCCTTCAGATAGTCCTGAACAGAGCGATTGTGGCTGGCCAGGTTGGTATTGAACGTATGCCCCCCTTTTCCATCAGCCACAAAATAGAGATACGGTGTTTTTGCCGGGTGCGCCGCCGCGCGCAGTGAGGCTTCGCCCGGCGTCGCGATTGGTCCCGGCGGCAGGCCGCTAATGACGTAGGTATTATACGCCGTTGGCGTCTCCAGATCTTTTCTGGAAATCTTGCCGTTGTAGTTTTCGCCCATGCCGTAGATGACGGTAGGATCGGTTTGCAAACGCATACCGATGCGCAGGCGGTTTATAAACACCGAGGCGACCTGGTCGCGCTCGGCGGCAACGGCGGTCTCTTTCTCGATGATGGAGGCCATCGTCACGAACTGGTTTTGATCTTTATACGGCAGGCCCTCAGCGCGTCCTTCCCAGGCCGACTCTACCGCCGCAACCATTTTATTGTGCGCGCGCTTCAGAATCGCCACGTCCGTCGTGCCTGCCGTGTACATCCAGGTGTCGGGCCAGAACCAGCCTTCAACCCATTCAGGGTGCTCGAATTTTAGCGCGTCTGCCACGGTTTCGTAGCGATCGTCTTTCAGCGTGTGCCTGATATACGGCGCGTCACGCAGTTGTCTGAGGTAATCGCTCAGGCGCATCCCCTCGACAAAACGCAGCGGGAACTGGGCCTCTTTGCCGCTTTCCAGCAGTTGCAGCATTTCACGCACGGTCATACCCGGAGTGAAGCGATAGGTGCCCGCCTTAAAGTTCGAAAGTTCAGGCTCAACGCGCAGCAGCCACTGGAATACACGCGGACGATTGATGATTTTATCGCCATACAGCTGCTGGCCAAGCGCCTGACGCCCGGTCCCCGCTTTCAGGGTAAAAATCGTCTCGTCTTTAATCAGGATCTTACTGTCCGCCAGCTGGCGGACTTTCCACACTCCCGCTCCGCCAGCGATACCGAACGCAACGATGAGAAGGAGAACAACGCGTAACATTTTCTTCATGACTACCTGGTTTGCTCACATAACGGGGCCAGAAACTGGAACAGCTCGCGGGATGACCATGAAAGCGGGCCATAAGCGCGAACGGGGACAACGGGCATCAGCGCATTGCAGATAACGACTTCATCGGCGGACTGCAGCGCGTCTTCCTTTACGCTTACTTCGACAACGCTAAAACCGGCACGTGCCAGCTGCTGCAAACAAAACTGACGCATAATGCCGTTGACCCCGGCCTGTTCCAGCGAAGGCGTGAATACGTCACCGCCCTTCCGCCAGAGTAAATTAGCCGCACAGCATTCCGTAATGTACCCTTCGCTGTCAAGAACCAGCGCCTCGCCGGCATCCGTCTGTTCAAGATGAGTACGAATAAGCACCTGTTCAAGGCGGTTAAGGTGTTTTATTCCGGCAAGCATCGGGTTCCGCCCCAGCCGAACCGGGCTAAGCGTCAGGGTAACGCCCTCTTCGCGCCAGCGTTCATAATGGGAAGGGTAATCTGAAACGGAAACGATCCGCGTTGGATGCTGACAGGCAGCGCCGCTATACCCCCGCCCACCGCTGCCGCGGCTGATAATCACTTTTACTACGCCGCGCCTTTTACCTGACGCCAGCCGACGCATTTCACCTTCAAGGGTGTCCCACTGCGTGAAGGGGATCAGTAATGTCTCGCAGGCTTTTTGTAAGCGGCGGATATGGGCATCACGCAGGCACACTTCCCCGTCGAGAATACGCGCCGTGGTAAAACAGCCATCGCCAAAATGGATCGCCCTGTCGCCTGCCGGCAGCGTTTCTTGCTCAAGGCCATTGATTAAAAACATGGTGGCTCCTCATGCGTGGAGGCTCAGTCTGGCAGGATGTTAATAGCCGGACAAGGAGATTTCACCTAATAAAAAAGGCCCGGCAAGCGGACCTTTTTTATCGTCAGTGACTAAACAGGCTCAGACCTTTTTGAAGATCAGAGAACCGTTTGTCCCGCCGAAGCCGAAGGAGTTACACAGGGTGTACTCCATACCGCTAACCTGGCGCGCCTCGTGAGGAACGAAGTCCAGATCGCAACCTTCATCCGGGTTATCCAGGTTGATGGTTGGTGGTACAGCCTGATCGCGCAGCGCCAGGATAGAGTAGATTGACTCTACTGCACCCGCCGCACCTAACAGGTGACCGGTCATGGATTTCGTGGAGCTCACCATTACGCGGCTGGCAGATTCGCCGAAGATAGACTTAACAGCCTGAGCTTCTGCTTTATCGCCCGCAGGGGTAGACGTACCGTGGGCGTTAACGTAGCCAATCTGTGCCGGGGTAATGCCCGCATCACGGATCGCGTTAGCCATTGCCAGCGCTGCACCCGCACCATTTTCTGGTGGCGACGTCATGTGGTAAGCATCGCTGCTCATACCAAAGCCAACGACTTCAGCATAAATTTTCGCGCCACGTTTTTTCGCATGTTCGTACTCTTCAAGTACGATCATGCCTGCACCGTCGCCCAGCACGAAACCATCGCGGTCTTTATCCCACGGACGGCTTGCCGCCTGAGGATTATCGTTACGGGTAGAGAGCGCACGCGCTGCACCGAAGCCACCGACGCCCAGTGGTGTACTGGCTTTTTCAGCACCGCCCGCAACCATAGCATCTGCATCGCCGTACGCGATAATACGCGCGGCCTGGCCGATGTTATGCACGCCAGAGGTACAGGCTGTTGCGATTGAAATGCTTGGGCCGCGCAGGCCGAACATAATGGTCAGGTGACCTGCCACCATGTTTACAATCGTAGACGGAACGAAGAATGGGCTGATTTTACGCGGGCCGCCATTCATCAGGGATGAGTGGTTTTCCTCAATCAGGCCAAGACCGCCAATCCCGGAGCCAATAGCAGCACCGATACGGGACGCGTTCTCTTCCGTAATCTCAAGGCCAGAATCCTGCATGGCCTGAACGCCAGCGACAATTCCATATTGAATGAAGGCATCCATCTTGCGCTGTTCTTTGCGCGAGATGATCTCTTCACAGTTAAAATCCTTTACTAAGCCAGCAAATTTCGTTGCATAGGCGCTAGTATCGAAATGGTCGATTAGGCTGATGCCGCTCTGACCGGCAAGGAGAGCTTTCCAGGTGGACTCTACGGTATTGCCGACAGGAGACAACATGCCAAGTCCGGTCACAACTACACGACGCTTAGACACGTTTGTCCTCCAGGGAGGGATAAAAAAAGAGATTCGTGGGACTACAAAAGATAAAACTCAGGCGGTCGAATGACCGCCTGGAGATGTTCACTTATGCCTGGTGACCGTTGATGTAATCAATGGCAGCCTGAACGGTGGTGATTTTCTCAGCTTCTTCGTCCGGAATCTCAGTATCAAACTCTTCTTCCAGAGCCATTACCAGCTCAACGGTGTCAAGAGAATCTGCGCCCAGGTCTTCAACAAAGGAAGCGGAGTTCACAACTTCTTCCTGCTTAACGCCCAGCTGTTCGCCGATAATTTTCTTAACGCGTTCTTCGATAGTGCTCATACTCTTAAATTTCCTATCAAAACTCGCTTTCGCGATGGTTTTCGTAGTGTATAAAATGTTGAAAAATTTGCAACTAAATCCCGGCAGGTCTTACCACGATTTTACGTTATTTTGAGGCCATTTGCCCAAATAACGCAAATATTTTCGATCGTGATTAAACCATGTACATCCCGCCGTTGACGTGGAGGGTTTCACCAGTGATGTAACCCGCTTCGTCAGAGGCTAAAAATGCAACCGCGCTGGCGATTTCTTTAGGGTCGCCAAGACGACCCGCCGGAACTGCCGCCAGCGTACCCGCACGCTGCTCATCCGTCAGCGCACGCGTCATGTCCGTTTCAATAAAGCCCGGAGCAACAACGTTTACAGTAATACCGCGGGACGCGACTTCACGCGCCAGCGACTTACTGAAACCGATCAGACCTGCTTTCGCCGCAGCGTAGTTAGCCTGACCAGCATTTCCCATGGTACCAACCACAGAACCTACAGTGATAATACGACCATGACGCTTTTTCATCATAGCGCGCATTACCGCTTTTGACAGACGGAATACAGATGACAGGTTGGTTTCGATAATATCGTTCCACTCATCATCTTTCATTCGCATCAGCAGGTTGTCGCGCGTAATCCCGGCATTATTGACCAGAATATCCACTTCGCCAAACTCTGCGCGAATATTTTCCAGAACAGATTCGATAGATGCTGGTTCAGTCACATTCAGCACCAGACCTTTACCGTTCGCACCCAAATACTCGCTGATGGCCTGCGCGCCGTTCTCGCTGGTCGCAGTCCCGATCACCGTCGCGCCGCGCGCAACCAGTGTTTCAGCAATAGCGCGCCCAATACCGCGGCTCGCGCCGGTCACCAGGGCAATTTTTCCTTCAAAACTCATGGTAGTCCTCTTTTATTGCGAGAGTGCCGCTTTCATTGCTTCCGGCTCATTAATCGCCGAGGCAGTCAGGGTGTCAACAATACGTTTGGTAAGACCGGTAAGCACCTTACCAGGCCCCACTTCATACAGATGTTCAACGCCCTGAGACGCCATATATTCAACGGTTTTGGTCCACTGAACCGGGCTATAGAGCTGGCGAACCAGTGCGTTACGGATAGCCTCTGGCGCGGTTTCGCACTTCACGTCGACGTTATTCACAACGGAAATCGTCGGCGCGTTAAAGGTCATTTTTTCCAGCTCAACCGCCAGCTTTTCGGCGGCTGGCTTCATCAGCGCGCAGTGTGACGGTACGCTCACCGGCAGCGGCAGCGCGCGTTTAGCGCCCGCGGCTTTACAGGCAGCGCCCGCACGCTCAACCGCTTCTTTATGGCCGGCGATAACCACCTGGCCCGGCGAGTTGAAGTTTACCGGAGAAACCACCTGACCTTCAGCAGATTCTTCACACGCTTTTGCAATAGAAGCATCATCAAGACCGATGATGGCAGACATGCCGCCCGTACCTTCTGGCACCGCTTCCTGCATGAATTTTCCACGCAATTCAACCAGGCGCACCGCGTCAGCGAAGGCAATCACGCCTGCACAAACCAGCGCAGAGTATTCGCCCAGGCTGTGACCCGCCATCAGTGCAGGCGCTTTACCGCCCTGCTGCTGCCATACGCGCCACAGCGCGACGGATGCAGCCAGCAGCGCAGGCTGCGTCTGCCAGGTTTTGTTTAACTCTTCAGCGGGGCCCTGTTGGGTCAGCGCCCACAGATCATAACCCAGCGCATCAGAAGCTTCACGGAAAGTCTCTTCAATAACCGGATAGTTTGCTGCCATTTCAGACAACATCCCAACGGTTTGCGAGCCCTGTCCCGGGAACACAAAAGCAAATTGCGTCATTTTTTAATCCTTATCCTAGAAACGAACCAGCGCGGAACCCCAGGTGAACCCGCCACCAAAGGCTTCAAGCAAGACCAGTTGGCCCCGTTTAATTCGTCCATCGCGTACCGCTTCGTCAAATGCGCACGGTACCGATGCCGCAGAGGTGTTGCCGTGGCGATCCAGCGTCACCACAACGTTATCCATTGACATGCCCAGCTTCTTCGCCGTCGCGCTGATGATACGCAGGTTAGCCTGATGCGGCACCAGCCAGTCGAGGGCGGAGCGATCGAGATTGTTCGCTTCCAGCGTTTCTTCAACGATATGGGCCAGTTCAGTCACGGCAACCTTGAACACCTCGTTACCCGCCATCGTCAGATAAATCGAGCTGTCCGGGTTAACGCGATCGGCGTTAGGCAGCGTTAACAGCTCGCCGTAGCGACCGTCAGCATGAAGATGCGTGGAGATGATGCCCGGCTCGTCGGACTGCCCCAGCAGCACCGCGCCCGCACCGTCGCCAAAAATAATGATCGTGCCGCGATCGGCTGGATCGCAGGTACGCGCCAGCACGTCAGCACCGATTACCAGCGCATATTTGACGGCACCAGATTTTACGTACTGATCGGCGATGCTCAGCGCATAGGTAAAGCCCGCACACGCTGCTGCCACATCAAATGCCGGGCAGCCTTTAATGCCGAGCATGTTCTGTACCTGACACGCTGCGCTTGGGAAGGCATGCGTGGCGGAGGTTGTCGCCACCACGATAAGCCCGATCTGATCTTTATCAATCCCGGCCATTTCAAGCGCACGCTGTGCAGCTTCGAAGCCCATGGTAGAGACAGTTTCGTCTGGCGCGGCGATACGGCGTTCACGGATACCTGTGCGCGTGACAATCCACTCGTCAGACGTATCTACCATTTTTTCAAGATCGGCGTTGGTACGCACTTGTGTTGGCAGGTAGCTGCCGGTACCTAAAATCTTCGTATACATGTACGCTCAGTCACTTTTAGCTAATACAGATCCCAGGCGAGCGGCAATTCTCTGAGGAACTTGTCGCTGCACCGCCTGCACTGCCTGTTCAATCGCGACGGTAAATGCTCGCTGATTGGCGGCGCCATGACTCTTAATCACGATGCCGCGCAATCCTAACAGACAGGCGCCATTATACTGGTCGGGGTTGAGGTGACTGAATCGCCGCGTCAGGCTTTTTTGTAACCAACGCTTTAATAAAATCAGCCACCAGGACCTTTTTTTACCGTCTCCCTGAGATTTCAGCAGAGAAAGGAACATTCTTACGACCCCTTCCATGGTCTTCAACGTTACGTTTCCGGTGAAGCCATCACACACTAATACATCCGTTTTGCCCGTCAGCAGCTCATTGGCTTCGAGATAACCAATATAGTTGATGGACGGGACCTGTTTGAGTATTTCCGCAGCGTCGCGGATACTGTCCAGGCCTTTGGTTTCTTCTTCACCAATGTTCAACAACGCAACGCGGGGATGCGTAATCCCGACCACGTCTTCTGCCAGCACCGACCCCATGACGGCAAACTGAGCCAGCATTGTACTATCACAATCCACGTTAGCGCCCAGATCGAGCACCACCGTTTTGCCCTTCTGCTGATGCGGTAACACCGTCACCAGCGCCGGACGCTCAATGCCCTCAATCGGCTTGAGCAATAATTTCGACAGGCCCATCAGCGCGCCGGTATTTCCCGCGCTGACGCAAGCCTGCGCTCGCCCTTCTTTCACCAGCTCCAGCGCAATTCGCATAGAGCTGCCGCGGCTATTGCGAATAGCCTGCGATGGCCGGGCATCACTGGCAATAACTGACTGCGCAGGGATAATCTGCAGACGCGAACGTTGTTCAAAGTCAGCTTTAGCGAGTAATGGCGTGATTGTGTCGGGATTACCGACTAAAAGAAGTGTGAGTTGCGAATTAGAATTCAGTGCCTGCAAAGCTGCAGGCACTGTCACGGTAGGGCCAAAATCTCCCCCCATGACATCTAACGCCAGGGTTAGACGTGTCAAGGTATCGTCGCAGCCTGGTTCGGTAAACTCCCCGTTTGCACGGGGAAGTTCCTCACTAAGCCTAATCACGCTGACGCGTGATTACTTAGTGATAACCTTGCGGCCGCGGTAGAAACCGTCAGCGGTGATGTGGTGACGCAGGTGTTTCTCACCAGAAGTCTTGTCTACAGACAGGCTGGTAACTGCAGTCAGTGCGTCATGGGAACGACGCATGCCACGTTTGGAACGGGTTGGTTTATTCTGTTGTACGGCCATGGACCTTACTCCTCAATTACTTACGCTTTAAGCTGGCTAATACGGCAAATGGGTTTGGTTTTTGCGCTTCATCAGGCAGTTCCCCAAAGACCATGTCCGCCTCGGACACTTCACAGTGTTCAGAATCATGCACCGGAACCACTGGCAAGGTGAGGATGATTTCATCTTCAACCAGAGCCAGAAGATCGATTTCACCGAATTCGTTAACCTCAATCGGCTCATACGCTTCCGGGAGTGCTTCAGCCTGTTCGTCAGAACGAACCGGACTAAAACAATACGTTGTGTGAACATGCTGTACAAACGGTTTCCCGCAACGCTGGCACTCGAGCGTTACCGTTACCTTCGCATCACCGGTTAAAACGGCAAGACGCTGGTTGTCGATAGCGAACGACATGGAGCATTCTACATCACTGTCCACACTGACTACGGATTCGGCAATACGCTCCGCCTGATCGGAAGAATAGATTCCTTCGTAATCGAGGCGTTTTTGAGCCGTACGAACCGGATCAAGAGTCAGGGGTAATTTTACCTTTTGCATAGGGCGCGCATATTAACTTTGTAACGTCATAGAGTCAAAGAAAAAGGCAACCAGAGCTGCCTTTTGCCAATTATTCGCACACATTGCGGCCTGTAGTTTAAAATGGCTGGCATCGATACGCTATATCTGGTGATAAAAATATGCCAAATCTCGTACTTGCTTCCACTTCACCCTATCGCCGAATGCTGCTGGAAAAGCTCGGGATCCCGTTTGAATGTGCGGCACCGGACGTTGATGAGACCCCACAACCCGGCGAGTCGCCGCGACATCTGGTAACCCGTCTTGCGCAGGAGAAAGCGCAGTCGCTTGCCGAACGTTACCCTGCACATCTGATTATAGGCTCCGATCAGGTTTGTGTGCTTGACGGTGAAATCACCGGTAAACCGCATACCGAAGAGAACGCCTGCAAGCAGTTGATGTGCGCACGCGGCAGTATTGTGACCTTTTATACGGGCCTGGCGCTCTATAACTCGGCCTCCGGCCACCTGCAAACCGAATGCGAGCCGTTCGACGTCCATTTTCGCCATCTCAGCGAGCAGGAGATTATGGATTACGTGCGCCGGGAACGCCCGCTGAACTGCGCGGGGAGCTTCAAAAGTGAAGGTTTGGGGATTGCGCTATTCGATAAGCTGGACGGTCGAGACCCGAATACGCTGGTGGGGTTACCGCTGATTGCGCTATGCCAGATGTTTAGGCGAGAAGCGTGTAATCCGCTGACGGCGTAACCGCTGCGGCCTGATGCCCTCTCCCCAGGGAAAAGGTGCAAACATTAAAAACGGCAACGTCGTTGCCGTTTTACGTTTACCTTAGCCGCGCAGAACCTTGAGGCAGCGCTTCAGCTGCTCATCCAGCGGCGCTTCAATACGGATGATTTCACCGGTATTGGGATGGGTAAACTTCAGCGCAGCCGCATGCAGGAACAGACGAGACAGCCCCGTGCCCGCCAGCTGCTTGTCAAACTCGCGGTCACCGTAACGATCGTCAAAGGCAATCGGATGGCCTGCAAACTGGGTATGTACGCGGATCTGGTGGGTTCGCCCCGTCACCGGGCTACAGCGAACCAGCGTGGCAAATTCGTAGCGCTCTTCAACTTTAAAGCGCGTCTCGGACGGCTTCCCCTCCTGGTTCACGCGAACAATGCGCTCACCGCTTTGCAGAATATTTTTCAGCAGCGGTGCCTGCACCACTTTCACATGGGACTGCCACTGGCCGCGCACCAGCGCCAGGTAATCCTTCTGCATCCCTTTTTCACGCAGCTGTTCATGCAGCGAACGCAGCGCGGAACGTTTTTTTGCCACCAGCAGTACGCCAGAGGTATCACGGTCAAGGCGGTGAACCAGCTCAAGGAAACGCGCTTCCGGGCGCAGGGCCCGCAGCCCTTCAATTACGCCAAAGCTCAGTCCACTTCCCCCGTGCACCGCGGTTCCTGAAGGTTTGTTCAACACCAGGATGTGGTCGTCCTCATAAAGGATAACGTCACTCAGGGCCGCGACTTTTTGCAGCTTCGGCGAAACCGCCTCTTCTTCGCGCTCCGCAACGCGGACCGGTGGAATGCGCACTTCATCACCCGCTTCGAGCTTATATTCGGGCTTCACGCGCTTTTTGTTCACCCGCACCTCGCCCTTGCGCAGGATGCGGTAAATCATACTTTTTGGCACGCCTTTCAGCTGGGTGCGCAAAAAGTTATCGATACGTTGCCCCGCTTCGTCTTCGGCAATGGCAACCATTTTTACGGCTGGAGTCTCTGTTTTCATGGTTGGCGATTCTAAATATCGTCTGGCATTAGCGCCACTCATTTTTCTATGCTTATATTTACTTTTATCCGGAACGCTCCCCTTTCGCGCAATCGATTTGGTGGTTATTAAACCAATCGCCTCGTTGAAGTGAAGAAACTGTGAGTAACCGGGTGATAATTGGTAAAAGTCATCTTGCTATAACCCGGCGAGCAGTGGAATAATGAATCCGTTTTCCGCGTTAAATCCGGGTTTTGTAAGGATGTCGACGGAATGACCAATTTTGTCTGACCGATCATCCACGCAGCAATGGCGTAAGACGTATTGATCTTTCAGGCAGTTAGCGGGCTGCGGGTTGCAGTACTTCCCGGTATAAGGATTGTTCTCTGGAGAGTTTTCCCAGGCAATTCCCCTGATAATTGCGCTGTGTTTCCGTATGAAACACGGGCAACCGACACTCTGCGCCTCTTAAGCGAGCGACAACCGTGAGGTTGGCGACGTGAATAGACACGAGGCCATCGGTTCATACCCCGGAAAGCGTCACCTTGCCCGCAGCTTTGTCGTCAATGTAAGAATAACGAGTAAGTTACGATGAAAAGAATGTTAATCAACGCAACTCAGCAAGAAGAGTTGCGTGTCGCCCTTGTGGATGGGCAGCGCCTGTACGATCTGGATATCGAAAGTCCTGGACACGAACAGAAAAAAGCGAACATTTACAAAGGTAAAATCACCCGCATTGAACCAAGCCTTGAGGCTGCATTTGTCGATTACGGTGCTGAGCGTCATGGTTTCCTTCCTCTTAAAGAAATCGCCCGCGAATATTTTCCTGCGAACTACAGCTCCCATGGCCGTCCGAACATTAAAGATGTTCTGCGTGAAGGTCAGGAAGTTATCGTTCAGATCGATAAAGAAGAGCGCGGCAACAAAGGTGCCGCACTGACCACCTTTATCAGTCTGGCAGGAAGCTATCTGGTACTGATGCCAAACAACCCGCGTGCGGGTGGTATCTCACGCCGTATCGAAGGTGATGACCGTACCGAGCTGAAAGAAGCGCTGGCAAGCCTTGAGCTGCCGGACGGCATGGGGCTTATCGTGCGCACCGCAGGCGTCGGCAAATCTGCCGAAGCATTGCAGTGGGACCTGAGCTTCCGCCTGAAGCACTGGGAAGCCATTAAGAAAGCGGCGGAAAGCCGCCCTGCTCCGTTCCTGATCCACCAGGAAAGCAACGTCATCGTGCGTGCCTTCCGCGATTACCTGCGTCAGGACATCGGGGAAATCCTGATTGATAACCCGAAAGTGCTTGAGCTGGCTCGCCAGCACATCGCCGCGCTGGGCCGTCCGGATTTCACCAGCAAAATCAAACTGTACACCGGTGAAATCCCGCTGTTCAGCCACTATCAAATTGAATCCCAGATCGAGTCGGCCTTCCAGCGTGAAGTGCGTCTGCCATCCGGCGGCTCTATCGTTATCGATACAACCGAAGCGCTGACCGCCATCGACATCAACTCCGCGCGTGCAACCCGCGGCGGCGATATCGAAGAGACCGCCTTCAACACCAACCTTGAAGCCGCTGATGAAATTGCCCGCCAGCTTCGCCTGCGCGACCTGGGCGGTCTGATCGTCATCGACTTCATCGACATGACCCCGGTTCGCCACCAGCGTGCGGTTGAAAACCGCCTGCGTGAAGCCGTTCGCCAGGATCGTGCGCGTATTCAGATCAGCCATATTTCCCGCTTTGGCCTGCTGGAGATGTCCCGCCAGCGCCTCAGCCCGTCACTCGGCGAATCCAGCCATCACGTCTGCCCACGCTGTTCCGGTACGGGTACCGTGCGTGACAACGAATCTCTCTCCCTCTCCATTCTGCGTCTGATTGAAGAAGAAGCGCTGAAGGAGAACACCAAAGAGGTTCACGCCATCGTTCCGGTGCCAATTGCTTCTTACCTGCTGAACGAAAAACGTGCGGCGGTAAGCGCAATCGAAGCGCGCCAGGGCGGCGTTCGCTGCATCATCGTGCCAAACGACGAGATGCAGACTCCGCACTATCACGTGCTGCGTGTCCGTAAAGGTGAAGAGACAAGCACCCTCAGCTACCTGCTGCCTAAGCTGCATGAAGAAGAGATGGCACTGCCATCCGATGAGGAGCCTGCCGAGCGTAAACTGCCCGAGCAGCCGGCTTTAGCGACCTTCATCATGCCTGAAGCCCCGCCGGAAGCGACGCTGGAAAAACCGGCAGCCAAACCGGCTGAGCAAAAAGCTGCCCCTGCCGCGCCAAAAGCGCAGCCTGAGCAGCCTGGTCTCCTGAGCCGCCTCTTCGGTGCGCTGAAGAAGATGTTCGCTGGCGAAGAAGCGCAACCTGAGCAGCCGAAAGAGGCACCGAAAGAAGCGAAGCCAGAGCGTCAGCAGGAACGCCGCAAGCGTCAGAACAATCGTCGCGACCGCAACGACCGCAATGAGCGCAATGAGCGTGGCGATCGTAATGAACGCCGTGACAATCGTTCCGACAACAACGAAGGCCGCGAGCAGCGCGAGGACAACCGTCGCAACCGTCGCGAGAAGCAACAGCAGAATGTTGAAGATCGTGAAATTCGCCAGCAGGCGGGCGACGAGTCCGAGAAGAGCAAACCGCGTGACGAGCAGCAGCCGCGCCGCGAGCGTAACCGTCGCCGTAACGACGAGAAGCGCCAGGCGCAGCAGGAAGTTAAAAGCCTGAACCGCGAAGCGCCTGTTGAACAGCAGGAAGCCGAGCAGGAAGAGCGCACGCAGGTTATGCCGCGTCGCAAGCAGCGCCAGCTCGCACAGAAGGTGCGCGTGGGCGAAGTTCAGGCTGAAGAAATCGCCGTTGTCGCGGTTGAAGCAGCGGACAGCGCAACCGGTACGCAGGTGGCGAAAGTCGATCTGCCTGCGGTGGTAGAAAATCAGGTTGAGCAGGACGAAAGCGGTGAAAACCGCGACAACGCGGGTATGCCGCGTCGCTCACGCCGTTCTCCGCGTCATCTGCGCGTTAGCGGCCAGCGTCGTCGTCGCTATCGTGACGAGCGTTACCCTACCCAGTCACCGATGCCGCTGACCGTGGCGTGTGCGTCGCCTGAAATGGCCTCCGGTAAGGTCTGGATCCGCTATCCGGTTGCTCGTCCGGAGCAGGCTGTTGAAGAACAGGCTGTGACCGAAGAGGTAATTGCACCGGTAGTAGCGGCAGAAGAAGTCGTGACTGAAGCGGCAACCGTGGTTGAACCTCAGGAGGTTGAACCTCAGGCTGTAGAAACGACAGAGCCTCAGGCAGTGGAAGTTGAAACTACCCATCCTGAAGTTATTGCTGCGCCGGTTGATGCCGCACCGCAGATTATTGCCGAAGAAGATGCCGTAGTGGCTGAAGAGGTAGCGGAGCACGCTGAACCTGCACCAGCAGTGGAAGAAACCGCAGACTCTGCTGTCGAAACGGTTACCGAAGAGGTGGTTCAGGACGTCGAGATTCAGGTTGAGCCTGTTGTCGAAGAAGCGAAAGCGCCTGAAGTGAAGCCAGCTCCGGTTGAAGTTATCGCCGCACCAGCGCCTGCGCACGTTGCAACGGCACCTATGACCCGCGCGCCGGCACCAGAGTATGTGCCTGAAGCGCCGCGCCATAGCGACTGGGTACGCCCGGAATTCAACTTCGAAGGTAAAGGTGCTGCCGGTGGCCATAGCGCAACGCATAAGGCTACTGCCCCAGCTACCCGTCCGCAGTCCGTGGAATAACGCACGCTAAGTCAAAAAGCCGACCTCCGGGTCGGCTTTTTTTATGGCTGCTGCACGGGCTTTCTCATCCCCGTCAACTCCGGCATTATCTGGCGCATCATCTCAAGAAAGCGCCGCAGGCGCGCCGGATAATAACGAGACCATGGATAAACCAGATGCACCGGTAACGCCTCCGGTTGCCACTCCGGCAACAAATGCACCAGACGCCCTTCCCGAATATCGTTCTGAACCGTCCAGCTGGATACAACCGCCACGCCAAGCCCGGTTAGCGCCGTATTGCGTGCCACGTACAGGCTGTCGGTGCTCAGGCGTGGCGTAATGGCTACCCGCACCGGTACCGGGGAGGCATCATGGAAAAGCTCCACATGGCGCTGGTAAAAAGAGCTGATGGCAATCCAGGGAAGCTGCTGCAAATCTTCCGGCGTATTAACCGCCGGAAAGCGGGCCAGTAACTCCGGTGAAGCCACCACCGAGCGCGGCACTTCGGCCAGCAGCACGGATACGGTTGCCGGATCGACCTCAGCGCCCACCCGGATAGCGCAGTCGAGATTGTCCCCGAGAAAATCAGCTGACCGATCGTTGAGCAGCCACTCAATGGAAAGTAGCGGATAGCGCTGCAAAAATTCGGTTAATGGTTTCAGAAGCTGATCCTGACCAAACGCGTGCGGTGCCCGCACCCGCAGCACCCCCACCGGTTCATCCTCCGACTGCCCCACCTCATCTTCCAGCGCCAGCCAGCTGTCAATGACCCGGCGCGCGTGCTGATAGCAGCGTTCGCCGTCATCGGTCAGCCGCATCGTGTGGGTGGTGCGCAGCATCAGGCGCACCCCAAGCATTGTCTCAAGCGACTGTAGTCGCCGGCTTACCGTGGCCTGGGTTGTCGCCAGCTGCCGCGCCGCGGCGGAAAGCGATCCTGCCTCAACGATACGTACAAACGTCCGCATCAGTTCCACCCTGTCTATACGCTCAGCTCTTTTCATATTCCACCGCGCCATACGTCCAACGTATAAGCGTTTTACCACCGTGCCCGCTACCGCCGCAAGGCGTAGTGAGAAAAAATAGCCCCACACGATGAATGAGGAACGTCATATGAACACAACAACTGCCGCCCGGGCCGTAAGCCGCTGGGTAATCTTAATGCTGGCGCTCGGGGCTGGCTTCAGCGTGGCATCCATCTATTATGCCCAGCCTCTGCTGCCGCTGATGGGCGCAGACCTGCACCTGAGCATCGAAGGAATGGGCATGGTGCCGACGCTTACGCAGGCGGGTTACGCCTTAGGGATCCTGTTCCTGTTACCGCTCGGCGATCGCCATGACCGCAGGACGTTAATTCTGATAAAAAGCGCGGCCCTGGCGCTGTTCCTGCTGGCCTGTAGCCTGACAGGACAGCTGCACTCCCTGCTGCTCGCCAGCCTGCTGATCGGCATGGCCGCCACCATGGCGCAGGACATCGTCCCCGCCGCGGCGATCCTGGCGCCCGAAGGGAAACAGGGAAAAACCGTCGGCACGGTGATGACCGGCCTGCTGTTGGGCATTCTGCTCTCCCGAACCGTAAGCGGCGTGGTAGGTGAAGCCTTTGGCTGGCGGGTGATGTACCAGCTGGCTGCCGCAAGCATTGCGTTTGTCGGTGTGGTGATGTGGGCCGTGCTTCCCCGCTTTGCCGTTCACTCCACGCTGAGCTATCCGGCCCTTCTGCGCTCTATGGAGCACCTCTGGCGTCGCTACCCGGCGCTGCGTCGGGCCGCACTGGCACAGGGTTTTCTGTCGATTGCCTTTAGCGCGTTCTGGTCGACGCTGGCGGTGATGCTGCTGGAACGTTATCACCTCGGCAGCGCCGTGGCGGGTGGGTTTGGTATTGCCGGAGCCGCCGGGGCGCTGGCCGCACCGCTGGCAGGAGGCTTGGCCGATAAGCTGGGTGCCGGTAAAGTAACCCAGCTGGGTGCCGCGCTGGTGACCGTCTCGTTTGCCCTGATGTTCCTGATGCCGGCGCTGGGCGTACATGGCCAGCTGATCCTGATAGCCCTTTCCGCTGTCGGTTTCGATCTCGGCTTGCAGTCCAGCCTCGTGGCGCACCAGAATCTGGTTTACAGCCTTGAGCAGCAGGCGCGTGGACGCCTTAACGCCCTGCTGTTTACCGTCGTCTTTATCGGGATGGCGCTGGGTTCGGCATTAGGCAGCAATATCTATACCCTGGCAGGCTGGTCTGGCGTGGTGGCGCTGGCAACCCTGTGCGGCGCGATTGCGCTGGTCATCAGGCTGGTAGAAAGCGCCCGGGTGACGTCTGCGCAGGCTGAAGGTGTATAAAAAAAATGCCCAACCCCTGCGGGTTGGGCAGTCAAAACATACCCAGTTTCATGGCATGTTCTAAAAGGCGAAAGTCTTATCTGTTAAGCTGGAACAAAGACATACCCTGCATATCGCTAAAGGCCTTGTACGAGGCCTGCAGCGCCGCCTGCTGCATGGTGTAGGAGGAAATCGCAGCGTTCCAGTCCACGTCAACCAGGTCGCTCATCTGCTGAGTCTGCCCCAGCGCGCGCTCGTCACCCAGCGCATCCAGCTTGTCCAGCTCGTTCAGTTTGGTGCCCAGGTCAGCGCGCACCGTCAGTATGTTGTCCAGCGAGTTGCTGAGGCCGCGGTTAGCTTTATCAATACTTTGCGTCAGGGCCTCGGCTTTTGCAGCATCACCCTCGATTGGGTCTTTCAGCGCGGCAATCGCCGTATCGAGAATTTTGAACAGGTTCGTTTCCTGCGTGCTGCCTGCGGGTTCCGGCTTGGCATTACTGGTAAAGGTGTCAAAGACTTCAGTGCCGGTATGGCCGATCTGCATCGTGCGAGCGGAATCAACCTGCTGAGAAATCCCGATATCGCCGCCGCTGTAATTGCCGTTAGCCTGATCGAACGGCGCTTTATCCGTTTTGTATCCGGCAAAGATATAGCGGCCGTTACCGTCAGTGCTGTTTGCCAGGTTCATCAGCTGATCGCGAATACCCTGCAAGTCGTTCGCCAGCGAGGCCCGGTCGCTATCGCTTAATGAACCGTTGCCGGCGTACACGATTTTCTCCTGCGCCGACTGAATCGCGCTATTAACCTGGCCGAGAACGCTCTCTTCGAGGGACACTTTCTGCGTGGCAAAGGTGCGCGCCAGGGCAAACTGGCTATTCTGGGACTGCGCCTGAGAAAGTACCACCGCCTGGGATGCCGCAATCGGGTCGTCAGACGGACGGTTTACGCGCTTACCGGTGGACATCTGCTCGCCAAAGCCTAACCAGCGGCTCTGGGAATCGGTGATGCCACGCATGTTCTGTTCGTACATCATTTGGGTGCTAATACGCATTTTTCACCTCGTCTTTAGCGAATATTGATTAACGCGTCAAAAAGCGTATTGGCCGTTTGCAGAACCTGAGCATTCGCCAGGTAATACTGCTGGTAGCGCTGCAGGTTGCCGTACTCTTCGTCGAGGTTAACCCCGGAGATAGACTGCTGCTGGTTGCTTAACTGCGTCACCACGTTGGCTTTCGTCTGGCTGCTGGTTTTCAGCGATGCCGTAGTGCTGCCTACGGTACTGACCAGCGCGGCATAGGCGTCGTTGAAGGTTTTGTTGCCGCCAACGACTTTGCTGTTTTGCAGATCCACCAGCGCCTTGCCGTTACGGTTATCGCTCTCGCCGCCGTCAGCGGCTTCCGCCATCGCCAGCTGGGATTCATCAGAGATAGCCACGCTCATGTTGACGATGCTGTTAACGACCGGCTTGACGATAAAGCTGTCTTTAGTGGCGGCGGTGCCGGAGACGTTCACCGTCAGGCCGTCAAAGGTCATCTTACCGCTGGCATCCGGCGTGGCCTTGAAGGAGGTTTTGTCTGCCAGACGCGTAACCGTCCAGTCGGTACCGTTAAACTCGAGCCTGTAATCGGTCGCCTGCACGTCCGAGCTTTTCGCCACGGTCGCCGTCACGCTCGCGCCGGGCAACGAGTTTTTGCTGTTGCTCACCACGGCCGGCGAGCCAATGTTAAACAGCGCTTTACCCTGATCGCCGTTGGCATCAAAGCCCTTTTCATGCTGGGTATTCATCGCATCGGCAAAGGCCAGCGCCAGCTGGTTCAGGGTATTACGCGCTTTATCCAGATCTTCCGAACGGAAGGTTAACAGGCCGCCCAGCGATCCGGTGTTCAGCGCTTTTTCAGGAATTTCAATTGCGCCCGCGACTTCATCAACATACGCCACCGCGATGCGGGTTGGGTCTGCGCTGGAGCTTACCGCTGCCAGCTGATTCGCCTTGCTGCCCTGAACCAGGCTATAGCCGTTGCCGAACGAAACGTTATAGGTACCGCTGTCCTGGACAGAGACCTCAACGCCGACAATCTTGTTCAGTTCGCTGACCAGCTGATCGCGCTGATCGAGCAGGTTGTTTGGCGATGCGCCAGCCCCCACGCCCGTCAGACGGGAAATCTGATCGTTGAGGTTGGCGATCTGCTGCGCGTAGTTGTTGATCTGATCGACGCTGGTCGCAATCGCGGTATTCACCTGCGAATCCTGATCGCGGAGGTACTGATCGTTAACCTTGAACTGGTTTACCAGCCCGTCCGCCTTGCCCAGCACCGTCTGACGGGCAGCCGGATCTTCGGCGTTGCTCACCAGGGTTTGCAGGCTTTTGAAGAAATCCTGCAGAGTGCTGGAAACGGAGTTGGTGGTATCCGAGAGCACGTCGTCAATCTTTGACATCTGCTGGTAGCGCGTGGTCAGCCCGCTGCTCTGGTTCTGCGCCGCGCGCAGCTGGTTGGTGATAAAGGCGTCATATTCACGCTGAACACCGGAGACATACACTCCGTTACCCACCCAGCCACCGCCGGTCAGGGTGCTGTTTGATGCCCCCAGGATGGTAGTCTGGCGGGTATAACCTGCCACGTTATAGCTTGAAATATTATTACTGACGGTATTGAGTGCCGACTGGGCAGCACTGAGGCCACTCATGGCGCTGTTAATCAGACTGGACATGGGGGTTCCTTTTATACGTTCAGACACGAGTCCTGATGAAGGTTATCGGCAACCTCCACCGGGACTTGAGAACTTTCAGAACAGATTTTCGAGATCGGCGCTATAGGCTTTGCTGACCTTCTCGGACATGGATTTCAGCTGCTGGATCATGCTGGTCAGCTTGCGGGCATAGTTAGGATCGGTGGCGTATCCGGCATTCTGTAACGCCTGTGCGCCCTGCTCTGGCGTGGCCGCTTGCGTCACGGCGGTATAGCGCGGATTTCGGCTCAGCAGGCCGACATAATCCGACAAGGCTTCCAGATACGAGCTGTAGACGCGGAATTTGGCCTTCACCTTCACTGCCGTACCGTTTTCATATTCGGTGGTGGTGATTTCCGTGGTCGGCCCCTTCCAGCTGGAGGAGGCCTTCACGCCAAAGATGTTAAAGCTCGGCTCGCCGTTTTCCCTGCGGATTTGCCGCTGCCCCCAGCCGGACTCCAGCGCCGCCTGCGCCAGGATCAGGTGGTGCGGCACGCCGCTCTCCTCGCTGGCGAGACGGGCGGGCAGCGAAAGCTGCGCCAGGAAGTCTTTACTGTCTCCGGAAAGCGGTTCGCCACGCGCCTCTGCCGGCTTCGGCATCGCCTTACGCACCATCTGCGTCAGCGCCTGATTCTGATAACTGGTCACCTTTTCCAGATCGAACTTCAGCGGCACCTGCTGTGGAGCCTCCTCTGGCGGAAGCCCCTGCGCCGCTGCGGTCTGCTTAACAATCATGTCCGCCAGGCCGAGCCCCTTACCGGCGGTCATCTGCTGGGCAATCTGCTGATCGTACATGCTGGTGTAAAGCCGCGTGGAGTCGCTGCTGAACATGCCGTCTTTCGGCAGCGTTTCACGCATGCTTTTCAGCATCATCTGCACGAACATGCCTTCCACCTGGCGGGCGACCGGGCGGATATTCGCCGCCGGATCCTGGCCTGCTTTGGTCTTCAGCTCGTTGAGCGACTGGGCATCCCAGGCGGCACTGGTCAACAGTTTGCTATCGGTCAGCATTTAGATGATTTCCAGTTTGGCGCGCAGACAGCCTGCGCTTTGCATGGATTGCAGAATGGACATCAGATCCATTGGCGTTGCACCCAGCGCGTTCAGGGCACGCACCACGCTGTTCAGGTTGGCGCTGGAGCGCACGCTCTGCAGCGAACCGCCGCTCTGACGTAAATCAATCTGCGTTTGCGGCGTCACCACGGTCTGGCCGCCGCCGAACGGCGTATCGGGCTGGCTGACGTTGGCGGAACGGTTAACCGTCACGGAGAGGTTACCCTGCGCGACGGCACAGCTGTCCAGCGTCACTTCACGGTTCATGACCACCGAGCCGGTACGGGAGTTGATGATCACTTTCGCGTCCTGAAGCGGCACGTTCACTTCCATATTCTGGATATCGGCCAGCATTCGCACCTGGTTACTGCTGCCTGTAGAGGTACGGATCTGCACGGTGCGGGCATCCAGCGCGGTGGCGCTGCCGTAGCCGCGGCTGCGGTTGATGGTGTCAGCGATCTGCTGCGCCATCGTGAAGTCTTCCGTATTCAGCTGCAGGTTAATGGTGTTGCCGGTGCCGAACTGGGTCGGGAGTTCGCGTTCGATGATCGCGCCGTTGGTAATGCGTCCACCGTTCAGCTGGTTCACCTGCACGCTGCTGCCGCCCGCCGACGCGCCTGCCCCGCCAACCAGAATATTGCCCTGCGCCAGGGCGTACACCTGGCTGTCGACGCCCTTCAGCGGGGTCATCAGCAGCGTGCCGCCGCGCAGGCTTTTGGCGTTACCCATAGACGAGACCACCACGTCAATGGTCTGGCCCTGGCGCGCAAAGGCCGGATAAGACGCGGTCACCATCACGGCCGCCACGTTTTTCAGCTGCATATTGGTCCCGGCCGGTACGGTAATACCAAGCTGGGAGAGCATGTTGTTCAGGCTCTGGGTGGTGAACGGCGTCTGGGTCGTCTGGTCACCGGTACCGTCAAGCCCCACCACCAGACCATAGCCAATCAGGGAGTTTTCACGCACGCCCTGCACGCTGGTGAGATCGCGAATGCGGTCGGCCTGCGCAACGGCTGCAGCCAGCGACAGCGCCACGGCGAAGAGAAATTTATACATAGGTCACCTCGCTTACATCGGCGATAGGTTAAGGAAGAAGCGCTGCAGCCAGCCCATATTTTGCGCCTCGTTGATATAGCCGTTGCCGACGTATTCGATGCGCGCATCCGCCACCTGGGTGGACGGTACGGTGTTGGTGCCGCTGATGGTGCGAGGGTTAACCACACCGGAGAAGCGAATGAATTCCGTGCCCTGGTTAATGGCGATCTGTTTCTCACCCACCACGTGCAGGTTGCCGTTCACCAGAACCTGGTCGACCGTTACCGTCAGCGTGCCGCTGAAGGTATTGCTGGCGTTCGCCCCGCCTTTACCGTTAAAGGTGTTGCCGCCAGAGGCTTCCACGTCCGCACGGGCGTTGCCGAACAGACCCTGCAGATAGCGCGGCACGGTGTCGAAGCCAAAATTGGTTTTGCCGTCGCGGCTGGCGTTCGCCGACGAGCTCTTGCTCGCGCTGACGTTTTCCTGCAGCACAATGGTCAGCGTATCGCCAACGTTACGCGGACGACGGTCTTCAAACAGCGGCTGATAGCCGTAGTTAATCGGCTGCGCGGTCTGGAAAATGGAGCCGTTCACCACCGGCGCGGGGCCGGGAACGGGTTGGGCGGTAGTCGCACCCTGTACCAATGGTTTAGACGGGATCCAGGCACACCCGCTGAGGGTGACGGCCAGAACTGTCAGTATCGGATAACGAAACGCCGCGTTTTTTTGCATTGCCTTCATCTTCGAAAACAGGGAGCCGGTGCGGCGTTTACCGCACCGGGCTACGCCTTAGAGTTGCGTCAGTTTTTGCAGCATCTGGTCGGTCGTCGACACTGCTTTACTGTTAATTTCATACGCGCGCTGAACCTGGATCATATTCACCAGCTCTTCCGCCACGTTGACGTTCGAGGTTTCTACATACCCCTGGTACAGCAGCCCCGCACCGTTCAGGCCCGGAGTACTTTCATTTGGCGTACCGGAGGATTGCGTTTCGGTGTAGAGGTTCTCGCCGATGCTTTCGAGGCCGGTATCGTTCATGAAGGTCGTCAGGTTGAGCTGGCCAACCTGAACCGGTGCCGCCTGGCCCTGCTGAGTCACGCTCACGATGCCGTCGCGACCAATGGTAATGCTCAGGGCGTTCGCCGGAATGGTGATTGCAGGCTGAACCTGGAAACCGCCCGCCGTCACCAGCTGACCGTTCTGGTCCACCTGGAAGGAGCCATCGCGCGTGTAGGCAGAGGTGCCGTCCGGCAGCTGGACCTGGAAGAAGCCCTGGCCTTTAATAGCAACGTCTTTACTGTTGTTGGTCTGGGACAGGTTACCCTGGCTGTGCAGACGCTCGGTGGCAACCGGGCGCACGCCGGTACCGATTTGCAGACCGGAAGGCAGCGTGGTTTGCTCGGATGACTGCGCCCCCGGCTGACGAATCGTTTGGTAAAGCAAATCTTCGAAAACCGCACGCTGGCGCTTGAAACCGTTGGTGCTGACGTTAGCCAGGTTGTTGGCAATGACATCCATGTTGGTTTGCTGGGCGTCCAGACCGGTTTTCGCGATCCATAAAGAACTGATCATAAGGAGTCCTGTTAGCTGATAGCCAGAAGTTGGTTAGCCTTGCCCGCGTTTTCATTGACGCTGCTGATGATCTTCATCTGCATTTCAAAGCGGCGGGCGCTGGCGATCATGTCGGTCATGGCTTCTACCGGTTTGACGTTACTGCCTTCCAGCACGCCGGACATCACGCGGATGGTCGGGTCGGCCTGTAACGTCGCACCGCGGGCGGCCTGGGCCGCCTGGGTCAGACGGAACATCCCGTCATCGCCACGCTGCACTTCATTGCCTTCCGCTTTCACCAGCTTGAGGCGACCAACGGGCGCAACGGTGTTGGCCGGGTCGCCCGGATTTAACGCCGAGATCGTCCCGTCTGCCGCAATGGTCAGCTCTGACCCTTCAGGCACCGTCAGCGGTCCCGCTTCGCCCATAACCGGATGACCCTGAATCGTCAGCTGTCCGGTGGCGCTCACCTGAATATTGCCGTTGCGGGTATAACCTTCCCCGCCGTCAGGCGTCTGCACCGCCAGCCAGCCGTCCTGCTGAAGGGCAACGTCCAGCGGACGCGCGGTGTAATCCATCTGGCCCGGCGTCATGTCGGCGCCCGGCGTGGAGGCGGTCACCAGCGTACGCGTCGGCAGCGTCAGACCTTCTACCGGCACCGCGCGCAGGGCGTTAAGCTGGGCGCGAAAGCCAGGCGTTGAGGCGTTCGCCAGGTTGCTGGCGGTAACAGCCTGCTGATTGAGCGTCTGGCTTGCCGCGCCCATCGCTGTATATATTGCGTGATCCATTGCGCTTTCCCGTCAGCTGCTTAACGCAGGTTAACCAGCGTGTTGAGGATCTGATCCTGGGTTTTGATGGTCTGCGCATTGGACTGGTAGTTACGTTGCGCGACGATCATGTTCACCAGCTCTTTACTCAGATCGACGTTGGAGGCTTCCAGCGCGCCGTTGGTCAGCGTGCCGAAGTTACCGGAACCCGCGGTACCCAGCAGGGCAACGCCGGAGGACTGGGTGGCAGACCAGACGTTATTTCCTTCGGACTTCAGACCTTCGTTGTTGGCGAAGTTTGCCAGCACGATCTGGCCCAGCACCTGGGTCTGTTCGTTTGAATAGTTACCCACAACGGTGCCGTCATCGTTAATCTGGTAGCTCACCAGATCGCCCGGCTTGTAGCCGTTCTGGTTAGTCGCCACGATGTTGTTCGCGCCGGTGTTTTGCTGCATGGAGTTAGCGAAGCTCATGGCAAACGTGGCCGGCGTTGCGCCCGGAACGGTACCCGTCGTGATATTGACGTTTCCGCCGCCCGTCAGCACGCCGCTCTCGTTAAAGGTCAGCGTGGTCTCTTCCGTTATCGCGCCGCCCGCCACGCTGCCGTCCTGGGAAAAGACTTTCCACGAGTTGGCCGGCGTTGCGTTCTTAACGTAGAACAGGTTCATGTTGTGGGCATTACCCTGGCTGTCAAACACCGTCACGGTGCCTTTCTTGTTGTAAGAGTCAGGGTTGGCCGGGTCGAAGGCGACGGTTGGCGCGGTATCGGTGGAGTTCAGGTTGATCTGCTGAGAAGCCGTGGTGGTGGATTTCGCCGCCATCAGCGTCGTTGGAATGGAAATCGCCTGCGGGTTCGCACCGGTTTGCACCGTTGGCGGCGTACCCGCAACCGGATAACCGGTTAACTGAAGCCCCTGCATGTTCACCAGGTTACGGTTTTCGTCCAGCTTGAACTGGCCGTTACGGCTGTAGAACACGGAACCGTTAGCATCCACCATGCGGAAGAAACCGTTCTGGCTGATGGCAACGTCCAGACCGCGACCGGTGTTGGTGGTCGTGCCGTCGGTGAAGTCCTGGGTGATGCCCGCGACCTTCACGCCCAGGCCCACCTTAGAGCCTGCAAACATGTCTGCGAAAGACGCAGTACCGGATTTAAAACCATAGGTCGCGGAGTTGGCGATGTTGTTGCCAATGACGTCCAGGTTGGTGGCCGCAGCATTCAGGCCGCTGACCGCTTGAGAAAAGGCCATGACTTACTCCTGATAAGTATTAAGGCTTAGATAATCTGCCGAACTTCGTCGAGCGTGGTGGTACCGGAGGTACCCAAATCCAGTTTGTTTCCGTCGCTACCCCGGATGACGCCCTGAACCAGCGCAAACTGCAGCGGCTGAGCCACCAGCTGGGTGGTACCGCTGCTGGCGCTAATCGCCACCTGATACGATCCGTTAGGCGCTTTGGTACCGTCGGTCAGGCTGCCGTCCCAGGTAAAGGTATGGACGCCCGCTTTCAGCTCGCCAATCTCAATCGTGCGCACCACGTTACCGCTGGCGTCTTTGATGGTGGCGGTGACCTTGTCTGCCGGCTGCTGCAACTCAACGCCAAACGGCGTGGTGGTGGTAGTGGACGTGCCATCGGTGGTGCTGGTGCCAGCCAGAATAGTGGTGCCCGGGATCATCACCCCGTGGCCAATCAGGTTGGCGGCCTGCAGGGACTGGCTGTTGTCGATTTGTCCGGAAACAGAGCCGAGCGTGGTGTTCAGCTTCTCGATGCCGCTGACGGTACTGATCTGCGCAAGCTGCGTGGTCAGTTCGTTGTTCTGCATCGGGTTGGTAGGGTCCTGGTTCTTCAGCTGCGCCACCAGCAGGGTCAAAAAGCTGCTCTGTAAATCGGAGGCATTACTCCCCGTAAGGGAGCTGGAACCGGTGGCGCTTCTGGCGCTGTTGACGCCCGTATTTGTCGGGTCATTCACGTTTACGGCGATGGACATGCGTGTCTCCTTTACTGGCCGAGAGTGAGTGTTTTGAGCATCATGCTCTTCACGGTATTAAGCACTTCGACGTTTGCCTGGTAGCTGCGGGATGCGGACATGGAGTTCACCATCTCCCCGACCACATCCACGTTCGGCATTTTCACGTAACCGCTGGCATCCGCGAGCGGGTTGCCCGGCTCGTAAACCAGCTTGTCAGGCGCCTGGCTTTCAACCACCTCCGCCACCTTCACGCCGCCCGTTGCCGCACCCGGTGCGGCATTGACCTGAAAGACCACCTGCTTCGCGCGGTACGGCTGTCCGTCCGGCCCGGTTACGCTGTCGGCGTTGGCAAGGTTACTGGCGGCCACGTTCAGCCGCTGGGACTGCGCCGTTAGCGCCGAACCGGCGATATCAAAAATATTCAGCAAGGCCATTTACTAGTTGCCCCCCTGCAGGACGGTCATCATGCCTTTGATTTGTCCGCCGAGCAGCGTCAGGCCTGTCTGGTATTGCAGGCTGTTATCGGCAAACTGTGTACGCTCCCGGTCCATGTCGACGGTGTTACCGTCAAGCGAGGGCTGATCGGGAATACGGTAAAGCAGGTCGGTTGGTGGCGCGGTCATCGCCTGAGCGGGAATATGACGTGAAGACGTCAGGGCAAGTGCGACACCCGTTCCTTCGGCACGTCCACGCTCCATCACTTTTTTGAGTTCACTGGAAAAATCAATATCGCGCGCCTGATACCCCGGGGTATCCGCGTTAGCGATATTGGCGGCTAAAATCTCCTGCCGCTGGGCGCGTAAGTTGAGCGCTTCCTGCTGAAAACGTAACGCGGCGTCGAGTTTATCGAGCATGTCTCCTCCGCTGATGGCAAAATTTCAGTTCACAGCTTAAATCTCAGGGCGTCTCCCTTATCGACGGAATAAGCGCAAAATGCGTCGCTATTTGTTGCGTTGATGCAAAACCGCTGCGGGTAGAATTTGGTTAATTCTGGAAATGGTGGGACATGCGATGCAGACTTTAAAACGTGGCCTGGCGGCAACCCTGCTGCTTGTAAGCCCCCTCGTGCAGGCTGGGGGCGTAGAAGAACAGCTCAACGCCTTCTTTGCACAGAAGCTGGCCGGTTTTAGCGATGACGTTCGCGTGACGGTGCGTACTCCATCCAATCTTTATCCAACCTGTGAGGCACCGTCGTTCAGCGTTACCGGCAGCACAAAGCTTTGGGGCAACGTGAACGTGCTGGCGCGCTGCGCCAACGAAAAGCGCTATTTACAGGTTGCGGTTCAGGCGACGGGCAATTATGTTGTCGCCGCGGTCCCCATTCCCAGAGGCAGCCTGTTGCAGCCAGAGAGCGTGACGCTGAAGCGAGGCAGGCTGGATCAGCTTCCGCCACGCACCATGCTCGATATTAACCAAGCGCAGGAGGCCGTCAGCCTGCGCGACGTCGCGCCGGGACAGGCGATACAGCTCTCTATGCTGCGCCAGGCGTGGCGGGTAAAAGCCGGTCAGCAGGTGATGGTGGTTGCCAACGGAGAGGGCTTTAGCATCAACAGCGAGGGGAAGGCACTGAACAATGCCGCCGTGGCGCAAAACGCGCGGGTCAGAATGTCCTCAGGCCAGGTGGTCAGCGGCACCGTCGGTCCTGATGGGAATATTCTGATTAACCTGTAATCTTTTTAAAGATTTCGCGGCGACTGCCGATAAATATTCAACAAATGATGATGTCAGGCGCCAACGCCGCGAACCCTCGATGAGGACAACACTATGAGCATTGATCGTACATCAGCCCTGAAGCCGGTTAGCACTGTACAACCTCGCGAAACGAATGACACGCCAGCGCAGAAAACGCGTCTGGAAAAAACCTCGACGGCTAACAGCACCAGCGTCACCCTGAGCGATGCCCAGTCGAAGCTGATGCAGCCAGGCAGCAGCGATATCAACATGGAACGCGTTGAGGCCCTGAAAACGGCCATCCGTAACGGTGAACTGAAAATGGATACCAGCAAAATTGCTGATGCGCTGATTCAGGACGCCCAGAGTTTCCTGCAGAGTAACTAATCGTATGAGTCGACTGTCAGAAATACTGGATCAGATGACGGTGGTCCTGAACGATCTGAAAACCGTGATGGACGCAGAACAGCAGCACCTCTCTTCTGGTCAAATCAACGGCAGCGCGTTGCAACGCATTACTGAAGACAAAAGCTCGCTTCTGGCGACGCTGGATTATCTCGAAAAACAGCGTCGCGCTGAGCAGGATCAGAAACGCAGCGCCAATGACGAGATGAATGAACGCTGGCAGACCATTACAGAAAAAACCCAGCATCTGCGCGATCTCAACCAGCACAACGGCTGGCTGCTGGAAGGTCAGATTATCCGGAACCAGCAGGCGCTTGAGGTGTTAAAGCCCCATAAAGAGCCAGGGCTGTACGGTGCGGATGGCCAGGCAGCCACGGCACGTATTACGGGCGGGAAAAAGATTTCGATTTGACGCGATAGCGGCAGGTCATGAAGCGGGGAGCACCGTCCGGTGAACTCCCCTTTTGTCGTTTATACCGTGCGGCGGGTAAACTCTTTTACCTTGAAGCCGAGCACCGCCAGCGTGGCAAAGTAGGCCACCACGCCCACGGCCACCACGGCCATCAGGCGCATCAGACGGTAAGGCATGGTGCCCTGCGCCCAGTCGGGCATCACGTACAGCATGCCAGCCAGCGCTGCCGCCATCACCAGTACCGCGATCACCAGACGCAGCAGAAAACGTGCCCAGCCAGGCTGCGGCGTAAAGATATCCTGCTTGCGCAGCTGCCAGTACAGCAGCCCGGCGTTCAGGCAGGCTGCCAGGCCAATCGACAATGACAAACCCGCATGCTTCAGGGGACCGATAAACGTCAGGTTCATCAGCTGCGTCATAATCAGCGTCACAATGGCAATCTTAACCGGCGTTTTGATGTCCTGACGGGAGTAAAAGCCCGGCGCCAGCACCTTAACCACAATCAGCCCCATTAAGCCCACCGAGTAGGCGATAAGCGCCCGCTGCGTCATGGCCGCATCAAAGGCGGTGAATTTCCCGTACTGGAACAGCGATACCGTCAGCGGTTTCGCCAGGATCCCCAGCGCCACCGCGCTGGGCAACGCCAGCAGGAAACAGAGACGCAGACCCCAGTCCATCAGGCGGCAATATTCATCGTGATTGCCGCTGGCAAAACTTTTCGACAGCGACGGCAGCAGAATGGTCCCCAGCGCCACGCCCAGCACGCCGGACGGAAACTCCATCAGACGGTCAGCGTAATACATCCAGGAGACCGAGCCCGACACCAGGAAAGAGGCAAAGATGGTATTGATGATGAGCGAGATCTGGCTGACGGACACCCCGAGTATCGCCGGCCCCATCTGTTTGATAACCCGCATTGCGCCGGCATCTTTGAAATTAATGCGCGGCAGGACCAGCATGCCAATCTTTTTCAGGTGCGGAAGCTGGTAAGCAAGCTGCAGCACGCCGCCGACGGTCACGGCCCAGGCCAGCGCCAGCACCGGCGGGTTAAAATGCGGCGCGGCAAACAGGGCAAAGCCGATCATGCTGACGTTAAGGAACGTGGGGGCAAACGCCGGAACGGAGAAGCGGTTCCAGGTATTCAGGATCGCCCCCACCAGCGACGCCAGCGAAATCAGCAGAATATAGGGAAACGTGATACGCAGCAGCTGCGTGGTCAGGGCAAACTTATCCGCCGTGTCGGCAAAACCCGGCGCCGTCACCATGATCACCCAGGGGGCGGCCAGCATCCCCAGCACGGTAACGATCGCCAGCGCCAGCGTCAGCAGGCCGGAGACGTAGGCAACAAACACGCGGGTGGCATCTTCACCCTGCTTGCTTTTATATTCCGCGAGGATCGGGACAAACGCCTGCGAGAACGCCCCTTCGGCAAAGATGCGGCGCAGCAGGTTCGGCAGCTTAAACGCGACGAAAAAGGCGTCAGTCGCCATTCCTGCGCCAAAAACCCTGGCCACAATGGCGTCGCGCGCAAAGCCAAGCACGCGAGAAAACATGGTCATCGAGCTGACGGCCGCCAGCGATTTTAATAAGTTCATTAACGTGAAGTTCCACAACCATACGGCAAAACGCCTGCAAAGCAGGCGTTGAAGAAGCGCTTAGTCTACCGCGATTTAAACGAATTACTATCGGCAGATGTTACAGCGGGTTATTCCGACATCGCTTCGCGCCAGAGTCGTTCTACGATGCGTTGCGCCAGAATCGCCTGCTCTCCGGACGTTTCAGGAACCGTCTGATTTTGCACGCAGGTGATGAAGTGACGCGCGCAGCCGACGAAGCCCCGCTGCTCCAGCGTGCTCTGCCAGCCGGGTACGGGTAACGTGACCACGCCCTTGCCCTTCTCTTCCCGCCACTCTCGCATATCGGTTACGTCATACAGCGCGCCATCCGTTACGGCCTGCACGGACTCGCGCTGGCTGCCCGCACGGCGGTGCATGCTGGTCGTAACCTGCAAATGCTCAACGGCAAAATGATGTTCGGCGTAAACCATCTCTCCCTGCTCGTTGGTGAGCAACGTGCCGCTTTGCAGCTGCGCATTGCCGTTGCTCAGCCACAGCGCCGTGTCCACCACGTGCAGATAGTCATCCAGCAGCGTGAAGCGCAGATCGTTTGGGCCAACGCTGTCGGTACGGTGCTTGTCCATTCGCAGCGAGGCAAAGGACCCGGACTGCGCCTTAAGCTGCTGGTAGAGAGGCGCGAAGCGGCGGTTGAAACCGACCATAAGCGTCAGGTTTTTACGCGCGGCCAGATCTATCAGCCTTTCAGCATCCTGCACGTTTTCCGCCAGCGGCTTATCCACGCAGACGTGCACGCCCGCGTTCAGCAGCTCGCTCACGACCTGGTAATGCGTCGCGGTTGAAGTATGTACAAATACCGCATCGCATTCTCGGGCCAAATCCTGCAGCGAACCCGCATAAGGGATGCGCCAGGTTTCGCAGATACGCTCTGCCTTTTCGCGAGTGGGCGACCACGCCCCCTGCAGCGTCCAGTCCGACGCTGCGCCTAAAACCGGCAGCCAGGCTTTTTGCGCAATCCCGCCCAGCCCCACAACACCAATGCGTAATGTCGTCACGATTAATCTCCCAGATGAGCGAGTAAAGCATCCAGACGCTGCTTCAGCCCGGCAACCTCGTCCTCCAGCGCTTCCACGCGGGCAGCCAGGCTGTCTGCCGCAGGCGTGCTGGCTCCAACGGCCAGCGCGGAGGTGTCCACGTCGCCGCTGAAAAGATGCATATAGCGGCTTTCACGCTTGCCCGGCTCGCGGGCCAGGCGCACCACGTAAGGGCCGTCGTCACGGGAAGCCAGCCCGTCCAGCGTCTGTTCAACCTCCTGCATATCACGAAACTCATGCATGCGGGAGGCGCGAGTGCGCAGCTCGCCCGGCGTCTGCGCCCCGCGCAGCAGCAGCGTGGCGATCGCCGCCACTTCTGCGGCGCTGAATTTTAGATCGCCAAATTCAGAATTGCAGAAGCGCTGTTCGTACTTGGTGACGCGATTACCGAAGCCGCTGACGGTGCGCAGATAATGGCGTTTCACCAGCTCGTCGAGCGTGTCCTGCACCTCGTGTTCGGCGAGGTTCATAACCGGATCACGGTTCGTCTTTTGATTGCAGGCCATCGTAACGGCATTGACGGAAAGGGGATACTGTTCCGGCGTCGTGACCTGTTTTTCCAGCAGGCAGCCGATCACGCGCGCTTCGGTGCCATTTAAACGATATTTCATTTTTTCTCCTTAACGACCCGCGGTCCAGTCCTGCGTGGTGAGCGCGGTAAGAACATGGTCCCGCCACTCGCCGTCAATCAGCAGATAATCTTTGGCATAGCCCTCTTTTTCAAACCCCAGGCGGGCCAGCAGATCGCCGCTGCGCTTGTTGTGCGGCATGTAGTTCGCCATGATGCGATGAATATGTTGCGTACGCTGCATATAGCGAATCGCCGCCGTCAGCGCCTCAAACATAAGCCCCTGCCCCTGCCATTTCTGGCCAATGGAGTATCCGAGGTAGCAGGCATGAAACGATCCGCGCACCACGTTTGAAAAATTGGCGATACCAACGATCTCTTTCTCTTCCGGATCGAGAAGCGCGAAGTAAAACGCACTTCCCTGCTTATGAAATTCCGCAATCATGCTGAGGCGCGCCTGCCAGCCGGAGGGGTAGCAGTGGCTCTCGTCCCGAACGGGTTCCCAGGGTTTTAAAAACTGGCGATTCTCGGCGTAATAATCCGCCAGACGCCAGGCATCACGCTCATGCACCAGACGAACGACCAGCCTGTCCGTTGTCAGACGCACTTTCGGCACATTACTGCGATAGCCAAACATCGATACCACTCCTTCCCGTCGCTTCTGCTCTGCCTGTTAGCTTTACTATACCTGCGCCCGTGCCTTCTGTGAAAACAGTGACATACCATTTTTATCGCTTTTTGCATTTTTCGATGAGAACTCTCTATCAAAGCACCTTTTTGATAAAAAAATATTGTCGCCTTCAGGTATGGGAAAAATCCCAGCGACACCGCAGAATGTTAGCGTGCTCACCTTTTATTTTCCCTGGAGGGAAAATGTCCCGCGTATCACAGGCCAGGAGCCTGGGTAAATATTTCCTGCTCGTCGATAACATGCTGGTCGTGCTCGGCTTTTTTGTCGTTTTTCCGCTGATATCGATCCGCTTTGTCGATCAAATGGGCTGGGCGGCGCTGATGGTCGGTATTGCCTTGGGCTTGCGCCAGTTTGTTCAGCAGGGACTGGGCGTGTTCGGCGGCGCCATTGCCGATCGCTTTGGCGCAAAACCGATGATTGTCACCGGCATGCTGTTACGCGCGGCGGGCTTTGCCACCATGGCTATCGCCCATGAGCCGTGGCTGCTGTGGTTCTCCTGCTTCCTTTCCGGGATTGGCGGCACCCTTTTCGATCCACCGCGTACCGCGCTGGTGGTCAAGCTCATTCGTCCGCAGCACCGGGGAAGGTTCTTCTCAATCTTGATGATGCAGGACAGCGCGGGCGCTGTCGTGGGCGCTCTGCTGGGAAGCTGGCTGCTGCAATACGATTTCCGCCTGGTCTGCGCCACCGGTGCGGTCTTATTTATGCTCTGCGCCCTGTTTAACGGCCTGTATCTTCCGGCGTGGAAGCTGTCGACGGTCAAAGCGCCGGTGCGTGAAGGGCTTGACCGCGTGCTGAGCGATAAACGCTTCGTGACGTATGTTCTGACGCTCACCGGCTACTATATGCTCGCCGTGCAGGTCATGCTGATGCTGCCGATTATGGTTAATGATATTGCAGGCACGCCGGCGGCGGTGAAATGGATGTATGCCATTGAGGCCTGCCTGTCTCTGACCCTGCTTTACCCGATTGCCCGCTGGAGCGAGCGTCGTTTCCGGCTCGAGCACCGCCTGATGGCCGGGCTTTTGCTGATGACGCTGAGCATGATGCCCATCGGTCTGGTGAGCTCGCTTCAGCAGCTGTTTATGCTGATCTGCACGTTCTACATCGGCTCCATCATTGCCGAGCCGGCGCGTGAAACGCTGAGCGCGTCACTTGCCGACGCCCGTGCCCGCGGCAGCTATATGGGGTTCAGCCGCCTCGGACTGGCCCTTGGCGGTGCGCTGGGCTACACCGGTGGCGGCTGGCTGTTCGATGCCGGAAAAGCGCTCCATCAGCCGGAGCTGCCGTGGGTAATGCTCGGCATGGTCGGCTTTATGACGCTCGTTGCCCTCTGGTGGCAGTTCAGCGATAAACGCAGCACGCGCGGCATGCTGGAGCCTGGCGCCTGACCTTCCGCGGGGAGTGTTCTGCGCCCTTCACTATCGGTTTTTTCTGCTGGTTTCTGCGGGATCACCCTGACATACTGGCGTATCAGGACAGATGCGCCGATTTTATGTTGAGGAACGCCATGAAAAAGATCGTTATTGCCGCTGCGTTAATTGTCAGCGGGCTGCTGGTGGGATGTAACCAGCTTACGCAGTACACCGTCAGTGAGCAGGAAATTAATCAGGCGCTGGAAAAACATAATAACTTTTCAAAAGATATCGGCGTGCCCGGCCTTGCGGATGCGCATATCGTCCTGACGAATCTCGCCAGCCAGATCGGGCGCGAAGAGCCAAACAAGGTTACCCTTTCCGGCGATGCCAGCCTGGACATGACCTCGCTCTTCGGCAATCAGAAAGCAGATATTAAACTGAAGCTCAAGGCGCTGCCGGTCTTCAATAAAGAGAAAGGGGCGATTTTCCTGCAGGAGATGGAAATCGTCGATGCGGTTGTGACGCCGGAGAAAATGAAACCGGTGCTGCAAACGCTGATGCCTTACCTTAACCAGTCATTGCAGAACTACTTTAACCAGCAGCCTGCCTATGTCCTGAGCGAAGACAAGAGCAAAGGCGAATCGCTGGCGAAAAAATATGCCAAAGGGATAGAGGTGAAACCGGGAGAGATTATCATACCGTTCACCGACTAACCGCACAGGGCGCTCAGGCGCCCTTTTTTTTACGGAAAAGTGTGCAAACGAAAACGTTTACGCTTATGATTTGTGTCCGGCAAAAACAGCCATCTTATGACTGATCCCTTTCAAGCCGGAGCTTCCATGACTGTACAATCCCAGGTTCTCAAAATCCGCCGCCCTGACGACTGGCATATCCATCTGCGCGATGGCGATATGCTGAAAACCGTCGTGCCTTATACCAGCGAAATCTATGGCCGCGCGATTGTAATGCCCAACCTGGTTCCGCCAGTCACTACCGTCGATGCCGCTGTCGCCTACCGCCAGCGCATCCTTGACGCCGTTCCGGCCGGACACGATTTCACCCCGCTGATGACCTGCTACCTGACGGACTCTCTGGATCCGAATGAAGTCGAGCGCGGCTTTAACGAAGGCGTGTTCACCGCCGCTAAGCTCTACCCCGCCAATGCCACCACCAACTCCAGCCACGGGGTGACCAGCATCGACGCCATCATGCCCGTGCTGGAGCGTATGCAAAAGCTGGGAATGCCGCTGCTGGTGCACGGGGAAGTGACTCACGCAGAAATTGACATTTTCGATCGCGAAGCGCGTTTTATCGAAACGGTGATGGAGCCGCTGCGCCAGCGTCTTCCGGCACTGAAGGTGGTGTTTGAGCACATCACGACGAAAGATGCCGCGGAGTACGTCCGCGACGGTAACGAGCTGATCGCTGCCACCATCACCCCTCAGCACCTGATGTTTAACCGTAACCACATGCTGGTGGGCGGCGTGCGTCCACACCTGTACTGCCTGCCGATCCTCAAGCGTAATATCCACCAGCAGGCGCTGCGTGAGCTGGTCGCCAGCGGCTTCTCCCGCGCCTTCCTGGGCACCGACTCCGCCCCGCACGCCCGCCATCGTAAAGAGGCAAGCTGCGGCTGTGCGGGTTGCTTCAACGCGCCAACCGCGCTCGCAAGCTACGCAACCGTGTTTGAAGAGATGAATGCGTTAGCGCATTTTGAAGCGTTCTGCTCCCTCAACGGCCCGCGCTTCTATGGGCTGCCGGTCAATGACAGCTTCATTGAACTGGAGCGTAAGGAAAGCCAGGTCGAAGAATCTATCGCACTCACCGATGATACGCTGATCCCATTCCTGGCAGGTGAAACCGTAAGCTGGTCGGTCAAACGCTAAAAAAACCACGCCCCCTGTTGTCAAACCGCCTAGATAACTGTATAAATACACAGTACATTACACAGGGGGCATTTATGCGTATTGAAGTCACGATTGCCAAAACCAACGTTCTGCCTGCTGGCGCGCTTGACGCCCTGGCGGGTGAGTTATCCCGACGTATTAACAGCACATTTCCTGAAAACGGTGGCGCCGTAACGGTACGTTATGCAACGGCAAACCATCTCTCCGTCATCGGCGGAGCGAAAGAAGACAAAGAACGCATCAGCGAAATTTTGCAGGAAACCTGGGAAAGCGCCGACGACTGGTTCATCACGGATTAAAATTTGCTCCCTCATTGCGTTTTTTTGCCGGGTCGCCCCGGCTTTTTTTCGTTTCGCTTCCCGAAAGTTCAAAATATTTCAGCATCTTCTTAGAAAATCGTGAACAAGATGGCGTTTTATTGTTCGAACAATCCTAAAAACCATAAAAATGTGTTGCTACCCATTTATTTTTTCCTGCGGAACCCTTATTAATTGGTATACTGAAAATGCTTCAGAAAAACATGCATTGAACCTCAAAGTCGTTGTCTTCTAACACGCATTAAGGGGGTTATAATGGAAAAGAATAGTGAAGTCATCCAGACCCATCCGCTTGTTGGCTGGGATATCAGCACCGTAGACAGCTACGACGCGCTGATGCTGCGTTTGCACTACCAGACCCCGAATCAGCTAAACCGTGACGAAGCGGAAGTGGGACAGACGCTGTGGCTTACAACAGACGTCGCCCGTCAGTTTATCTCTATTTTGGAAGCAGGCATTGCAAAAATAGAATCTGGCGACTATCAGGAAAATGAGTATAAACGGCATTAATCTCATGCCCGCATTTTCACTCCACAGGCACCCTCGCGGTGCCTTATTTATTTCTTTCTTGTATAAGCCCGCACAGTTAATTACTCTGCTAACAAAGCGTTAGTGAAGAGAAGCCTATGACTTACGATTTAATCATTATTGGAAGCGGCTCCGTAGGATCTGCCGCCGGCTATTACGCCACGCAGGCCGGCCTGAATGTGCTGATGATCGACGCGCACCTTCCCCCGCATTCAGAAGGAAGCCATCACGGCGATACCCGCCTGATCCGTCACGCTTATGGTGAGGGTGAACGTTACGTACCGCTTGTGCTTCGTGCACAAACGCTGTGGGACGAGCTTGCCGCGCAGACCGAGGAGCGCATATTTGAGCGCACCGGGATTATCAATCTTGGGCCAGCCGACTCGGCGTTTCTGTCCACCGTCGAAGAGAGCGCAAAAGCTTTCCACCTGGACGTCGAGCGTCTGGACGCGAACGGCATAATGGCGCGCTGGCCGGAAATTTCCGTTCCTGACGATTACATTGGTTTGTTTGAGGCCAACTCTGGCGTACTGCACTGCGAAACGGCCATTAAAACCTGGATTGATTTAGCCGCCAGGGCGGGCTGCGCGCAGCTGTTTAATTGCCCGGTTACGGCCATCAGCCACCATGCCGGGGGTGCTACGGTCACCACACCTGACGGCGAGTATACTGCGACGCGCCTGCTGGTGAGTGCGGGAACGTGGGTAACGAAGCTGCTGCCGGACCTGCCCGTCCAGCCGGTACGCAAGGCCTTCTCCTGGTTCCAGTCTGATGGACGCTACAGCAGCCAGAATAAATTCCCGGCGTTCACCGGCGAGTTACCCAACGGCGATCAGTTCTACGGTTTCCCTTCCGAAAAAGACGCGCTCAAGATCGGCAAACACAACGGCGGACAAATCATCACCTCTCCTGAAGAGCGCAAGCCGTTCGGGGCTTATCCGCAGGATGGTTCCGAAGCCTTTATGTTCCTGCGCAACATCCTGCCGGGCGTGGGCGGCCTGCTGTATGGCGCGGCGTGCACCTATGACAACACGCCAGATGAAGACTTTATCATCGACACCCTGCCCGGACACGACAACACCCTGATCGTAACCGGGCTTAGCGGTCACGGGTTTAAATTTGCCTCGGTGTTGGGGGAAATCGCCGCCCAGTTCGCCCAGGGTATTTCGCCTCAGTTTGATCTGAAACCCTTCGCGCTCTCGCGCTTTGACCGATAATACCTCCCCAGGCTCCGAATAACCGGAGCCTGTTTAGCTACAGAGGCGTTATGCGCAGACTGGTAAATTACCTTATCAATAACATCCGCGAGCATTTCATGCTCTACCTTCTTCTCTGGTCGCTGCTGGCGATTATCGATGTCATTTATATTGTCTTCTTCTGAAAACTCTCGCTGACGTTTACTGACACTCCCTTAAGTTTATTTAACTTCCTTTTTTTTAAAAATCAGCCCCTCAAATTTATTGAACGAAGCAATTGAAATACATTGCGGAAAAACATTCAAATTCGCTGAAATAAATTAAATAAAAATCATTATCCTTTTTTTTCAGTTGCATTATTTATTTATCACGTTCATTTTTACTGCTCGAACATCTGAAAACGGAAATTCATATGCAATGGCGAAACTCTTCCAGCCGCTACGGAATAATATCCATGTGTTTACACTGGCTATTTGCCCTTGCCGTCTATGCCATGTTTGGTCTCGGGCTGTGGATGGTGACGCTGAGCTATTATGACGGCTGGTATCACCAGGCTCCCGAGCTGCACAAAAGCATCGGGGTGCTGCTGATGATGGGGCTGGTTTTCCGTATCATCTGGCGGCATGTCTCTCCCCCGCCGCCGGCGCCCAAAAGCCACAGCCGATTCACCCGCATCGCTGCAGTTGGCGCACATATCGTACTCTATGCCCTGCTGTTGGCTATTCTTGTCAGCGGCTATCTCATTTCGACCGCAGACGGCAAGCCGATTAGCGTGTTTGGGCTTTTCGACGTCCCCGCCACGCTGGCCGATGCGGGCGCGCAGGCTGACACCGCAGGTGTGGTTCATCTGTGGCTGGCATGGAGCGTTGTGATCCTCTCAGTTCTGCATGGCCTCGCGGCTCTGAAACACCACTTTATTGATAAAGACGATACGCTTAAGCGCATGCTTGGCCGTTCGTCAGCTGACTCTGGAGCATAAAATGAAAAAACGCCTGTTGGGTATCGCATTAGGTTCGCTGTTATTTACTGCCGGTTCGGCCGTTGCCGCTGACTATAAAATTGATAAAGAGGGCCAGCACGCCTTCGTCAATTTCCGCATTCAGCATCTGGGCTACAGCTGGTTATATGGCACGTTCAATGACTTCGACGGCACCTTTAGTTTTGACGAGAAAAATCCCGCTGCCGATAAGGTGAATGTCACCATCAATACCAACAGCGTTGATACTAACCACGCCGAGCGTGATAAGCATCTGCGCAGCGCCGAGTTCCTGAACGTGGCGAAATTCCCGCAGGCTACCTTCGCCTCGACAGACGTGAAGAAAGACGGGGACAAGCTCAATATTACCGGTAATCTGACGCTGAATGGCGTGACAAAACCAGTCACTCTTGAAGCGAAATTAATGGGACAGGGCGACGATCCGTGGGGCGGAAAACGTGCTGGCTTTGAAGCGGCAGGTAAAATTCATCTGAAGGACTTTAATATCACCACCGATTTAGGCCCGGCGTCGCAGGACGTGGAGCTGATTATTTCAGTGGAAGGCGTACAGCAGAAGTCGTAAAAACAGGCCCGGCCGGCAATCGCGCCGCCGGGCAGTTATTTATTCCGGGTCCGGAATACCCAGTTTCGTATTCAGTCGACCCCGGGATTTATTAAAGATCTTATTCCCGTTCTCGCGCCCTGCCCGACGGCGGCGCTGCTCCTCTTCCGGCAACACGCTCTCTTCGCTGCACAGCTCGCTACAGCAGCCGTTAAACTTTTCGGCGCAGGCCGGGCACTGAATAAACAGCAGGTGACACCCGTCGTTTTTGCAGTTGGTGTGCGTGTCGCACGGCGTACCGCACTGGTGGCAGTGCGCAATCACATCTTCTGAAATGCGCTCGCCCATACGCTCATCAAACACAAAGTTTTTACCGATAAAACGCACCGGTAAGCCCTGTTCGCGGGCGCGGCGAGCGTATTCGATGATCCCGCCTTCAATGTGCCAGACCTTATTAAAGCCGTTGTGCTTCATCCAGGCGCTGGCTTTTTCGCAGCGTATCCCCCCGGTGCAGTACATAACGATCTTTTTGTCTTTATGCTCCTGCATCATCTCGACGGCTTTCGGCAGCTGTTCACGGAAGGTGTCGGCCGGAATTTCCATCGCGTTCTCGAAATGCCCCACTTCATACTCGTAGTGGTTACGCATATCGATGAATACCGCATCCGGATCGTCGAGCATGGCGTTTACTTCAGCGGCCTTGAGGTATTCCCCCACGTCACCGGCATTGAAGGTCGGATCGTCGATCCCGTCTGCGACAATACGTTCGCGCACTTTCATGCGCAGCACCCAGAAGGATTTTCCGTCATCGTCCAGCGCGACGTTCAGGCGCAGCCCGTCAAGCGCCGGATCAAACCCGTAAAGGCAATCACGGAACGCGCCGACTTTGCTTTCCGGCACGCTGATCTGGGCGTTGATACCCTCACGCGCCAGATAGACGCGGCCAAACACGTTCAGGCTGGTGAAAGCCTGGTAAAGCGCATCGCGGGTGGCCTGCGGATCGTTGATGGTGAAATATTTATAGAAAGAGATGGTCGTGCGCGGCTCGGTTTCGGCTAACATACGCGCTTTCAGCATCTCATTCGAAACCCGGTTGTGTAACACTGGCATGGTGTACAAGTCCTGCAATCGTCAGAGAGAAGTAAAAATCGGTCGGCATCATATAGCAAACAAAGACAATTTACATCCACACAATTTACGCTACATTTCAGTCAACCTGATTAAACAGACTTAACAGGTACGGTCATCCTGCATGTTTCGATGACAGACATTTTGGCTATGCCTTAAAAAATGAGACAATAGCTCCTCAGGACGTTAGAACACAGGACAGACATGACCCAGTTACCGAAATTTACTGCCGCGCTTTTGCATCCCCGCTATTGGTTAACATGGTCAGGCATTGGCTTGTTGTGGCTTATTGTACAACTTCCTTATCCCGTTCTCTTCCGGATGGGTAAAGGTCTGGGTCGCATTGCTCAACAGTTTATGAAGCGTCGCGCCAGGATCGCGTATCGCAACCTTGAGCTTTGCTTTCCTCAGATGAGCGAATCTGAGCGCCACGACATGGTGGTGAAAAACTTCGAATCTGTCGGCATGGGGCTGATGGAGACCGGTATGGCCTGGTTCTGGTCGGATAAACGCATGGCGCGCTGGACAGAGGTAGCCGGTACCGGTATGGATCCGGTGCATAATCTCCAGGCTAACCAGACCGGCGTTCTGCTGATTGGCGTCCATTTCCTGACGCTCGAAATTGGCGCGCGCATGTTCGGCATGCAGGCGCCGGGCATTGGCGTGTATCGTCCTAACGACAACCCGGTGATCGATTTGATCCAGACCAACGGCCGCATGCGCTCCAATAAAAGCATGATCGACCGTAAAGACCTGAAGGGGATGATCCGCGCCCTTAAATCAGGTGAAGTGGTCTGGTATGCCCCCGATCATGACTACGGCCCGCAATCCAGCGTGTTTGTTCCGTTCTTCGCGGTAGAGGACGCGGCTACCACTACCGGGACCTGGATGCTGGCGCGGATGTCGAAAGCGGCTATCGTGCCGTTTGTGCCGCGCCGCAAGCCGGACGGTTCGGGCTATCAGCTCATTATGCTGGAGCCGGAACTCGCGCCACCGCTGGATGACGCAGAAACCACCGCGCGGTGGATGAACGGCATCGTCGAGCAATGCATCATGCTTGCGCCGGAGCAGTACATGTGGCTGCATCGACGCTTCAAAACCCGCCCGGAGGGCGTCCCTTCCCGGTATTAAACTGCATGCGGCCTTCCGGGGCCGCATCGCGTTTTAGCTTTAAAAGCTCTCCCGCATTGCGACAACCATAACCCAGGCGCATAATTAGCAGGCTTATTACCTCACTGGTCACGGTGCCCTGCACCTCTTAATGCGGATAGTTATGTCCCCCTCAGATGCTCCCATAAACTGGAAACGTAACCTGACGGTTGCGTGGCTGGGTTGTTTTCTTACTGGCGCCGCCTTTAGCCTGGTGATGCCCTTCCTGCCCCTCTACGTTGAACAGCTGGGCGTCACCGGCCACGGCGCGCTGAACATGTGGTCGGGGCTGGTATTCAGCATTACGTTCCTGTTTTCCGCCATTGCATCGCCGTTCTGGGGCGGGCTTGCTGACCGTAAAGGCCGAAAAATCATGCTGCTGCGCTCGGCGCTCGGAATGGCCATTATCATGCTGCTGATGGGGGTGGCGCAGAACGTCTGGCAGTTCCTGATACTGCGCGCGCTCCTGGGCCTGCTCGGCGGGTTTATCCCGAATGCCAACGCCCTTATCGCCACCCAGATCCCGCGTCATAAAAGCGGCTGGGCGCTCGGCACGCTCTCCACCGGGGGAGTAAGCGGCGCGCTGCTTGGCCCGCTGGCAGGCGGGCTGCTTGCCGACCACTACGGTCTTCGGCCGGTCTTCTTCATTACCGCCAGCGTGCTGTTTCTCTGTTTCCTCGTGACGCTTATCTGCATCCGCGAGAACTTTACGCCCGTGGCCAAAAAAGAGATGCTGCGCGCCCGCGACGTGCTGGCCTCGCTAAAAAATCCGAAGCTGGTGCTGAGCCTGTTCGTCACCACCATGATTATCCAGGTGGCGACCGGCTCGATCGCCCCTATCCTCACGCTCTACGTGCGCGATCTGGCCGGAAACGTCAGCAGCATCGCGTTTATCAGCGGACTGATCGCCTCCGTTCCCGGCGTGGCCGCGTTACTGAGCGCGCCACGGCTCGGCAGGCTGGGCGATCGCATTGGCCCGGAAAAAATCCTGATCTGCGCCCTGATCGTCTCCGTTCTGCTGCTGATCCCCATGTCGATGGTGAACTCACCGTGGCAGCTCGGCGTGTTGCGCTTCCTGCTGGGAGCAGCGGATGGTGCGTTGCTCCCGGCGGTGCAGACGCTGCTGGTCTATAACTCCACCAACCAGATTGCCGGACGTATTTTCAGCTACAACCAGTCGTTTCGCGATCTGGGTAACGTCACCGGGCCGCTGGTCGGGGCGGGGATTTCGGCCAGCTTCGGCTTCCGGGCCGTTTTCATCGTTACGGCTGGCGTCGTGCTGTTCAACGCGGTTTATTCGTGGCTCAGTTTATCCCGGGCGCTACGTCCGGCGCGGGAATAAGACACTATCGTGACGGCTAATTTTCGCATTCGTACTTGCAAAAGCAGATAATCAGCTATCCTTTCCCTGAATACCTTCACGAAAAACAGGGAGACACCAATGACCATGTACGCCACGCTGGAAGAAGCTATCGATGCCGCTCGCGAAGAATTCCTCGCCGATAACCCCGGCATTGAGGAAGAAGATGCTGACGTGCAACAGTTCAATATTCAGAAATACGTCCTTCAGGACGGCGATATTATGTGGCAGGCCGAGTTCTTTGCTGATGAGGGCGAAGACGGAGAATGTTTGCCGTTATTGAGTGGTGAAGGTGCGCAGGCCGTATTCGACGGCGACTATGACGAAATTGAGTTACGTCAGGAGTGGCTCGAAGAAAATACGCTGCATGAATGGGATGAAGGCGAGTTTCAGCTCGAACCGCCGCTGGATACGGAAGAAGGTCAGGCCGCAGCGGACGAATGGGACGAGCGATAAGTTACCGCTACTCGTACGGGCCGTGGCTGGCATCGATGGGCAGCAATAGCGTATCGAAAATCAGCGAAAACGGCAGATCGAGCACGGTGAGATAGCGCCATGCGGAATCGCGAACGTCCCACTGCACGCCGGGATAATACTGATTCCCGTGGCCCTGTCCGGGAATGGTGCGGCTGATAATGCTGCCGCAGCCGCTGAGCAGGCATGCCGTTATGATAACGATGAAGATTTTCATTGTTTAACCTCTAAAAAAATACCGGCGCTTAAGCCGGTATTTTATGTGGCGGGTAAAGAAGCGTTACTTCGCCTTCAGCGCAAGCGGATTCAGCTTCACGTCCTTATAGTAGTTCACCCACGAAGAGTATCTCTCCGGCGCGGACCACACGCGGTAGTGAAGCCTTGCCATCGTCACCGGATCGCTCAGCAGTACCAGACGACGGTCGCGGTTAAGCTTTTCTGGCGTCTCGTTCAGCGCCTGCTCAACGTGACGATCGCGGGCGATCTCCAGCACCTGGCTGGCACGGTGACGCGCGGTCGCCATTGCTGTCGCCAGTGCGTTAAATGACGGGTTAAACACGGCGTGCATAAAGCCATCATCGAGCGAGCGTTTGCGGTTCTGCTCCAGATAGGTATCGGTATCAACCAGCACCTGCGGCGGAGAATACTCTTCCGGGATCAGGAACAGCTTCCAGCGCTTGGTGCGCAGGCCCACCGTCGAACGGCTGGAGATCACCGACACAAACGGCGACAGGATCAGCGAGAAGACGATTGGCGCAAGCCAGAATAGGAAACGCAGATCCAGCCATGCCATACCGACCGCCCACACCAGGCCCAGCAGCAGCTGGGAGCCATGGCGCATAAACGCTTCGCTCCACGGCGTAGAGTCATCGTCACGCTGCGGCGAATTCCACACCACTTCCCATCCCAGGAACGCGCTCACCACGAACACCGTATGGAACAGCATGCGCACCGGTGCCAGCAGGACCGAGAATAGCACTTCCAGCAGCAGCGAGAGGGTAACGCGTAAGAAACCGCCGTACTCTTTCGAGCCTTTGCACCAGATCAGAATGATGCTGAGCAGCTTAGGCAGGAACAGCAGCACCATGGTTGAGGCAAACAGCGCAATCGCCAGTTCCGGACGCCACTGCGGCCACACCGGGAACAGCTGGCGCGGTTGCAGGAAGTACTGCGGTTCCGTCAGGGCATGCACGACCTGCAGCGCGGTGGAGAGCGCCAGGAACATAAACCACAGCGGCGCGGACAGATAGGACATCACGCCCGTCAGGAACACCGCGCGGTGAACAGGGTGCATCCCTTTCACCAGGAACAGGCGGAAGTTCATCAGGTTACCGTGACACCAGCGGCGGTCACGCTTGAGTTCATCCAGCAGGTTCGGCGGCAGCTCTTCATAGGAGCCCGGCAGATCGTAGGCAATCCAGACGCCCCACCCTGCACGACGCATCAGCGCAGCTTCCACAAAGTCATGCGACAGAATGGACCCGGCGAACGACCCTTCACCCGGCAGCGGCGCCAGCGCACAGTGCTCGATGAACGGCTTCACGCGGATAATGGCGTTGTGGCCCCAGTAGTGAGATTCACCCAGCTGCCAGAAGTGCAGACCGGCGGTAAACAGCGGTCCGTAGACGCGGGTGGCAAACTGCTGGCAGCGCGCATACAGCGTGTCCATGCCGGACGCCTTAGGCGAGGACTGAATGATACCCGCGTTCGGGTTGGCTTCCATCAGACGGACCAACCCGCTCAGGCAGTCGCCGCTCATCACGGAGTCCGCATCCAGCACGACCATGTAGCTGTACTGGTTACCCCAGCGACGGCAGAAGTCATCGATGTTCCCGCTCTTACGCTTCACGCGGCGGCGGCGGCGACGGTAGAAAATCTGCCCTTCACCCTGCACTTCGGCAATCAGCTCCATCCAGGCCTTTTGCTCTGCCACGCAGATGTCCGGGTTGTAGCTGTCGCTCAGGATATAGACGTCGAAATGCGCCGCGTTACCGGTAGCCTTTACGGACTCCCAGGTCGCACGAAGCCCCGCGAATACGCGGTCAACGTCTTCGTTACAGATAGGCATAATCAGCGCGGTACGGTGCTCAGGATTGAGGGGTTCATCCCCGACCGTCGACGCGGAAATGCTGTATTTGTCACGCCCCATCAGCAGCTGCAGGAAGCCCATCAGCGCGGTCCAGAACCCGGCGGAGACCCAGCAGAACAGCACGGCGAACAGCAGGAGGATACCGCTCTGTAAGATATACGGCAGCAGCTGCATGAAGGAGACCCAGATATCCTGGCCAATCATGTCAGCAGGATTAATCAACGCCCAGCCCTGGTACGGCAGAATAGATTTCATGTACCAGGTGGCGACGACGGTCTGCGCCAGCGTCAGCAGCAGCAGAATGTAGCGACGAATGGTTCCCACGGTACGCCACTTCTGCTCAGACGCCTGCTGCTCTTTGGTCAGACGTGACAGATAGCGCGGCGTAACGTCACGCCCGCGCAGGCGATCCCAGAAGCGGCCCACCGGGTTGGTGCGCCACGGATCGGGGAACATGGAGGAACGCGTGGCCTTCGGCATTGCCTGCAGCTGGTCACGCCCTTCGTCATCCTTGATCAACTGCCCTTCCGCCAGCGAGTCCGGCCACGCCTGTTCCAGGCGTGCCTTCACTGACCCCAGCGGCGTGTCATCATCACGAGAAAACGGACGATGTTCGCCATCCAGCGCGGTGTGAACCGCGCGGATGTCGCTCGCAGGGAGTGCCGCTTTTTCAATGTCCGTCAGCGGCATGGCATCAATATATTCAGATGTATTATTCATTGGCAGGTAGCTGGTAGCTCCAGGTTTCACTCAGCGGCTTATCGTTACTGACCAGCGCGGCGCGCATTTCAGTGGTCTGTTTCGGATCCTTCACTTTCACGCGCAGGGTCAAACGCCACCCTTTGGTTACCGGGTTGTAGCGCACGGCATTTTCAACGATTTCACCGTTATCGCCAATGCTGGCCTGTGCCGTCACGGCAGTATCCGGCGCCAGTTTTTTCATATCCTGGCCGGTGAAGTCCACGATGAATGCCAGCGTACCGTCCGGCTGACGAATAAGGTTGGACTGCTTCACATCACCCGTTGAACGACGCGTCTGCATAACGTACGCGTTATCCGGTGCGTGGAGCTTGTCTTCGTCACGGCTGAAGGTGATCGCATATTTGAAGTTCATCTCTTTACCGGCTTCCGGCAGCTGATCCGGCGTCCAGTAAGCCACGATGTTGTCGTTCGTTTCATCGTTGGTTGGAATTTCAACCAGCTCGACCTTACCTTTACCCCAGTCGCCCTTCGGCGTAACCCAGGCGCTCGGGCGCAGATCGTAGCGGTCATCCAGATCTTCAAAGCGGGAGAACTGACGGCCACGCTGCAGAAGACCAAAGCCCTGCGGGTTTTCCATCGCAAAGCTGCTGACGGCCAGATGTTTCGGGTTGTTCAGCGGACGCCAGATCCACTCGCCGTTACCGGCATGGATGGACAGGCCATTGGAGTCATGCAGCTCGGGACGGAAGTTGGTCGCCGGAGACGGCTGGTTCGGCCCGAACAGGAACATGCTGGTCAACGGCGCAACGCCCAGCTTGCCCACTTTATCGCGCAGGTAAACTTTAGACTGCACGTCCACCACCGTGTCACGCCCTGGCATAATCACGAAGCGATAAGCGCCAGTCGCACGAGGGGAGTCAAGGAGCGCATAGATGGTGAGACGTTTGTCGGTTGGCTTTGGACGTTCGATCCAGAACTCGCGGAAACGCGGAAACTCTTCACCTGATGGCAGCGCGGTATCAATGGCCAGGCCGCGCGCAGAAAGCCCGTACACCTGCCCCGCGCCGATTACGCGGAAGTAGCTGGCGCCAAGCATGCTGACGATTTCGTCGTTTTTATCTTTGCTGTTGATCGGGTAAAGCACCTTGAAGCCTGCGAAGCCGAGGTCTTTCACCGTATCTTTATCGTGTTGCACATTGCCAAAATTGAAATAATCCGGGCTGTACTTGATTTTGCGAACCGCGGTTGCCGTCACTTCATTGATGGCAACAGGCGTGTCGAAGTACATACCCTGATGATAAAATTCAAGCTTGAACGGGGTTTTAATATTGTTCCAGTACGCTTTATCGTGATTGAACTGGATCTGCTGATAGTCCGCGTATTTCATGTCGCGGAAAACGGAGGGCAGGTTACTTTTTGGCGCTTCATAGCTCTTGCCCGCCATCGATTTTGCCTGTTTTGCGACATCATCGATGTTAAAGGCCAGTGCAGATGAGGTATACAGAGACAACAGCACTGCAACACCCAACCAACGCATTTTCATTACTTGTGGTTTATGTTTCATAATAAGTAAGCACTTCCCCCTTTGTGTGCTTATATCGATCCGATCCATTTTAATGGAAACTCAGGCAATCCGACAACATTATCACTGCTTTGTTCAGCTCGCTGGCTCATGGAATAAGCAAATGAAAGAACCCGCTTTTCACTTTGCGTGCTTATCCTGGAGACAGGGTGTCGGTCTTGGTGTAGGGTTGGCTCCGAATGTAACCATTAAGAGCCTTATGGATAAGGCGAAAAGTCTGAGAATGCGCAACGCGATATGAGCACACCCCCTGTAGAACGTGAATATTTCCTCGACTCGATCCGCGCATGGCTGATGCTGTTGGGGATCCCTTTTCACATTTCACTGATTTATTCCAGCCATACCTGGCACGTGAACAGCCAGATGCCTTCGTGGTGGCTTACGCTGTTTAACGATTTTATTCACGCCTTCCGCATGCAGGTGTTTTTCGTCATTTCCGGCTATTTCTCCTACATGCTCTTTTTGCGCTATCCCCTGAAGCGATGGTGGAAGGTCCGCGTGGAGCGCGTTGGGATACCGATGTTGACGGCGATCCCCCTGTTAACGCTGCCGCAGTTTATTATGCTGCAGTACGTCAAAGGAAAGACGGAAAGCTGGCCGAATCTCTCTCTGTATGAAAAATACAACACCCTGGCCTGGGAGCTGATATCTCATCTCTGGTTCCTGCTGGTGCTGGTGGTGCTAACCACGGTAAGCCTCGCGATCTTCAGCTGGCTGCGCCAGCGGGCGAGCACAGCATCCCGCACCTTCTTCTCCAGCATCACCCTGGGCAAGCTGTCGCTGCTGTTTTTTGCGCTGGGAATCGCTTATGCGGCCCTCAGGCGCACCCTTTTCATTGTCTACCCGCCCATTCTGAGCGACGGGCTGTTTAATTTCGTGGTGATGCAAACGCTATTCTACATTCCCTTCTTCCTGATCGGGGCGCTGGCATTCATTCATCCGCGGCTTAAGGCGCTGTTTACTACCCCCTCCCCCTGGTGTGCCGTGGGTGCTGCTCTGGCCTTCGCGGCCTACTTGCTCAATCAGCGCTACGGCAGCGGGGACGCGTGGATGTACGAAACGGAAAGCGTGATAACCATGCTGATGGGCCTGTGGATGGTGAACGTGGTGTTCGCGCTCGGCCATCGCCTGCTGAATTTTAAATCCAGCCGCGTGACCTACTTCGTTAATGCTTCGCTGTTTATCTACCTGGTTCACCACCCGCTGACGCTGTTCTTCGGCGCTTACATCACGCCGCATATTGCGTCAAACGCGCTGGGCTTTTTCACCGGCCTCGTCTTTGTGGTTGGCATTGCCGTTGTGCTGTATGAAATCCACCTGCGGATCCCGCTATTGCGCTTCCTGTTCTCAGGAAAACCACAGGTTAAAGCAGGATAAAAAAACGGCGCCGCAAGGGCGCCGTTTTTGCCTCCCAGACATCAAAATGCCTGGCTGCGCTCGGTCAGCAGCCGTTGATACAGGTCGGCGGTCTCTTCATCGAAACAGACAAAAATGACTTTTTCCGGCATGGGCTTGAGGGAAAGGTAGTGATAAACGGTATTCACGGCGATAGCTGCAGCCGCCTCTTTTGGATAACCGTAAACGCCCGTGCTGATGGCCGGGAATGCCATCGTCTTATACCCGTTATCTGCCGCAAGCCGCAGGCAGTTGCGATACGCCTGCTCCAGAATTTCAGCCTCATGGCGATCTCCCCCGTGCCAGACGGGGCCCACGGTATGGATCACCGCTTTGGCCGGCAGATCGCCCGCCAGCGTAATAACAGCATGCCCCGGCGGGCACTCTCCCTGCTGCTGTCTTACGACCTTACACGCCTCAAGGAGCCGAGGTCCGGCGGCCCGGTGAATGGCACCATCCACGCCGCCCCCACCCAGCAGGGAAGAATTGGCAGCGTTAACGATCACGTCTACGTGCACCGTCGTGATATCGCCATGAACTACGTCGATTTGCGGTCTCATAAACACCCCCTACACCCCGCCTTTTTCACCAGTGTATCGCAGAGGGCGAAGGAGAAAAACCGTCGTACCAGAATCGGCGATTAACGGTAGTCCACCTGAACGACCGCGAGCGTTTTCTGTTCATTCAGGTATTTCATGGTGACGGCGGCCAGATTGGACCGAGACTGATGGCCGCTTAAAGCCTCGTCATAGCTGATGGTTTGCGTGTTGATATGGTTATTATCCGGGCAGGAAATGGAAAGCTGCCGATGCTGCTGAGGAGTGACGTCGCAAGGATCGGCCACAATCGCGCCGCGAAAATGAATAATCCCTCCCTTTTCAATCGTGGCTGAATACGCCGGAGAAAAAAAGGCGGACAGGATCAGTCCCATACCGGAAATAATACACGCTGCGGATTTGATCATTATTTGTACTCCTCAATGAAATTCGTCCTTGAGGGGTAAAAACGCTCCGTTATGACCTATGAAGTATCACGTTACGGAACCAAATTGCGGGGTTCTTGATATCAGCATAGCTCACCTTCGCAGGTCCGCCACTTTTATAAATCATTGATTTCATGAATTATTAAAGCGTACTCATCGGCGCGGTCCACTGCTGGGATAAATGAAGCGATTTTCCATCGGTAACGGTGACAATTATTTTTACCGCATCCCCTGAACCCATATTTAAACGTATACGGGTTAAATCAATCGGCTGATTAGCGGGGATAAAAAGGGTATTTTTCTGCCGGGAGATACTTTTCCCAGCCGGCCCCTGGCGTACGGATAAAACGCCGACCCGGCAGCGGCAGGCGTCCACCAGAGTGACCCGCGGAATAATGGAGATCGTTTCGTCCTGCCGTGAGGTATTGAACGTTATCTGGCCTGAAAGCGCGGCCAGGAGAATGAGTGTGCTCATGAGGTCCTCACGAAAAAAAACAGGGCACACGCCCTGTTTTTAGCATGGAGCAGAATCAGTACTGATGCGCGGTGGCGTTGTTGCCGAAGCCAACCTGCTGCACGGTCACCGTTGAACCGGACGCGGTCTGGTCTACAGCCGCGCCGTTACCGCCACCGAACTGTTTCACGCTGATAACCGAGTCTTTGCTGTTCCACTGGTCAATGGTTGCACTGTTACCAAAGCCTTTTTGCAGCAGATCGATGGAGCTGTCATCAGAGCCCTGCCCTACATCTGCGCCGTTACCGCCACCATGCTGGGTAATGGTCAGTTCAGAGTCTCTGGCATCCGTCTGCAGGGCCAGCGCGGAGTTACCGCCACCGTACTGGTAAATGCTCAGGGTTGAGTCAGGGCCATTATTGCCGCCTCCCCATCCACCGCCGTGGCCGCCGCCAAACTGTGGTACCGCACCTGCGAAAGCACTGCCAGAAACTACGATTGCTGCAATAACTGCCACTTTGAAAAGTTTCATGGTAAACCCCCATCGGATTGATTAAGCCGTCGCGGATGGCTAGCGTTGAATAACGCGAATAGCCATTTGCGACTGTCTCTGTACTACAACTGCTGTTTTCTGCGTACCGTACTGCGTTATATTCGCCCTGTTACCCGAGCCTTTCTGGATAATCATGGCGGTATTACCGAAAGCCCCCTGCTTGATACTCGCATCGTTGCCGTTACCGGACTGATCGATATAAGCAAGGTTATAAGCCCCTGACTGATCGACGTTCGCTCGGTTATTTCCCCCATCCTGAGAAATTACGGACAGTAATTTAGCACCGCCCTGGCGAACATCAGCATTATTCCCGGATCCCTGTTGACCAATAATGGCGGCCTGATTATATGAAGCTTTACTTAATTCATTAATCGCGAAGTTATATTCAGAAACGGCTAAATCTGAAGATCCTGCGATTACAAATCCAGGCGCACCCAGTAATGTAAACATCATAAGCAACGTTTTGTTTTTCATGCTGTCACCCTGGGCCTGGCTATAAAAGAAACGTTTACTCCGTCGTTAACGCGATTCGTTTTGTTAACGCCGCGTTACGAAAAACATTATGTCTGCCGGAAGTTATTTAATATCTCACCCGTGCTTATTATTTTTATATACCGCTTCACCTCAAAGTCGTAAATTTCGCCCCGGAAGCTGCCACGCACGTCAAATGCAGAAACAAGATACTCGCTTTGCCGTTGTACAACGAACAGGCGGACCGTCTAACTTTGGCTGGCCTCCTGCGCATGAAAAAGCACATCCTTTACGATCCGCGTGACGCGAAGCAAGTTTTCTTAAGAAAACCGTCCTGCTTAGAAAGGGCTTACTTTTTTTACGCTTCTCATACCCTCTGCCGGCTGGCCTGCGATAATACAAAGCAATAAACATCAGCCGGTTATAATAGTTTGCATGACGGATAAAATCTGTGCATCATTATTCACCTGTACAACTTTCACATTAACGTAAAATCAATATCTCTCGCGAAATACACATTTTAATATCCAGAGTTACATTCTGTTACAGGATTAACACTTGCTTTAAAGTTTGCAATAGCTAGATTGAAAACAGCAGCACGTTATTTGTTTTTAAATTTACCGCCTCCTCTGGAGGTGGTTTTTAACTACACACAGCAGTGCCACACCTGTCAGTACTTCTGGTTCCTCTTTCAATTACACGAGAGGGCAGCTGCCGGGTGTCATAAATAAAGTGGGGTTTCATCATGTTTAATGAAGTCCATAGCTTACCCGGTCATACGTTATTGTTGATCACCAAACCTTCTTTACAGGCTACAGCGTTGTTGCAGCACTTAAAGCAATGTCTTTCACTGAGCGGGAAACTGCATAATATTCAACGTTCTTTTGATGACATCGCGCCTGGCAGCATCATTTTACTCGATATGATGGAAGCGGATAAAAAACTAATCCATTACTGGCAGGATAATTTAAGCAGGAAAAACAATAATATCCGTTTGCTATTATTGAATACCCCTGATGAGTATCCCTTCCGCGAAATAGAGAGCTGGCCACATATCAACGGCGTATTTTACGTCACTGAAGAAGAGAACCGTGTCGTAGAGGGGTTGCAGAGCATATTGCGCGGAGAGTGTTATTTCTCGCAAAAGCTTGCCAGCTACCTGATTACCCACTCCGGCAATTATCGCTATAACAGTTCAGAATCCGCACTTCTGACGCACCGTGAGAAAGAGATCCTGAACAAACTGCGTATCGGTGCTTCAAATATTGAAATCGCCCGTTCGTTATTTATCAGCGAAAATACGGTTAAGACGCATCTTTATAATCTTTTCAAAAAGATAGCTGTTAAAAATCGCACGCAGGCGGTGTCGTGGGCAAACGATAACCTCAGGCGCTAATAGCATGAAAAGCACGCTGAACTGGATTGCCGCCGCAGGCTTCCTGTTTGCTGTCGGAAGCCTTCAGGCTGTTGAGGTTGAAGTTCCGGGGCTGTTAACCGACCACACCGTTACCTCTGTCGGACACGATTTTTATCGCGCCTTCAGCGATAAGTGGGAAAGCGACTACCCCGGTAATTTAACCATCAACGAGAGGCCCAGCGCGCGCTGGGGAAGCTGGATCACAATAACCGCTAATCAGGACGTTATTTACCAGACCTTTTTATTCCCAACGAAAAGAGACTTCGATCGAAACGTCGCTTTCGCGCTGGCACAAACAGAAGACGCTATTAACCGCCTGCAGTTAGACAAAGCTCTTTTGAGCACCGGCGATTTAGCAAAAGATGAGTTCTAGCAACGATACCTATTTCGGAGGCTGTTATGCGTCTCGCACACACGGTGATTTCGTTAATGCTCATTGCGCCATTAAGCTGGGCCGGAAATATGACCTTTCAGTTCCGCAACCCCAATTTTGGCGGCAACCCGAATAACGGGGCATTTATGCTTAATCAGGCTCAGGCTCAAAACTCGTATAAGGACCCCAGCTATGACGATGATTTCGGTATCGAGACCCCGTCTGCGCTGGATAACTTCACTCAGGCCATCCAGTCGCAAATATTAGGAGGCTTGTTAACCAATATTAATACCGGCAAACCCGGCCGCATGGTGACTAACGACTTTATCGTCGATATTGCCAACAAAGATGGGCAGCTTCAGTTAAATGTGACCGATCGTAAAACCGGAAGAACGTCGACAATCCAGGTTTCCGGCTTGCAGACCAGTTCAACTGATTTCTGAACACCTCCGAAATAAGGACAATCATCATGCAGCGCTTTTTTATTTTAGTTGCGGTGTGCTTATTAAGCGGTTGTTTAACTGCTCCGCCGAAAGAAGCCGCTAAGCCAACGTTAATGCCCCGCGCCCAGAGCTATCGCGACCTGACGCATCTGCCGGTGCCAACCGGGAAGATATTCGTCTCGGTGTATAACATTCAGGACGAAACGGGACAGTTCAAACCGTATCCGGCCAGCAACTTCTCGACGGCCGTCCCGCAGAGCGCAACCGCGATGCTGGTTACCGCCCTGAAAGATTCGCGCTGGTTTATCCCGCTGGAGCGTCAGGGACTGCAAAACCTGCTGAACGAACGAAAAATCATTCGTGCCGCTCAGGAGAATGGGACCGTCGGCGTCAATAACCGCATGCCGCTTCAGTCTCTCACCGCAGCCAATATCATGGTGGAAGGGTCGATTATCGGCTACGAAAGCAACGTGAAATCGGGCGGCGCAGGTGCGCGTTACTTTGGAATTGGAGCCGACACGCAGTATCAGCTGGATCAGATTGCCGTTAGCCTGCGCGTGGTTAACGTGAGTACGGGCGAAATTTTGTCCTCCGTAACCACCAGCAAAACGATTCTCTCTTATGAGGTGCAGGCGGGGGTATTCCGCTTTATTGACTATCAGCGTTTGCTGGAAGGTGAAATTGGCTACACCGCCAACGAGCCGGTTATGCTGTGCCTGATGTCGGCCATCGAAACCGGGGTGATTTTCCTGATTAACGACGGTATCGATCGCGGCCTGTGGGATCTTCAGAATAAGAGTGACGTAAGAAATGCGGTTCTGGTGAAGTACCGCGAGATGTCGGTGCCGCCGGAATCCTGATCGGCAGCGCTAAAAAAGGCGAGATATCACTCTCGCCTTTTTTTATTCACTTACCGCCGTAACGTTCTGGGGCTTTTCTCGTCGGGCTGCAAGCCACAGGCCGCTGTTCTTCATGGCATAGCCAAACAGTAATCCCAGCATTACCGAAGGCACCACCAGCTTCCACTCCCCCTGCCCGGCAAAGGTGGCGCAGGCGCCCATAAACGTGCCGGGCACGAAGGAGAGCAGCAGATGTTTTGCCTGAATGCACATCAGGAAGGCCACAACCCCGGTCATGACGTAACCCAGCATCTCGATATGCGGTGCCAGCGCGCTGCCCTTCATGATGACCATCGCCCAGGCTACCCCGCTCAGCAGGGTACAGCCCGAAATAAACAGCCCCTTCAGGCCACCCTGCGGGCAGGCGAAATAGGCCGTGCAGCCAAGGAAACCCGCCCAGCTCAACAAACCGAGAGACACTGCTACCCATCCCCAGATGCCGGAGAGGATGCCTGTCGTGAGTGCAATACAAAGTAAGATATTCATGGTGCGCATCTTAGCAGATGCGCACCGGGGAAATGAGATCGGAAGCACATTACGTGCAAGTTGAAATGTATCGTTGCAGGTTTTTTGTGACTTAAATCACTCTTCGTTCTCTTCTTCCAGCTCATCCCACATCGCAGCGATGGCATCGCGCGTCAGGGGTGCCAGCGTTCTCCAGAATGGCGAGGTGGCGTGAGCCTCAACTTTGCCGAGGAAAGTGCCGCACCAGGGCAGCAGGTACGTGTCGAACAGGGTTTCAATCGCCTCATTCTCATCGTCTCCCGCGTTATCTTCAATCCACGAGGCCGCCAGCAGCAGCGTACCGATATGATCGGCTGGCATATCCGTCAGCGGCATGCCGCGTTCTGAAAGAAATGCCCGCACCTCCGCCTCGGTTGCACCTTCCTGCCAGGCAGAACGATACGGCGAAACGCGACACTCTTCCCCCACGAACAGCGCGTTGTAATCGGTTGAAATCTGCTGCATGTCGCAGCTTTTTTGCAAACGTTCCAGCAAATCATCCTGCTCCAGCGGCCAATTCTGCGCCAGTTTACCTTCACGGATGAGGGTAAACAGCGGAACCAGCAGCGGGTCCTGCGGCTGGCGATAATATAAGGTGCCCAGCACGCGGCAAAGGATGGAAAACTCATTCATGTTTCTGTTCCGTTATTAATTAAAGATCGGCAAATTCATCAATCGGTGCCATGCCGCGCGACTCAAGGAAGTCGAGCATACGCCGCGGCGTGACGTTCAGGATCCGTTCTTCCGGGAAGTTCACGTCCTGTAAAATTTTCAGGCACTCGCTGAAGTCACCCAGCGTGAAGGCGGTGTGTGAATCAGAGCCCAGCGCCACCATCCCGCCCGCGTCACGCACGGCCGCCGCCACGGCGCGACAGTTTGCTTCACTGCCCTTGCGCGAGTGAACAAACGAGGAGTTATTAATTTCCAGCGCCACGCGGTGTTTTGCCGCCGCCTGCGCCACGGCCTCAATATCAATCGGGTATTTAGGGTTGCCCGGATGGCTGATAATGTGCACGTTGCCGCTGGCTATGGTGGCGATCATCGCCGCGGTATTGGTGTCTTTATCCTGCGGCGCAAAAACGGGCTCATGAAAACCGGCGAGGATCAGATCTAACGAGGTCAGCATCGGGCCGGTGCAGTCAATGTCACCGTCGATATTTTTGATATTCGCTTCAATGCCGCGCAGTATCCCGATGCCGTCTACCAGACGAGGCCAGATACGCATATTCACAAAATGCCAGTAGTGCGGCGCATCCGCCATATCCGGGCCGTGATCGGTTATCGCAAACAGCTTAATGCCCTTAAGCTTCGCCTGCGCGATGTAATCATGGAGGTTGCTGTAAGCGTGGGTGCTGGCGACGGTATGCATATGCAGGTCAACGGGATACATCTTTCTCTCCTCTGCGTTTTTTCCAAAGGATAGCAGTTATCAGCGGCGAATATTAGCAAAAACCCGGCTAACGCCGGGTTTCTCTCAGTAGCCTCGCTGTCTGTCGACCTGTCCGGTCACCGCGTTGCCCTTCTCTATCTCGCTGATGGTATGCGAGATATACGCTACGGCCTCTGCCGGACGCGTCACGGCCGCAACATGTGGCGTCATCGCCACGCGGGGGTGAGCCCAGAGCGGGCTTTCCGCCGGCAGCGGCTCGCGGCTATACACGTCCAGCATAGCGCCTTTCAGCTTACCGCTGTCCAGCGCGTTCAGCAGATCGTCCTCTACAACGTGCACCCCGCGCGCCAGGTTCATCAGGTAGCTCTGGTCAGCCAGCTGGTTGAGCAGCGCACCGTTAATAATGCCAACCGTCTCCCCCGTATTTGGCAGCAGGTTAATGAGGACACGCGTCTGTTTCAGGAACGCGGGGAGTTCGTCCATGCCGGCAAAGCTCTCGACGCCCGGGTAATTCTTGCGGCTGCGGCTCCAGCAGCGCAGCGGGAAGCCCCACGGCGCGAGCGCTTCTGCCACTTTTGAGCCTAATACCCCTGCCCCGAGGATGCCGATGGTAAAATCTTCACGCTGATAGTCCGGGAGCGGTTCCCAGTGGGCCTTCTGCTTAAACGCCTGATAATCGTCGAAGCGGCGGAACCAGTGCAGCACCTGGCTCACGGCATATTCCTGCATCTGCTGGCCCATGCCGGTATCTTCCAGCCGGAACAGGGGAATATCCTCCGCCAGCATTTCCGGGTGTGCCTTCAGCTTACTTAAAATGGAATCCACGCCAGCGCCGAGGGCAAACACCGCCTTCAGCCTGCGCCCCTGAAGCATTTCAACCGGCGGATGCCAGACGAGGGCGTAGTCGGCATGTTCATTATCGCCCCGCTTCCACTCGCGAACGCGTGCGCCAGGCAGTGCAGCCGCGATCGCGTCAATCCAGTAAGCCGTATCAAAAGTGGGGTGATAGAAGATAATATCCATAGTCATTCCTGCCTTTTTTGCGCGGTTTTATTTTCATTTTCAACTGGATTGCCAGCATAACAAATTTAACGGGAAACCGCGTTGCTGATAAAAGAGGCGCTTTTCGCACATTTCGGAATCAGGTTGCCTGAAGTTTGTCTAAACGCGCTAAATTACTGAAAAAGTGAGTTGACGGCAGTACGGCTTTTCCTTACATTAGCGCCCGTCCCGACAACAACGGGATGACAATATGGTGAGGTGTCCGAGTGGCTGAAGGAGCACGCCTGGAAAGTGTGTATACGGCAACGTATCGGGGGTTCGAATCCCCCCCTCACCGCCATATTTAAAGAAGAGCTCGTACGAAAGTACGGGCTTTTTTTTTCGCATATTGCACGCCTGTGGGGGGATGAGAACCCCCGACCGGGGTTCGACAACTGGCGACAGCCAGTTGGACAGACTGAGAGCGCAGCGAACAGGCTGCCCGCAGGGCGAGCGAAGCGAGTCAATCCCCCCCTCACCGCCATATTTAAAGAAGAGCTCGTACGAAAGTACGGGCTTTTTTTCACATATTGCACACCTGTGGGGGGGATGAGAATCCCCGACCGGGGTTCGACAACTGGCGACAGCCAGTTGGACAGACTGCGAGCGCAGCGAACAGGCTGCCCGCAGGGCGAGCGAAGCGAGTCAATCCCCCCCTCACCCTAACCCTCTCCCCAGAGGGTAGAGGGGATAGTTCGGTGCTCGCATTCAGTTGTCCCCCGGAAACGTTACTCCTCCACCATCCGGGCATATTCTTCGGTAAGAAAATCCACCAGCGTCCTGACCGACGGCAGTAAACCGCGCCGGGAAGGATATACTGCGTGAATCACTTCCCGTCTTGGCTCCCACGCGTCCAGTACCCGAACCAGTTCCCCTGACGCAAGCTGATCTTTCACCATCAAAATCGGCAGCTGCACCACGCCCACGCCCGCCATCGCCGCTTCCCGCAGCGCCAGCATGTCGGTCGTCACCAGGCGCGGCGTAAAGTGAACCTCTGCTTTCGCCCCCTCCGGCCCGCTCAGATCCCACTTATGCAGGTGCCTGCCGGCCCCCATACTTAAACCCGGCCATTTGCTGAGTTCAGAGGGCATCGACGGGCTACCCATCCGTTCAATCAGGGACGGTCCGGCAACCAGGCAGTGTCCCCTGTCAGCCAGCACCCTTAACACTAAATCGCTGTCGTCAAACGGACGCGGGCGAACGCGGATCGCCACATCCACTCCCTCACCGACCAGATCGACCCGGCGGTTGGTCGCTTCCAGCTGGAGGTTAATCCCCGGATAGCGTGCCATAAACGTTGCCAGCATTGGCCCCACGTGAACGTGCAGTAACGTCACCGGACAGGCGATCCTGACCATACCGCGCGGTTCAGCCTGTAAGGCAGCCACGGCCTCCTCCGCCGCTTCGGCCTCTACCAGCATCGCTTTACAGTGCTGATAAAACGTCTGCCCCACCTCAGTCACCGTGAACTGCCGCGTGGTGCGCTGTATCAACCGAACGCCGAGCCGCTCCTCCAGCTGTGCGATCCGGCGACTCAGTTTGGATTTAGGCTGATCCAGCGCTCGCCCTGCCGCCGCAAACCCACCATGGTCCACCACCTTCACGAACCACGCGAAATCATTGAGATCCTGCATATGCCCCCATTGTTCTATTTGAAGAACAGTGAATGTCATTTTCGCTATCTACCGGGATATTAACCCTGAATATAAGCTAATTACATCAACAGAACATCAGGAGTTAATCATGAAAAACGTAACTGGCGTTTATACCGCACCCCGTCCGCACTGGGTCGGCGACGGTTTTCCCGTTCGTTCGATGTTTTCTTACCAGACGCATGGCGAAACGCTAAGCCCGTTTCTGCTGCTGGATTACGCCGGGCCTCACACCTTCCCGGCGGATGGCGTAAAACGCGGCGTGGGCGAGCATCCTCATCGCGGCTTTGAAACGGTCACCATCGTCTACGCCGGTGAGGTTGAGCATCGTGACTCCACCGGCAGAGGCGGCGTGATTGGCCCGGGAGACGTGCAGTGGATGACGGCTGGCGCAGGCATTCTGCACGAGGAGTTCCACTCCGGCGCGTTCGCGCAGAAAGGCGGCGAACTGAAAATGATGCAGCTGTGGGTCAACCTGCCCGCCAAAGACAAGATGGCGACGCCGGGCTACCAGAGCATCACTCGGGCGGATATCCCGTCGGTTACCCTTCCGGATAACAGCGGAACGCTACGCGTCATCGCTGGACGCTATGAAGATGTAACCGGCCCGGCTCATACCTTCTCGCCGCTGAATGTGTGGGATCTCTCGCTGAATCAGGGCAGCCATCTGACGCTCCATCAGCCAGAGGGCTGGAGCGCGGCGCTGGTTGTCGTTGAGGGCAGCGTGACGGTAAATGGCGCCACGCCGGCGGGTGAAGCGCAGCTGGTCGTGCTAAGCCAGAGCGGTGACAAGCTGCATCTCGAAGCCAGCAGCGACGCGAAGGTGCTGCTGATGGCCGGGGAGCCGCTGAATGAACCGATTGTCGGCTATGGCCCGTTTGTGATGAACAGTAAAACCGAAATCGCCGAGGCAATTCGCGATTTCAACTCCGGCCGCTTTGGCCAGATCTGAACGTAATAAAGGAGCGCATTATGTCTCCCCCTGCAAACTTCAACGGTGCACGTCCCGTTATTGACGTAAATGATGCAGTCATGCTGCTTATCGATCACCAGAGCGGGCTGTTCCAGACCGTTGGCGACATGCCAATGCCCGAGCTGCGCGCCCGTGCGGCGGCGCTGGCAAAAATTGCCTCGCTGGCGAAGATCCCGGTGATCACCACGGCGTCGGTGCCACAGGGACCAAACGGCCCGCTTATCCCGGAGATCCACGCCAACGCGCCGCACGCGCAGTACGTTGCGCGTAAGGGCGAGATCAACGCCTGGGATAACCCGGAGTTTGTGGCGGCGGTAAAAGCCACGGGGCGTAAAACGCTGATTATCGCGGGCACTATCACCAGCGTCTGCATGGCTTTTCCCTCTATCAGCGCGGTGGCGGATGGCTACAAAGTGTTTGCGGTAATAGATGCGTCCGGCACCTACAGCAAGATGGCCCAGGAGATCACTCTTGCCCGCGTGGTGCAGGCAGGCGTGGTGCCGATGGATACGGCAGCCGTTGCTTCTGAGATTCAGCGGACATGGAATCGTGAAGATGCGGCTGAATGGGCTGAGGTTTACACGCATATCTTCCCGGCCTACCAGCTGCTCATCGAAAGCTACGGCAAAGCGCAGGACGTGGTGAAAAACAGCGAAGTGCTCGATTCACAGCGTTAATCCTACGCTGTGCGGCAAAAGCTGATTAAGGCTTAACCGAACAGGCACGAATGCAGAAAATCTGCTTGACCGTTTTGGCGCAACTCCCTATAGTAGCGCCCCGTTGCCCCCCAAGCGGTCAGGCAGCAAAACAATATGGTGAGGTGTCCGAGTGGCTGAAGGAGCACGCCTGGAAAGTGTGTATACGGCAACGTATCGGGGGTTCGAATCCCCCCCTCACCGCCATACTTTAAGAA